>NZ_JOBX01000007.1:0-196768 GCF_000720645.1 Streptomyces sp. NRRL S-378
GCCGGCCCCCCCGCCCCGCCGGTACCGGGAGCGTCGCCCGGCTCACCCGCCCCGCCGCCCCGCCGGGGCACGACGCACACCGCCGCGGCGCCCGGCACCGACGCCGGGGCCTCGCCGGGCCACGGCGCCACGCAGACCGCCACGTGCAGGCCGTCCCCGGCCGGGCCGAGGGCGGCCCGCAGCGCGGCCACCGCCATGTCCTGCTGCCACCCCCGCCCTGCCGTGAGGACCGCCTGGAACTCCCGCGACAGGTCCGCCCCCGCCTTCGCCTCCTCGGCGAGCAGCACCCCGATCCGCTGGGCCACCTCCATGGCCGCGGACAGCGCCGCGGGATCGGGGCCGGGCGTGCCGGGCTCCTGGTCGAGCAGCCACACGTACCCCTGCACGATGCCCCGGTAGCGCACCGGCAGACAGATCCGGCCCCGGAACACCCCCGCGTCGGGTGCCGCCGGGATGCGGACGGGGCCGGTGGCGCGGGCGATGCCGAAGCCCTCGAACCAGGACCGCACGGCCGCCGTCGACTGCCGGGTCAGGATCGAGCGGGTGCGCACCGGGTCCATCGCGAGATCGTCGTCGCTGTCGTGGGCACCGAAGGCGATGAGGCGGAAGTCCCGGTTCTCCAGGGTCGCCGGGGCGCCGAGCAGCGCCGAGATCTCGTCCACCAGGTCCTGGTAATCGCCCTTCACCCGGACATTCTCCCACCTCCGGCCCCGTTCTTCAGACAGATGTATGAGATCGCGGACAGGGATGCGTGACAGCTGTCGATGGCAGAGGATCAAAGCGATCCTTAGGTTTCACGGTGGTTTTACTTGAGCTTTTCTTCTGCCACCCGCTGGAGGTGCCCCGTGCTGGGTCCCGTGATCCTCGCCGCTTCGCGCAGCGACAAGATGCGCCGTATCGTCTCTGCCGCCCCGGTGACCAAGCCCGTGGTGAACCGGTTCATCCCCGGCGAGACGGTCGATCAGGTCATCCCGATCGTCGAGGACCTCACGCGGGCCGGCCTCGAGGTCACCCTGGACGTCGTCGGTGAGGACATCACCGAGGTGGAGCAGTCCTACGCCGCCCGCGACGCCTACCTCCAGCTCATCGAGCGCCTCGCGGAGCTCGGCCTCGGCGAGAAGGCCGAGATGTCCGTGAAGCTGTCCATGTTCGGCCAGGCGCTGGAGGGCGGCCACGAGCTGGCGCTCGCCAACGTCCGCCCGGTCGTCGAGGCCGCCGCCGCCATCGGCACCACCGTGACGCTGGACGCCGAGGACCACACCACCCTCGACTCGATGTTCGCCATCCACGAGGAGCTGCGGAAGGACTTCCCGCAGACCGGCTGCGTGATCCAGGCCTACCTCTTCCGCACCGAGGCCGACGCCCGCCGCCTGGCGGCCAACGGCAGCCGCGTGCGGATCGTCAAGGGCGCCTACAAGGAGCCCGCCGAGGTCGCGTACCTGGACAAGGCGGAGATCGACAAGGCGTACGTCCGCATCCTGAAGATCCTGATGGACGGCGAGGGCTACCCGATGATCGGGTCCCACGACCCGCGTCTGATCGCCATCGGCCAGGAGCTCGCCCGCAAGGCCGGGCGCAAGCTGGACGAGTACGAATTCCAGATGCTGTACGGCATCCGCAGCGAGGAGCACCTCCGGCTCGCCGCCGAGGGCCACCGGATGCGCGTCTACACCGCGTACGGGACGGACTGGTACGGCTACTTCATGCGCCGCCTCGCGGAGAAGCCGGCCAACCTGCTCTTCTTCGTCCGCTCGATGATCACCAAGAACTAGCCAAGAACCAGGTCTAAGGAGTTATCAGCCCCATGGATGCTGTGACCCAGGTCCCCGCGCCGGTCAACGAGCCGGTCCACTCGTACGCCCCCGGGACCCCGGAGCGCACGCGGCTCGAGGCGCAGCTCAAGCTGCTCGCCGAGAACCCGGTCGACCTTCCGATGACGATCAACGGCGTCAAGCGGATGGGCGGCGGCGAGCGTTTCGACGTGGTCCAGCCGCACGACCACAAGTCGGTGCTCGGCACCTACGCGAACGCCACCCAGGCCGACGCCCAGGAGGCCATCGACGCCGCCCTGGCCGCCGCCCCGGCCTGGCGCGCGATGTCCTTCGACGACCGCGCCGCCATCATCCTGCGCGCCGCCGAGCTGCTGTCCGGCCCGTGGCGCGAGAAGCTCGCCGCCTCCACCATGCTGGGCCAGTCGAAGACCGCCCAGCAGGCGGAGATCGACACCCCGTGCGAGCTCGTCGACTTCTGGCGCTTCAACGTCCACTTTGCCCGCCAGATCCTGGCCGAGCAGCCGGTCGCGAACTCCGCCGGCGTGTGGAACCGCAGCGACCACCGCCCGCTCGAAGGCTTCGTCTACGCGATCACGCCGTTCAACTTCACGGCCATCGCCGGCAACCTGCCGACCGCTCCCGCCCTGATGGGCAACGTGGTCCTGTGGAAGCCGTCCCCGACGCAGACCCACTCCGCGGTCCTCCTCATGGAGCTCCTGGAGGAGGCCGGCCTGCCCAAGGGCGTCATCAACCTGGTGACGGGCGACGGCATCGCCGTGTCCGAGGTGGCCCTGAACCACCCGGAGCTCGCGGGCATCCACTTCACCGGCTCGACCAAGACCTTCCAGTACCTGTGGAAGACGGTCGGCAACAACATCGAGAAGTACAAGTCCTACCCGCGCCTGGTCGGCGAGACCGGCGGCAAGGACTTCGTCGTCGCGCACCCGTCCGCGGACCGCGCGATCCTGAAGACCGCCCTGACCCGCGGCTCCTTCGAGTTCCAGGGCCAGAAGTGCTCGGCGTCCTCGCGCGCCTACGTTCCGGCCTCCATCTGGAACGACGGCTTCAAGGAGGCCTTCGCGGCCGAGGTCGACGGCATCACCATGGGCCCGGTCACCGACCTGTCCAACTTCATCGGCGCCGTCATCGACGAGCGGTCCTTCGCGAAGAACAAGGCCGCGATCGACCGCGCCAAGGCCGACCCGACCTGCGAGATCGTCGCCGGTGGCACCTACGACGACTCCGAGGGCTACTTCGTCCGCCCGACGGTCATCGTCTGCACCGATCCGGAGAACGAGGTCTTCACGACCGAGTACTTCGGCCCGATCCTGGCGATCCACGTCTACGAGGACGAGAACTACGACGCCATGCTGGCGCAGATGGAGTCCGTCTCGGCCTACGCCCTGACCGGCTCGATCATCGCCGCGGACCGCTACGCGGCGGCGGACGCGATGGAGAAGCTCCGCTTCGCGGCGGGCAACTTCTACATCAACGACAAGTCCACCGGCGCCGTCGTCGGCCAGCAGCCCTTCGGCGGCGGCCGCGCCTCCGGCACCAACGACAAGGCCGGCGCCGCGTCGAACCTGCTCCGCTGGACCTCGACCCGCTCCATCAAGGAGACCCTGGTCCCGCCGACCGAGTACGGCTACCCCCACATGGGCTGATCTCCGGCCCCTGCTGAACCCCGCCCCCGTTCCGGTACCCCCAAGTCCGGAGCGGGGGCGGTATCCATTTCCCCACCGGACAACTCCTGCTAGCCTGGCCCCAGTTGTCGTGTACGGCGACCAGCTCCGCTACCCGGGCCCGGTGACCCGGGGGAGCCAAGGGCTCTGACGAGTTCCCGTACGGGGTGGGAAAGACCGCTGGAGACATGCAACCTCTACGCGCCCGTACCGGGACCGGCGCCCGGGGAGACGTATGTCCAGGCGCACCGACAACCGCCACCGAGCCGCAGCCATCTGCCGCGCAGCCACCGGACTGCCGCACCGTACCTGCCTCGGCTGGGCCGAAGCGGGGCTGATCGACCACCGCCAACCGGTCCCGGACGCCGAGGACGAGGGGCAGCGCGTCCTCGAGTCGCTCATCCTGGCCGAGCTCGCCGACGGGCTCCGGGAGGGCGAGCACCGCGACGGGGCCCTCTTCGGGTTCACCTCCGCCCGCCCGGGCCGCACCGGGCTGGCCCTCGGACTGCACCCGGCCATGGCCGACCGGGTCCTCGCCACGGTGCTGCCGCGCATCGACCAGTACCACGGCGGACTGCGCGGGGTGCCCGGGCTGCGCATCGTCCCGACGGGCCGGACCTGGGCGCTGACCCTGCTGCGCGACCGGGCCGCGGTCCATCTGCTGCACCCCGACCCGGACTGGCGTCCGGCGCTGCCGGAGCACGGTGACGGACTGACGCAACTGTGGCGGCGCAACCGCCACCGGCTGCACCCCGCCGAGGCGGCGGAGCTGAGCGGGCGCGCCGGCGCAGGGGGCGACCCCGGATCGGTCGCGGCGCAGGACTGGCTGAACAGCAGGCTCCTCAGGCGCCCGCGCCTGCTGGGCGCGGCCGGGGCCGCCCACGGATCGGCGAACGTCTACACCCATGGCGGCGGGGACGTGGTCGTCGAGTGGTGCTGCTCCGTGGAACGGGACGAACTCGAACGCAGGCTGCGCCGGAGCGGTCTGGCGCAGCGGCCGGGCCGGATCCCCGAGCGGCTGCGGGACCAGCCGTGGTTCCCCGGCGAGATCGCCATGGGCGGAGCCTTCGTCACCCTGCGGCGCGGCCCCTGCTACGCCCCGGAGGCTTCGGCGCGGAGGCACGGATGATGCTGACCGCGGTGATCGTGACGGCCGCCGTGCTCGGGGTGGCCAAGGTGGTGCGGGACTGGCTGATCCTGCGGCAGGTACGGGCCGCCATGGAGGCGGGTACGTCCGAGGACCGGGTGCGGATCGGGATGCGGCTCGCGGAGGCGCTCGGCGGCGGGCAGCCCGGGCCCTCCCCGGAGCCGCCCGCCGCGGAGGCCGTCACACCTCGACCATGACCTGGTCGAGGGACTTGCGGACCAGGTCCGGGACCTCGCAGTCGTCCGCCGGATATCCGACGGGGATGACCGCGAAGGCCTTCTCGTTCGCCGGCCGGTCCAGGACGTGGCTCAGGAAGCGCATCGGGCTCGGGGTGTGGATCAGGGCGGCGAGGCCGCTCAGGTGCAGTGCGGACAGGAGCATGCCGACCGCGATGCCGACCGACTCGTCCACGTAGTAGTGCTTGTGCTTCGTACCGTCCGGGCCGAGCCAGTACCGCTGCTGGAAGACCACGATCAGCGCGGGCGCATCCGTCAGATGGGTCTTGACGGCGTCCGTGCCGAGCGGGCGCAGGGCCGCCAGCCATTCGTCGCCGAGGCGGCCGTCGTAGGAGAGCTCCTCCTCCTGTTCCGCGGCGGCGCGGATCCGGCCGCGCACGGCCGGGTCCTTGACCAGGACGAAGGTCCACGGCTGTTGGTGCGCCCCGGACGGCGCGGTGGCCGCGCACGCGATGGCGTCCCGCACGACCTGCTCGGGCACCGGGTCGGTCGAGAAGTGGCGCACGGTCCGCCGCTCGTCCATCCGGGCGCGCAACGCGGCGGCCCGGGCCAGGGATTCGTGCCGCGGCATCCGCTCGGGCCGGTAGGCGGTGGGACGGTACGGCTGGCCGTGGGTGGGGGTCCATTGCTGGGTATCGGGGGTATCGGGCGACATGGGGCGAGTCTGCCGACGTATTGGTCCAGACCGCTAGAGCCGCTTCGGCCGATGGCGGCCGGTGTACGGCGTTCGGCGTCCGCAAAGCGGTTCCCGGTCCTTGGTACGTTCGCGGGACGAGCGGCCAGGCCTCGGGTCCTGTCCGCCCGCGAGCCCCGGCATCCGTACCCGGTACACCGACTGGCTGGAGCAGTGATGGACACGCGGACCGCGCACACCTCGGAGCTGACCGCAGGTGAGCTCCGTGCGATCCGGGCGCTGCTCGACGACGCCTTCGAGGGCGACTTCGCCGACGAGGACTTCGAGCACGCGCTCGGCGGGATGCACGTCCTGATCGGCGTGGACGGCCGGCTCGCAGCCCACGGCAGCGTCGTGCAGCGGCGGGTCGTGCACCGCGGGCACGCCCTGCGCACGGGATACGTCGAGGCCGTGGCCGTACGGGCGGAGCTGCGCCGGCGCGGCCTCGGCGGGCGGGTCATGGCCGGGCTGGAGCGGATCGTGGCCCGGGCCTACGTGCTGGGCGCGCTGTCGGCGTCGGAGGAGGGGGCCGGGCTCTACCTGGCCCGCGGCTGGTCGGTGTGGTCGGGCCAGGTGGGTGCGCTCTCGCCGGACGGGCCGGTACGGCTGCCCGAGGAGGAGGGCTCCACCTACGTGTGGGCACCGCCCGGCGGAGCCCGGCCGGACCCCGCCGCGCGGCTCGACTTCGACTGGCGCGACGGGGACGTCCTCTAGGAGCAGGACCTGCGACCCCGTGATGCCGGCCGAGCCCGTCTCGATGCCCGTGGAGCGGCGCGACCAGGTGCCGTCGGAGTCGGCCAGGATCGTGAAGCCGTACCAGCCCTGGTGGTACGCCACCGCGTTGAAGAAGTCCTCGCGGGAGGAGTTCGCCGGGACGTGGAGGTCCGCAGGTCGCCTGGCCGATCACCGCGCCGGTCGACGGGAGGCCGGCGGGGGCCCCGTACACGGGCCGCGTGAAGAGTTCGGTGAACTTCGGTACGGCCGCGATCAGCCGCCGGCCCGCACGAGCATCTTGCCCACGTTCTCCCCGCGGAGCATGCCCCGGAAGGCGTCCACCGTGTGCTCGAACCCCTGCACGACGGTGGTGTCGGTCCCGATCCGGCCGCTGCGCAGATGAGGGACGAGGAAGTCCTCCAGCTCGTCCTGCAGATGGGTGTGATGGCGGACCAATACGCCTTCCATGCGCAGCGACTTGTGGACCACCTCGAAGAGGTTGCGGGGCGCGGCGGGGGAGCGGTCGCCGTTGTAGGTCGATACGGCGCCGACCCAGGCGATCCGCCCGAACTCGCGCAGCGCGCCGATCGCGCCCTCCAGGTGCTCGCCGCCCACGTTGTCCACGTAGACGTCGATGCCCTCGGGGGCGGCCTTCGCGAGCTGCTCGCCGACGGGGGCGTCGTGGTAGTCGAAGGCCGCGTCGAAGCCGAGGACGTCCGTGAGGTGGCGGACCTTCGCCGCCGAGCCCGCGCTGCCGATGATCCGCCGGGCGCCCAGCAGCCGGGCGATGTGTCCGGTGGCGGTGCCGACCCCGCCCGCGGCGGCGGAGACGAACAGGTCCTCGCCCTCGCGCAGCGCCGCCGTCCGGGTCAGTGCGGCGTACGCCGTCAGTCCGGTACCGCCGAGGATCGAGAGGTACGCCTCCAGCGGGACGTCCGCGTGGTCGCGCAGCCGGCGCGTACCCGCCTCGCCGAGGGTGACGAGGGCGTGGGTGCGCCATCCCTCGCGGTGGAAGACCAGGTCGCCCTCGCGCAGCCCCGGGTCGCGGGAGGCGATCACGCGGCCCACCGAGCGGCCCTCCAGCGGGGTGTTCAGCTCGAAGCCGCCCTCCCCGCCGTCCATCAGACCGCGGTGGTACGGGTCCACGGAGAGCAGCAGGTTCTCCACCAGGGCGGTGCCGGGCCGCGGCTCGGGGACCGGGGAGGTGACGTACGCGAAGTCGGAGGCGGCGGGGAAGCCCTCGGGGCGGGCGATCTGGTGGACGGCGTGAGCGGTGTTCGTGGTCATGGCCACGACGCTAGGAAGGAATCCGGCGGCCGGGCAGGGGGTTGGGCTCATGGAAGTCACACATCCATGAACAGCACTCATACGACGAGGTGGGCCCCGGTGTCCGAACTCCTCCCGCAGGAACTGCGGATCCTGGTCGCCGTCGCGGAGGCCGGCTCCTTCTCCGCCGCGGCAGCGGCCCTCGGCGTCACCCAGTCGGCCGTGTCCCACTCGGTGCGCGGCAGTGAGGCCAAGCTCGGCGCCGTGCTCTTCGAGCGGGGGCGGTCAGGGGCGTCGCCCACGCCGGCGGGGGAGCGGGCGGTCGGTCACGCCCGCCGCATCCTGCGGTCGTACGAGGTCATGGGCGCGGAGGTGCGCGGCGCGGCCCGGGAGGGGGGCCGCGGCGCACTCGGGGGCGTACTGCGGATCGTGGCGTTCCGCAGCGCCGCCCTGCACCTGCTGCCGCCGGCCCTGCAACGGCTGGCGGCCCGGCACCCCGGGATCCGCCCCGAGGTCCGCGTGGTGCGCGAGATCGGCGCGGGTGCGGCCGGGGAAGTGGCGGCGGGCCGAGCGGACCTGGGCATCGCCACGCTGGGCGGTGTCAGCGACGATACGCCGCCCGGCCTGCTGACCGGGGTGCTCGCGCAGGAGGCGTACCACCTGGTGCACCCGGCCGGTCATCCGGACCCGAGGTCGCTGCCGTTCATGGACTGGGACGAGAACTGCGGCTCCTACACCCGCGCCTGGTGGCGGGCCCAGGACTGGATCCCGCGGGCGACGGTCAAGGCGGAGGACGACGCGATGGTGCTGACCATGGTCGGCCGCGGGCACGGCATGGCGATCATGCCCGAACTGGCGCTGAGGGACGCGACCGAGGCGGTGGAGATCACCGGTCTGGGCCCGCAGGGGCCTGTGAGGCAGGTGGGATACGTCACTACGGCGGAATCCGCCGCAACCCTCGCCGTCAGGGCTCTGATCAGGGAACTTCGCTCGGAGAAGGGCTGAAGCGGACCTCCGGAGGGAGGCTTTTCGAGGGGGTTCGCGTCTCAGATAGTAGGAAGTCCGAGTAATTGCCGAGACATACAGCGGGACCTGGCCTAGCTTGGTAGGAGCCGAACGTCTCGCCGATCGGGCGAATGGCGGTCGAGAGCGCGTGCCCCTGGCAGGCAACCCCTGCGGCGCGCTGCTCCCCGCCTCTTCCGGCGCCTTGAAGGAACCCCTCATCCGTGGCCCCGCCACGCCGTGATCTCAAGGAGTCGATCACCATGACCGCCACCACCGCCACCCGTCGCGTCCGCCACGCCTCCGCCTCGGCCGACGAACGCAAGAACGCCGCCGCGGCCCTGCAGCGCGCCCTCGACCGCCGTGACAACGGCGGCTCGACCGGCCACTGACCAGCCCCCGCACAACGCCCGTCCGGGACATTTCACGTCCACATCGTGGACGTGAAATGTCTGAGGGCTGGACACGGAGTACGGTTTCGCCATGTCGACCAGCATCAATCTCGCAGTGATCCCCGGTGATGGCATCGGCCAGGAAGTCGTGGCTCAGGGACTCAAGGTCCTTACCGCGGTCCTGCCCCAGGATGTGAAGCTGGAGACCAGGCAATACGACCTCGGCGCCCAGCGCTGGCACCGCACCGGTGAGACCCTCCCGGACGCGGAACTCGAGGCCCTGAAGCACCACGACGCGATCCTGCTGGGCGCCATCGGCGACCCCTCGGTCCCGTCCGGCGTGCTGGAGCGCGGCCTGCTGCTCAAGCTGCGCTTCGCCTTCGACCACTTCATCAACCTGCGGCCGTCGAAGCTGTTCCCCAACACCGCCACCCCGCTGGCGGGCCGTCCGGACATCGACTTCGTCGTCGTCCGCGAGGGCACCGAGGGCCCGTACACCGGCAACGGCGGCAGCCTGCGCACCGGTACCCCCGCCGAGGTGGCCACCGAGGTCAGCGTCAACACCGCGTACGGTGTCGAGCGCGTCGTCCGGGACGCGTACGAGCGGGCCAACTCCCGCCCCCGCAAGAAGCTGACGCTGGTCCACAAGAACAACGTCCTCGTGTACGCGGGCCACATGTGGAAGAACATCTTCGACAAGGTCGGCCAGGAGTACCCCGAGGTCACCACCGACTACCTGCACGTCGACGCGGCGACGATCTTCTTCGTCACCCAGCCGGAGCGCTTCGACGTCATCGTCACGGACAACCTCTTCGGTGACATCCTCACCGACCTGGCCGCGGCCGTCACCGGCGGAATCGGCCTGGCCGCCTCCGGGAACATCAACCCGACCGGCGCCTTCCCGTCCATGTTCGAGCCCGTCCACGGCTCGGCCCCGGACATCGCCGGCACCGGCAAGGCCGACCCGACCGCGACGATCCTCTCCGTCGCCCTCCTGCTGCGCCACCTGGGCTACGAGGCCGAGGCCGTCCGCATCGAGGACGCGGTCTCCGCCGACCTCGCGGAGCGCGACGGCACCTTCCGCTCCACCGACGCGATCGGCGACGCCCTCGCCGCGCGAGTAGCCGGCTGACCCGGCCGCTCCACCCCAGGAAGCCGCCGGGTCACAATGGGACCTGGCGGCTTTTCCTGTGCGGCCCCGGGTGCCACCATCTCCCCTGGGCCGCAATCCCCCGCTTCTCCGAAGCCTGCCCGCGCGCGATAATCGAACGCGAGGCCGCGGAATGCGGGGAAGCTCGGACGTCCTAGTACGCCGTGAGCGCGGTCCGCCATACACAACCGGTGAAGGACAAGCACTCATGACGACGCCCACGATCGAGCTCAAGCCCTCCTCGAACCCGCTGTCCGACGCGGAGCGCGAGGCGATCCTGGCCAGCCCCGGCTTCGGCCGCCACTTCACCGACCACATGGTGACGATCAAGTGGACCGAGGGCCGCGGCTGGCACGACGCCGAACTGGTCCCGTACGCCCCGCTCTCGATCGACCCGGCGAACATGACCCTGCACTACGCGCAGACGATCTTCGAAGGGCTCAAGGCCTACCGGCAGCCCGACGGCACCGTCGCCACCTTCCGCCCCGAAGCCAACGCCGAGCGCTTCCAGGCCTCGGCGCGCCGCATGGCGATGCCGGAGCTGCCGGTCGAGCTGTTCATCGAGGCCTGCGACGCCCTGATCAAGCAGGACCGCGCCTGGGTCCCGGACTCCGGCGAGGCCTCCCTCTACCTGCGTCCGTTCATGTTCGCCTCCGAGGTCGGCCTCGGCGTCCGCCCGGCCAACGAGTTCCTCTTCATCGTCATCGCCTCGCCGGCCGGCGCGTACTTCCCCGGAGGGGTCAAGCCCGTCTCCGTCTGGCTCTCCGAGGACTACGTCCGCGCGGTCAAGGGCGGTACCGGCGCGGCCAAGACCGGCGGCAACTACGCGGCCTCGCTGGTCGCGCAGGCCCAGGCCGCCTCGCACGGCTGCGACCAGGTCGTCTGGCTCGACGCCGTCGAGCACCGCTGGATCGAGGAGATGGGCGGGATGAACCTGTACTTCGTGTACGGCGACCGCATCGTCACCCCCGAGCTGACCGGCTCGCTGCTCCCCGGCATCACCCGCGACTCCCTCCTCACCATCGCGCGCGACCTCGGCTACACCGCCGAGGAGGGCCGCCTGACCACCGAGGACTGGCAGCGCGACAACGCCAACGGCACCCTCACCGAGGTGTTCGCCTGCGGCACCGCCGCCGTCATCACCCCGGTCGGCTCGGTCAAGTCCGAGCGCGCCGACTGGACCCAGGGCGACGGCGAGCCGGGCGAGGTCACCATGCGCCTGCGCAAGGCGCTGCTGGAGCTCCAGACCGGCCGTGCCGCCGACACCCACGGCTGGATGCACCCCCTGGGCTAGTCGCCACCCGCCTACGGGAACGGGCCCGCACTCCGGATCTCCGGGGTGCGGGCCCGTTCGTGTACGGGGGAGGGGCCTCAGGCGTTCGCGGGCTCCTCGGCGGCGGCCCCCGGGGCCGGGGCGGGCGCGCGGCGGGCGGTGAGCGCGGTGTACACGAGGCCGCCGGTGAGGCCGGAGAGGACGAAGGAGCAGTCCACGCCGCCGGTGAGGGCGAGCAGCGGACCCTCGTGGAAGGGGGTGGTCACGGCGAGCAGGCCGACGACCGCGCCGATCGCCCAGGAGGCGGTGGCCGCGACGTTCCAGCCGGAGCGGTACCAGTAGGCCCCGCCCACCGAGCGGCGGTTGAAGACCTGCAGCGCGTCGGCGTCGTAGACCCCGCGGCAGCGCACGTGGCCGATCAGGGTGATCACGGCCCACGGGGTGCCGATCGCGGTCAGCACCAGCACGAACGAGGTCATCGCGGACTGCACGTCCCACTCGAAGGACCCGACGAACACGAAGGCGGTCGCGACGGCCGCGGCGATCACGGTGGCCGTGGTGCGGGTCGCCCGGGGGACGATCGCGTCGAGGTCCAGGCCCATGGAGTAGAGCATCAGCCCGGCGTTGCCTACCGAGCCGGCCGCGGCCGCCACCAGCAGCGGGAGCAGGTACCAGAAGGGCGCGGCCTCGACCAGCGGCCCGGCGTAGTCCAGGCCCGCCCGGGCGGCCAGCGCGGTGAAGGTGCCGAAGAGCTGCGGGATCAGCAGACCGATCAGCAGGCCGAAGGCGGTGGCCCACAGGACCTTGCGCGAGGTGTGCCGGCGCGGGGAGATGTAGCGGGTGTAGTCGCCCAGCAGGGTGATGAAGGCGACGGGGCCGCTGAGCCCGGCGGCGACGGCGGCCAGCAGCCATGTCGGCCAGAAGGAACCGAGCAGGTACGGGGTCTCGGGCGGAGCCGCGGTGGTGAAGTCCGGGGCGTAGGCGACGAGGCCGGCCGCCAGCAGCAGCACCATGGCGATGGACAGCACCTTGCTCATGCGCAGCAGCAACCGGTAGCCGAAGACGGCCGCGACGACGGTACACGCGGCGAGCAGGCCGTACATGACGGCCCGCGAAAGGCCGGTGTCCGGGAGCCCGGTGAGCCGCGCGAGGGTGCCGACCATGACGTCGCCGCCGATCCACAGCGTGAGCGCGGTGTAGCCCAGTGAGAGCAGCAGCCCCACCACCGACCCCACGAGCCGGCCGCGCACACCGAACTGCGCGCCGCTGGAGGTGGAGAGGTTGGTCGCGGTGCGCAGGGAGACGAGCGCCAGCGGCGCGGTGAAGGCGATGCCGACGAGGGTGCCGGTCACGATGGCCGTGACCGAGGGCCACAGGCCCAGTCCGAAGGACGGGGGCAGCCAGCCGAAGACGATCACACCGAGGCACAGGTTGGAGCCGAGGAGGATCGAGATCAGGTCACGGGGACCGCTGGTCCGCTCCTCCTCGGGGATGGTGTCGACTCCGCGCTGTTCGATGGGCATGGGGGACTCCCTTGGCAGGGCGGGGGGTGGTTGCGCTTGTGTTTGAGCGACACTCAATGTGACTCAAGCCCCGTGTTCAGGTCAATGATTCCCAGCCACGAAATGAAGAGTTAGAGTGATGCTCTAAGTCTTCGACTCAAGAGGTGGTGGATCGGCGTGCGGCTGACCCCTACGGAGCGCGACCGGCTGCTGCTCCGCAGCGCTGCGGAACTGGCCAGGGCCCGGCGGGCCCGGGGTCTGAAGCTCAACGTCCCGGAGGCCACCGCGCTGATCGCGGACACGGTCTGCGAGGCGGCCCGCGACGGCAAACGGCTCGCCGAGGCCATCGAGGAGGCCCGGAGCGTGCTGGGCCCCGACGACGTCCTGCCGGGCGTCGCCGACGTGGTCACCGAGGTGCACGTGGAAGCCGTCTTCGACGACGGATCCCGCCTCGCGGTGGTCTCGTCCCCCGTCCGGGGTGCGGTGCCGCTCGGCGACGACGCCCCGGGCGCCGTCGTCCCCGGCCCCGGCGTCCCCCAGCCGGAGCCGGTCCGGCACCTGCACGTGCGCAACACCGCCGCCGTGCCGGTGAGCGTGACCTCCCACTTCCACTTCTTCGAGGCGAACCCGCGCCTGGACTTCGACCGCGCCGCCGCCTACGGCATGCGGCTGTGCGTGCCGGCGGGCTCCTCCGTACGGTTCGACCCGCACGGGGAGGGCGACGTCGGGCTCGTCCCCATCGGCGGCGACCGCATCGCGATCGGCTTCGCGGGCCTGGTGGACGGCCCCCTCGACGCCCCCGGGGCCCGGGAGGAGGCCCTGCGCCGCG
This sequence comes from Streptomyces sp. NRRL S-378, assembly GCF_000720645.1. Classification (NCBI taxonomy): domain Bacteria; kingdom Bacillati; phylum Actinomycetota; class Actinomycetes; order Kitasatosporales; family Streptomycetaceae; genus Streptomyces; species Streptomyces sp. NRRL S-378. Next base: position 13,639 of record NZ_JOBX01000007.1, read on the forward strand.
CGGCGGCCTGCGGCTACCTGGGCGCCACCCCGGCCGGGGACGGCCGGGCCGACACCACCGACCGCCCGGAAGGGACGACGGCATGAGCAGGCAGACGCCGCACACCGATCACAGCGCGCACTGCGCGCCGGGGAGCCGGCACATCGATCCCCACGAGTACGCGGCCGTGTTCGGCCCCCGGGCGGGGGACCGGGTCCGGCTGGGCGACTCCGGGCTGACCGTACGGGTGGAGTCGGACGCGCAGAAGCCGGGGGACGAATTCCTGGCGGGCTTCGGCAAGACCGCCCGCGACGGCCTGCACCTGAAGGCGGCCGCAGTCCGCGGGACCTGCGACGTCGTGATCAGCAACGTCCTGGTCATCGACGCCGTCCTCGGCATCCGCAAGGTCTCCATCGGCATCCGCGAGGGCCGTATCCACGCGATCGGCCGGGCCGGCAACCCCGACACCCTCGACGGAGTCGACGTCGTCGTCGGCACCGGCACCTCGATCGTCTCCGGCGAGGGCCTGATCGCCACCGCCGGCGCCGTCGACACCCACGTGCACCTGCTGTCCCCGCGCATCATGGAGGCCTCGCTCGCCGCGGGCGTCACCACCGTCATCGGCCAGGAGTTCGGCCCGGTGTGGGGCGTCGGGGTCAACTCCCCGTGGGCCCTGAAGCACGCCTTCAACGCCTTCGACGCCTGGCCCGTGAACATCGGCTTCCTCGCCCGCGGCTCCTCCTCGGACGCCGCTCCCCTCGTCGAGGCCCTCGCCGAAGGCGGCGCCTCCGGCTTCAAGGTGCACGAGGACATGGGCGCGCACACCCGGGCCCTGGACACGGCGCTGCGGGTGGCCGAGGAGCACGACGTACAGGTCGCCCTGCACTCGGACGGCCTCAACGAATGCCTCTCCGTCGAGGACACCCTGCGGGTGCTGGAGGGCCGGACCATCCACGCCTTCCACATCGAGGGCTGCGGCGGCGGGCACGTCCCCAACGTGCTGAAGATGGCGGGCGTGCCGAACGTCATCGGCTCCTCCACCAACCCGACGCTGCCCTTCGGCCGGGACGCCGTCGCCGAGCACTACGGCATGATCGTCTCCGTCCACGACCTCAAGCCCGACCTCCCCGGCGACGCCGCGATGGCCCGCGACCGGATCCGGGCCGGGACGATGGGCGCCGAGGACGTGCTGCACGACCTGGGCGCCATCGGCATCACCTCCTCCGACGCCCAGGGCATGGGCCGGGCCGGCGAGACGGTCCGCCGCACCTTCGCGATGGCCGCGAAGATGAAGGGCGAACTCGGCCCGCTGGAGGGCGACGGCGAGGGCGACGACAACGCCCGCGTGCTGCGCTACATGGCCAAGCTGACGATCAACCCGGCCATCGCCCACGGCCTGGCGCACGAGATCGGCTCCATCGAGGTCGGCAAGCTCGCCGACATCGTGCTCTGGCGCCCCCAGTTCTTCGGCGCGAAGCCGCAGCTCGTCCTCAAGTCCGGGTTCCCCGCCTACGGCGTCACCGGCGACCCCAACGCCGCCACCGACACCTGCGAACCCCTCGTCCTCGGCCCGCAGTTCGGCTCGTACGGGGCCACCGCGGCCGACATCTCCGTCGCCTTCGTCTCGGCCGCCGCAGCCGCCCTGGGCGAAGACGCCATGCCGACCCGCCGACGCCGGGTCGCCGTCCGCGGCACCCGCGGCATCGGGCCCGCGGACCTGCTCCTCAACTCCCGGGTGGGCGCGGTCGACGTGGACGCGCGCAGCGGACTCGTCTCCCTCGACGGGGAACCCCTGCGCTCCGAAGCCGCCGCATCGGTCTCCCTCAACCGCCTGTACTTCCTGTAAGCCAGCACAGCCGTAAGGACCTGCCTGCCATGACCGCCAAGCCCGTGCACAACGGATTCCGGATGCCCGCCGAGTGGACGCCCCACGAGCGCACCTGGATGGCCTGGCCCAGCCCGAACCCGACCTTCACCACCGAGCAGGAGCTCACCGAGGCCCGCGAGGCATGGGGGGCCGTCGCCCGCGCGGTGCGCGCGTACGAGCCCGTGACCCTCGTGGTCCGCCCGGGCGACGCCGAGAACGCCCGGGCGATCGCCGGCGCCGGCGACGGCCACCCGCTCGACGTCGTCGAGCACGCGCTCGACGACGCCTGGATGCGCGACATCGGCCCGACCTTCGTCACCGACGGCGCCGGTGAGCTGGCCGCCGTCGACTGGACCTTCAACGGCTGGGGCGCCCAGGAATGGGCCCGCTGGGAGCACGACGCGAAGATCGCCCGGCACGTCTCGGACGTGCTCGGCACCCGCACGTTCAGCACCCCGCTGGTCAACGAGGGCGGCGCGATCCACGTCGACGGCGAGGGCACCGTCCTGCTCACCGACACCGTCCAGCTGGGCAAGGGCCGCAACCCCGACTGGACCCGCGAGCAGGTCGAGGCCGAGATCCACGCCCACCTCGGCACCACCAAGGCGATCTGGCTGCCGTACGGCCTGGCCGGTGACTACGGCACCTACGGCACGCAGGGCCACGTCGACATCGTCGCGGCCTTCGCCCGTCCCGGTGTGGTCATGGTCCACACCCAGCCCGACCCCTCCCACCCGGACCACGAGCGCTGCAAGACCATCGCGGCGATCCTGCGCGCGTCCACCGACGCCGCCGGCCGGCGGCTGGAGGTCGTGGAGATCCCCGCGCCGACCGTGCTGGAGGAGGACGGCGAGTGGGTGGACTACTCGTACATCAACCACTACCTGTGCAACGACGGCGTCGTGCTGTGCTCCTTCGACGACCCCCGCGACGAGGAGGCGGCCGAGATCTTCCGCGGCCTGTTCCCCGAACGGACCGTGACCCTCGTCGACGCACGTACGATTTTCGCCGGGGGTGGCGGTATCCACTGCATCACCCAGCAGCAGCCGAAGGTCTGACCTACGGCGGACCTCACGAAGGAGCGGCGCATGGCGGCGGGCGGAGTACCGGTACGGGCGGCGCGCAAGAACGCGCCCCCGCGCGAGGACGTACTCGTCGCCGCCATGGCCACGATCGCCGAGCGCGGCCTGGACGGCCTGACCATGGCCGGCCTGGGCCGCGAGGTCGGCATGAGCAGCGGCCACCTCCTCTACTACTTCCGCAGCAAGGACGAGCTCCTTCTCCAGACCCTGGAGTGGAGCGAGGCCGAACTGGGCAGTGCGCGCCGCGCCGTGCTGGCCCGCCGCGGCCCGGTGGCCGAGCGACTGCAGGCGTACGTGGACCTGTACGTGCCCACCCGGGCCCGCGACCCGCACTGGACGCTGTGGCTGGAGGTGTGGAACCGGTCCCAGAACGCCGGTCCCCAGGAACGCGACCGGCAGGCGGCCATCGAGGGCGCCTGGCACCGCGACCTGGTGGCGCTGCTCGCCGAGGGCATCTCGCGCGGGGAGTTCCGCCCGGTGGACGCCGAACGCGTGGCGACCCGCATCCGGGCCCTCCTCGACGGATTCAGCATCCAGCTGGCGGTGGGCCTCCCGACGCTCGACCGGACGGCCATCCTGGCCCACGTCCGCGAGTTCCTCACCGACACCCTGTCCGTGCGGCCGTAGCCGTTCCGCCACGGACGGGCACTGCCCGCATCGTGAGATGCCCGTCCATCCGCGGCGAGGGGTGTGGCACACTGCGAGCGTGCCTGCTCAGCTCATGATTATCGCCAGCAGCGCGCCGGTCCCCAGTGGCCGCTGAACCGTGGAAGAACTTCGCGGAAGCGGCCACCGTGCCTCGGACCCGCGTGCAGACCTCTCGCTACCCGCGAGAGGTTTTTTCGTTTCCCGGACCATCCCAGCCGGGACCGTACTGCGCGCGATGATGGGGGCAGTGGCGGCGGCCTTCCCATGGGCGGGTTTCCGGAACCACTCATCCGACAGGAGTCAGATCAGCATGACGACGACACCAGAGGCGGCAACAGCGCTGTCCGGAGGCCTGGACGACAGCTTCCACGTCTTCGACACCACCCTGCGCGACGGCGCCCAGCGTGAGGGCATCAACCTCACGGTCGCCGACAAGCTGACGATCGCGCGCCATCTGGACGACTTCGGAGTGGGCTTCATCGAGGGCGGCTGGCCCGGGGCCAACCCCCGCGACACCGAGTTCTTCGCCCGCGCCCGCGCGGAGATCGACTTCAAGAACGCCCGGCTGGTGGCCTTCGGCGCCACCCGCCGGGCCGGCGGCTCGGCGGACCAGGACCCGCAGGTGCGGGCCCTGCTGGAGTCCGGCGCCCCCGTGATCACGCTCGTCGCCAAGTCCCACGACCGCCACGTCGAGCTCGCCCTGCGCACCACTCTGGACGAGAACCTGGAGATGGTCAGGGACACCGTCTCCCACCTGGTGGCCCAGGGCCGCCGCGTCTTCGTCGACTGCGAGCACTTCTTCGACGGCTACCGCGCCAACGCCGAGTACGCGAAGTCCGTGGTGCGCACCGCGTACGAGGCCGGGGCCGACGTCGTCATCCTCTGCGACACCAACGGGGGCATGCTGCCCGCCCAGGTGTCGGCGACCGTCGCCACCGTCCTCGCCGACACCGGCGCCCGCCTCGGCATCCACGCCCAGGACGACACCGGCTGCGCCGTGGCCAACACCCTGGCCGCCGTCGACGCCGGCGCCACCCACGTCCAGTGCACCGCGAACGGCTACGGCGAGCGCGTCGGCAACGCCAACCTGTTCCCCGTCGTCGCCGCACTGGAGATCAAGTACGGGCGCAAGGTGCTCCCCGACGGCGCGCTCGCCGAGATGACCCGGATCTCGCACGCCATCGCCGAGGTCGTCAACCTCACCCCCTCCACCCACCAGCCCTACGTCGGCGTCTCCGCCTTCGCGCACAAGGCGGGCCTGCACGCCTCGGCGATCAAGGTGGACCCGGACCTCTACCAGCACATCGACCCCGAGCGGGTCGGCAACACCATGCGGATGCTGGTCTCCGACATGGCGGGCCGCGCCTCCATCGAGCTCAAGGGCAAGGAACTCGGCGTCGACCTCGGCGGGGACCGCGCGCTGATCTCCCGGGTCGTGGAGCGGGTCAAGGAGCGCGAGCTCCAGGGCTACACCTACGAGGCGGCCGACGCCTCCTTCGAGCTGCTCCTGCGGGCCGAGGCCGAGGGGCGGGCCCGCAAGTACTTCCGCATCGAGTCCTGGCGGGCGATCGTCGAGGACCGCCCGGACGGCACCCACGCCAACGAGGCCACGGTGAAGCTGTGGGCCAAGGGTGAGCGGATCGTCGCGACGGCCGAGGGCAACGGCCCGGTCAACGCGCTGGACCGGGCCCTGCGGGTGGCGCTGGAGCGGTTCTACCCGCAGCTCGCCAAGTTCGAGCTGGTCGACTACAAGGTCCGCATCCTGGAGGGCACGCACGGCACGGCGTCCACGACCCGCGTGCTCGTCGCCACGACGGACGGGGTCCGTGAGTGGTCCACGGTCGGCGTCGCCCCCAACGTGATCGCCGCCTCCTGGCAGGCGCTGGAGGACGCGTTCACCTACGGCCTCCTGCACGCGGGCGTCGAACCGGCGGAGTAGGCACCGTCGGCGCAGGTCAGCACTGGTCGTCGCGGTACTCGCGGAACTCCTTCCGCCTCATGTCCCGGTCGCCCGCCCACACCTCGCCGGGCTCCGCCCCGGCGAGGTCGTCGGCGTCGAAGGACACCACGCCGCGGACGGTCCACCAGCCGGAAGGGCAGGCGAGGAGCCACGCCGTCCGGACCTGGGCTCCCTTATGCCCCTTTCACACGGGAAAGTACTGGTTCGGGTAGCGTCATGGATATGAGGACCAGGCTGATATCCGTACGTTGGGGATCGTTGCTCTCCGGTCTGCTGCTGGCCCTCGGCGCGACCACCCTGGCGGCCGCGCCGCAGGCATCGGCCGACACCGGAGTAGCCGCCGTGGCGGAGGCCCTCAAGGAGGGTCCCGTGTACGTCGACCCCCGGGCCGCGGCACAGCTGCCGAAGGCCGAGGCCGACGCGCTCGCCGAGAAGATCAAGGACGCCGGGAAGCCGGTCTTCGTGGCCGTGCTCCCGGCCACCGCGGACTTCCCGCAGGACAAGGTGCTCGCCGCGGTCCGCGCGGAGACCGGCATCACCGGGCTCTACGCGATCCGGCTCGGCGACGGCTTCGACGCCGGCGCGGACCGGGCGGTCATGCCGGCCAACGCCGTCCGCAACCTCACCGAGGCGGTCAAGACCGGCGTCCCGGTCGACGCGAGCACCCAGCTCAACAACTTCGTGGACCAGGCCCTGTCCCAGACCCGGGGCAGCGCCCCCGACTCCTGGGGCACCACGGGCGCCGACGCCGGCGTCCCGGTGGGCGGGCTGGTGACCCTCGGGGCGGTGGCCGCGATCGGCGGCGGCGGCGCCTACGCGCTGGTCCGCCGGAACCGGAAGCAGAAGGAAGAGGCTCGGCGCGAGGCCATCGAGCGGCTGAGCGTGGTCGTCGACGAGGACATCACGGCCTTCGGCGAGGAGCTGGAGCGCCTGGACTTCCACCCCGGCGAGCCCGGCGCCGACGACGCCATGCGCGCGGACTACGAGCGAGGACTCGACTCGTACGAGAAGGCCAAGCAGATCATGGCTTCCGTCGAGCGCCCGGAAGAGGTCACCGGGGTGACCCAGGCCCTGGAGGACGGCCGGTACGCCCTGGCCTGCCTGGACGCGCGCCGGACGGGCCGGCCGGTGCCCGAGCGCCGCGCGCCCTGCTTCTTCGACCCGCGCCACGGGCCGAGCACCGAGGACGCGACCTGGGCCCCGGCCACCGGGGCGGCCCGTACGGTGCCCGTCTGCACGGCGGACGCGGTGCGGCTGCGGGACGGACTCGACCCGGCCGTGCGCACGGTCGACACCGATCACGGACCGCGGCCGTACTACGACGCCGGCCCGGCGTACGGACCCTGGGCCGGCGGCTACTTCGGCGGCGGCATCCTGCCCGGCCTGCTCATGGGCACGATGCTCGGTTCGATGATGTCCACCCCCGCCTACGCCGCGGACTACGGCGGCGGCACGGACGGTGGCTACGAGGGCGGGGACTTCTCCGGGGCCGACTTCAACCCGTCCGACTTCGGGGGCGGGGACTTCGGCGGCGGAGGCGGATTCGACGGGGGCGGCTTCTAGACCGCGCCGCCCCCGGGTCGCCGTGCGGCCGGTCAGGCCTGCTTGATGGCGGAGATGTCGAAGGTCAGCTTCACCTTGTCGCTGACCACGACGCCGCCGGTCTCCAGCGCCGCGTTCCAGGTCAGGCCCCAGTCGGAACGCAGGATGTCCGCGCTGCCCTCGAAGCCGACGCGCTGGTTGCCGTACGGGTCGGTGGCGGAGCCGTTGAACTCCAGGTCGATGGAGAGCGGCCGGGTGACGTCCTTGATGGTGAGGTCGCCGGTGATCCGGTAGGTGTCCCCGCCGAGGAACGCGGCCTCGGTGGAGCGGAAGGTCATCAGCGGGAAGGCCTCGGCGTCGAAGAAGTCGCCGCTGCGCAGGTGGCCGTCGCGGTCGGCGATGCCGGTGTCCACGGAGGCGATCTTCACGTCGATCGACGCGGTGGAACGGGACGGGTCGGAGCCGTCCAGGTGCAGGGTCCCCTCGTGGTCGGCGAAGGAACCGCGGACGTTGGTCACCATCGCGTGGCGGACGGTGAAGCCGATGCTGCTGTGGGCCGGGTCGATAGCGTAGTCGCCGGTGAGGGCGGCGAGCGCCGGGTCCACCTCCAGGGTGGCGACGGCGGCGGTGTTGTCCTGGTTGCGGCGGTTGAAGAGGCCCATGACCTGCTCCTCGATAGGGGTTCCTGTGCGGGGGACGCCGAAGCTGTTGAATGTTCAACGACTTCGACACCCACGACAGTAGAGCGATTATGTTCAAATTTCAACCACCTCCCTGGGTGGCGGCGATTTCTGTGAAGGTCCTACAAACGCGGATGGCCCCGTCTGGCGGAGTCCTTAATTCCCAGGGCTGTTCTGTGCGGGCCGGACAGCGGAAGACTCCCGAGACTGTGCGGAATGAACGGAGGTTTTTCATCACGATCTTCGTAAGGTCGGTACATGACCGTTGTGGACCAGATCCCGAGCGAGCCGACGGACGCCCGTGGGCGCGTGGCCGAGCTGCACTCCCTGCGCGAGCAGGCGCGGCGTGGACCGAGTGACCGTGCGACCGAGGCCCAGCACGCGAAGGGCAAGCTGACGGCGCGCGAGCGCATCGCACTGCTCCTCGACGAAGGGTCCTTCAGGGAGGTCGAGCAGCTGCGCCGCCACCGTGCGACCGGCTTCGGCCTCGAGAACAAGAAGCCGTACACCGACGGTGTCATCACCGGATGGGGCACGGTCGAGGGCCGCACGGTCTTCGTCTACGCGCACGACTTCCGGATCTTCGGCGGCGCCCTGGGCGAGGCCCACGCCACCAAGATCCACAAGATCATGGACATGGCCATCGCGGCCGGTGCCCCGCTGGTCTCCCTCAACGACGGCGCCGGCGCCCGTATCCAGGAGGGCGTCTCCGCCCTCGCCGGCTACGGCGGCATCTTCCAGCGCAACACCAAGGCCTCGGGCGTCATCCCGCAGATCTCGGTGATGCTCGGCCCGTGCGCCGGCGGAGCCGCGTACTCCCCGGCCCTGACGGACTTCGTCTTCATGGTCCGTGACACCTCGCAGATGTTCATCACCGGCCCGGACGTGGTCCGCGCGGTGACCGGCGAGGAGATCACCCAGAACGGCCTCGGCGGCGCCGACGTGCACGCCGAGACCTCGGGCGTCGCGCACTTCGCGTACGACGACGAGGAGACCTGCATCTCCGAGGTGCGCTACCTCATCTCGATGCTCCCCTCGAACAACCGCGAGAACCCGCCCGTCCACGAGACGAGCGACCCGGCGGACCGCCGCAGCGAGGTCCTCCTGGACCTGGTCCCCGCGGACGGCAACCGCCCGTACGACATGCACAAGGTCATCGAGGAGCTCGTCGACGACGGCGACGTCCTGGAGATCCACGAGCGCTGGGCCCGCAACATCATCTGCGCCCTGGCGCGCATGGACGGACAGGTCGTCGGCATCGTCGCCAACCAGCCCGCCCACCTCGCCGGCGTCCTCGACATCGAGGCCTCCGAGAAGTCCGCGCGCTTCGTCCAGATGTGCGACGCCTTCAACATCCCGATCATCACGCTGCTGGACGTCCCCGGCTTCCTGCCGGGCGTCGACCAGGAGCACGGCGGCATCATCCGCCACGGCGCCAAGCTGCTGTACGCGTACTGCAACGCCACCGTCCCGCGGATCTCGCTGATCCTGCGCAAGGCCTACGGCGGCGCGTACATCGTCATGGACTCCCAGTCCATCGGTGCCGACATCACCTACGCCTGGCCCACCAACGAGATCGCCGTGATGGGCGCCGAGGGCGCGGCCAACGTCATCTTCCGCAAGCAGATCGCGGACGCCGAGGACCCCGAGGCCATGCGCGTGCGCATGGTCAAGGAGTACAAGTCCGAGCTGATGCACCCGTACTACGCGGCCGAGCGCGGCCTCGTCGACGACGTCATCGACCCCGCCGAAACCCGCGAGGTGCTCGTCAGCGCCCTCGCGATGCTCCGCAACAAGCACGCCGATCTGCCGTCCCGCAAGCACGGCAACCCGCCGCAGTAACCGCGAAGGAGATCTGCCACCCCATGACCAACACCTCTGCCACCCTGCTCCGCGTCGAGAAGGGCACCGCAGCGCCCGAGGAGCTGGCCGCGATCACCGCGATCCTGCTCGCCCGAGCTGCCGCCACCCCCGAGCAGACCGCTGTCCGGATGCCGCGCCAGGCCGGCTGGCGCCGCCTGGAGCGCACCCCGGGCTTCCGCGCCCCTCACAGCTGGCAGGGCTGAGCCCCCGGCTCACGAAAGCCGCCCAGAAGGCCCCGCACCCGTCCAGGGTGCGGGGCCTTCCGCGTACCGTCGCGTGCCTACCACCGCCCTACTGGGCCCCGGGGGGAGCCACCCATGGCGAAGGCCCCCGCGTCGTGGACACAGGGGCCTGTCGGATGCGCGGCGGTTCCTACCGCAGGCGCGCCATGAGGGCGTGCTCGACGAGCGTGATGAGCGCGCTCTTGGCGTCCGCGCGGTGGCGGGCGTCGGTGGTGATGATGGGAGCGTCCGGGCCGATCTGCAGGGCCTCGCGGACTTCCTCCGGCGTGTACGGCTGGTGTCCGTCGAAGCCGTTGAGCGCGATGACGAAGGGCAGGCCGCTGTTCTCGAAGTAGTCGACCGCCGGGAAGCAGTCGGCGAGGCGGCGCGTGTCGACGAGCACGACGGCGCCGATGGCGCCGCGGACCAGGTCGTCCCACATGAACCAGAAGCGGTCCTGGCCGGGCGTGCCGAACAGGTACAGGATCAGGTCCTGGTCGAGCGTGATGCGTCCGAAGTCCATGGCGACCGTGGTGGTCGTCTTGTCACCGGTGTGGGTGAGGTCGTCGATGCCCGCGCTCGCGGACGTCATGACGGCTTCGGTGCGCAGCGGGTTGATCTCGGACACGGCTCCGACGAACGTGGTCTTGCCCACGCCGAAGCCGCCCGCCACCACGATCTTCGCGTCGTCGCCGCCGGGCTGGTGAATGGCGACAAGGCCCGCCTCCGCCAGGTCGGCTACGAGGATGCGGGCGACACCAAGAGGAATGGAGAGGAGTGCCGAGATCTCCGCGACGGATTTGATCTCCTGGCACAGGCGGCAGATGCGCTGGTGCTCGGGCAACTGCCCTTGCAGACGAGCGGGATCCGCCGTGGTACTGACCAGCGCCTCGATGGCGAGCTGGTAGCGCGGCCGAGTACGGCCGCCGGTCATCGCGTACGGGCGCACCAGCGGGTTGTGGGCCTTCGGGGCCGACTGCCGCGCGGCGCGCGGAGGCGCCTGCGCGGGCATCTGGGGCTGCTGGGGCTGCTGGTGCTGCCCGTACTGCTGGTAGGGGTTCTGCTCCGGCATGGGCCGACTCGGCGCGGAGGGGAAGTTGAAGCGGTTCTGGTCGTGCCCACCCTGCGGCTGCTGCGCGCCGCCATAAGGATGTCCTCCGGGTGTTGTCACGTCTCCTCCTCCGACTCCAAGAACGCAGTACTCCCTGTGGAACCGCGCCACCGCACCCTACGGTGCGATGGCGCGAAACGCACTGCCTGTTTGCTAGTTGAGAAGGCTTCCCTGCAGTTCGGCGCGCAGGTCCGGGGTCAGGACACTGCCCGCACGATCCACCAGAAGGGCCATCTCGTAGCCCACGAGGCCGATGTCGCACTCCGGGTGCGCCAGCACCGCGAGGGACGATCCGTCGGAGACGGACATCAGGAACAGGAAGCCCCGGTCCATCTCGACCACGGTCTGGTTGACGGCGCCACCCTCGAAAATGCGGGAGGCACCGGCGGTCAGCGAGGTCAGTCCGGAGGCCACGGCCGCCAGCTGATCGGCGCGGTCGCGCGGAAATCCGTCGGACATCGCCAGAAGAAGGCCGTCGGCGGAGACCACCACCGTGTGCGACACCCCGGGGGTGTTGTCCACGAAATTGGTGATCAACCAGTTCAGGTTCTGTGCCGCCTGGCTCATCGGGCTCACACTAACGCTCCTGGTCATAGCTGTTACTTGACTGCTCAGTACCCGCGCTGCGTCCCTGCTGGACACCCCGCCGCAGGTTGCTCAACCTGCCGCGGACGTCCTCCGGAGCGCGGGAGACCTGGGGGCCGCCCTGCGGGGTCGTCTCCGCTGCGCCCTCGACCAGGTTGGCCTTGGGCACGCGCCGAGGGAGACCGGACGGGGTGACCCCGCCCGCCTTCGGCTCACGGAGTTTGGCGGCCTGCTGCCAGCGCTCGTCGTTGCCCGAGCGCCAACCCGTGCCACCGTCCTGGTCCTGCCCCGGCGCCGCGGCCTGCCGCTGACGCTGCGGCCGCTGCTCGAAGAGGGACCCGGGGGACTCCGCTTCCTGCTGTGCCGGCTGCCACTGCTGCTGGCTGCCGCGTCGCGGCAGGCCCGCTCCGGTCATTTCGTGACCGGTGTCGGCAGCGGCGCCCGGACGGTCGAAGCCTACGCGGTCCGCGGCCGGTTCGGGGACGGCCTGGGATTCCGATTCAGTCCCGTAATCCTGCTGGTAGGCAGCCGGATACGTGTTCTGCTCGGGCCACTCGGCCTGCGCCGACTGGGCTTCGTAGCCGCCGTCGTAGCCCTGAGTGCCCGACTGCTGGTCCGGGTAGCCGTCTTCCGTATAGGCGTAGTCCTGCTGCGGGTACGCCTCGTACCCCTGGTCCGGGCCCTGTCCGTCGTACGCGGGTTCGTATCCCTGCTCGGACTGCTGCTCGTAGCCCTGGTACGGCTGGTAGCGGTGTTCAGGCTGGGGTTCCGGATAGTCCTGGCCGCCGTGGGTGCCCTGGCCGTCCTGGTCGGGGTACTGCTGCTCCTGCGGGAAGCCGACCTGGGCCTCCAGCGCGGCGCGCCGCTCCTCGCGGCCGAGCGAACGCCCGACCGGGTCGAGGCCGCGCGCCTCGCCGCCCTGCTCGTAGCGCGAGTCGTCGAAGCCGAGCTCCGCGGCCGTGCGCATCGGGGCGGCCTGCTGGGCCTTCTGCTCCGGAATGATCTGCGAGACCGTGAAGTCGTCGTCCGGGATGCCCTCGCCGCCGCCACCGTGCGTGATGGCGTCGGGAAGCATGATCAGCGAGGTGGTGCCGGCCGCCTCGCCCGAGGGGCGCAGCTGGACGCGGATGTTGTGGCGGTCCGCCAGCCGGCCGACCACGAACAGACCCATGCGCTGCGAGATCGCGGCGTCCACGGTCGGCGGGTTGGCGAGCTTGTGGTTGATGTCCGCGAAGTCCTCGGCGGTCAGGCCGATGCCCTTGTCGTGGATCTCGACCATCACGCGGCCGTCGGGCAGACGCGTGGCGTTGACGCGGACCTTGGTCTGCGGGGAGGAGAACGTGGTGGCGTTCTCCAGCAGCTCGGCGAGCAGGTGCACGAGGTCGGTCACGGCCTGGCCGTGGATCTCGGCCTCGGAGACCCCGGAGAGCTCGATGCGCTCGTACTGCTCCACCTCGGAGGAGGCGGCGCGGAGCACGTCCACGAGGGGCACGGGCTGGTCCCAGCGGCGTCCCGGCTCCTCACCCGCGAGGATGAGGAGGTTCTCGCCGTTGCGGCGCATACGGGTGGCCAGGTGGTCCAGGCGGAAGAGGTTCTCCAGCTGGTCCGGGTCGGCCTCGTTGTTCTCCAGGTCGGTGATGAGGGTCAGCTGGCCCTCGATCAGCGACTGGTTGCGCATGGAGAGGTTCGTGAAGATCGCGTTGACGTTGCCCCGCAGGAGCGCCTGCTCGGCGGCGAGCCGGACCGCTTCCCGGTGGACCTGGTCGAAGGCGCGGGCGACCTCGCCGATCTCGTCCTGCGAGTCGATCGGGATCGGGTGGACACGGGTGTCGACCTTGCCCGGATCGGTGCGCGAGAGCTGGTCGACGAGCGACGGCAGGCGCTGCTCGGCGATGTCGAAGGCGGCGGTGCGCAGGCGGCTCATCGCACGGCCCATCTGGCGGGCCATCATGCCGGCCAGAATGAAGGCGGCGAGGAGGGCCACGACCACGATGGCGCCGTTGGTGATGGCGTCGGTGCGGGCGTCGTCGGAGACCGCGACGGCGTCGGTGACGGCCTTCTCGAGGAGTTCCTTCTCGATCTCGTCGTAGCCGTCGAACTTCGCGGTGGCCGCGTACTGCCAGGCCGCCGGCGTGGTGCCGCCCTCGATGACCTTCTTCTTGGGCTCACCGCTGGCGATGGCCTCGGTCATACCGGTCAGGATCGACTTGTTGACCGGCGAGACCGGCGGGGACTTGAAGGGGGTACCGGCCTGCTCGGCGGCGGCCTTGGCCTCGGCGAGCTTGGCGGCGCCCTCTTCGGACTTCTTCCCCATGACCGTCTTCAGGCGGGTCACGTCCTCCTCGGTACCCGCCGCGACGTACTCGCCGATGGCGATTTCCTCGAGGTAGGCGTAGGAGGAGAAGGCGACGAGCTGGGCCTTGCGGGTGTTCTCGTCGTTGCTCGGGCGCACCAGCAGGTGCGTGCCGACGGAGCGCTGGAGGGAGTTCGCCGCCTTGGCCAGCTGGATCGCGTAGACCATGCGACCGTACGAGGTCACGTTGCCGGTGCCGAGACCGAGCTCGTTGGCGAACTGCATCAGGTAGTGCTGGACCGTGACGTAGCCCTCTTCGGTCGGGATGGGGCCGAACGAAGCGGGCGGGTTCTTCTTGGGGCTCTCGATCCCGGCCTGGTACGCCGTCTGACGGACGTCCGTCAGCTTGGGCTCCTCGGTGCGGAAGAGCTCCAGACGCCGCTCCATGCCCTGGTTCTCGGGCAGGTCCTGGACGACCTTGTCGAACTTCTCCTTGGCCGCGGTGGTCGCCGCGTAGGCCTTGGTGACCTTGTCGTCCTTGGTGAGGCCGTTCAGGAGCGGCTCGGCCGTGAGGTCACGCTCGTTGAGCAGTGCCTGGCTGTATTCCGAGGCTGCCTGGACGACCCGGGCTATCTGCTCGGCGTCCTTGGCCTCGTTCCACGTGTCGACCGAGCCCTTCACCTGGAACCCGCCCATGACCAGGCCCACGAGGGCCGGTACGAGCAGGATGGCGTTCAGGCGGGTCGGCACGCGCCAGTTGCGGGGGGAGAACCGGCTGGTGCTCCCGCTCTTCACAGGCGGTTCCACGGGCACGTCGGCGGGCGACGCGGCCGCTCGCGGCGGCGGGGTGAAGTTGCCGCGCGCGGGTTCATCCGCGGGGCTTGCGTTGCTTCGCCTCACTCGACCAACAACCTCTCGGCGGTGCTACTAGCTAGTTCGTTGAATTCCAGCACGGTTGACGGTCCTGTTCCAAACAGTTGAAATCCGCGGGTTCCAGAGACTTACGCCTCACATAAACCGGACATAAAGAGCGTCCTGCGGCAAAAGCCGGGGTGGTTGTGAGCGCAGCGGTACCGTCCGAACGCATCCCGTTGCCGATCGGCTTCAATTCTCTGTCGAAACGTTATGAACGACAGGGGCGGGCCGTGTCATACGACACAGCCCGCCCCTCCCGTGCGGCAGTTGGAGCTGCTCCGCTACTTGAGCCGTGCCATGAGGGCGTGCTCGACGAGCGTGATGAGCGCGCTCTTGGCGTCCGCGCGGTGGCGGGCGTCGGTGGTGATGATGGGGGCGCCGGGGCCGATCTGCAGGGCCTCGCGGACCTCCTCGGGCGTGTACGGCTGGTGTCCCTCGAAGCCGTTGAGCGCCACGACGAACGGCAGGCCGCTGTTCTCGAAGTAGTCGACCGCCGGGAAGCAGTCGGCGAGGCGGCGCGTGTCGACGAGCACGATGGCGCCGATGGCGCCGCGGACCAGGTCGTCCCACATGAACCAGAAGCGGTCCTGGCCCGGAGTACCGAAGAGGTAAAGGATCAGGTCCTGGTCCAGCGTGATGCGTCCGAAGTCCATGGCGACCGTGGTGGTCGTCTTGTCACCGGTGTGCGTGAGGTCGTCGATACCGGCCGAGGCGCTGGTCATGACGGCTTCGGTGCGCAGCGGGTTGATCTCGGACACGGCTCCGACGAACGTGGTCTTGCCCACGCCGAAGCCGCCCGCCACCACGATCTTCGCGGGCGTGCCGCCGGCCTCTCCGTTGCCCGGCTGGTGGATGGCCACCATGCCGGCCTCCGCCAGGTCGGCGACGAGGATGCGAGCCACACCGAGCGGCATGGAAAGCAGCGCGGAGACCTCGGCGACCGACTTGACCTCACGGCACAGCGTGCAGATGCGCTGGTGCTCGGGGAGCAGGCCGGACAGGTGCATCGGATCGGCGGTGGTGCTGACCAGCGCCTCGATGGCGAGCTGGTAGCGGGGCCGGGTCCGGCCGCCGGTCATCGCGTAGGGACGCACCAACGGCTGATCGCCTTCCGAGTACGAATCTCCGTACGCATCGGGGTAGGCGGGGGGCGGGGTCATGGATCCTCCGGGCTGGACAGCAGTGGTCAGCGTGCCGTCTGACGGGGCGGCCGGTGGGGGGAACGGTATGACGGCCTGGCGGTGGTACTGGATTCCGGGGCGGGGGCCCCGGTCTCCCGGCCGGTAGTACCGTCCGGCCGGGAGAGGGGAAGTCAGCCGAGCAGGCTTCCCTGCAGTTCGGCACGCAGGTCCGGGGTGAGGACACTGCCCGCGCGATCCACCAGAAGAGCCATCTCGTAGCCCACGAGGCCGATGTCGCACTCCGGGTGCGCCAGTACGGCCAGCGAGGATCCGTCGGAGACGGACATGAGGAACAGGAATCCCCGGTCCATCTCGACCACCGTCTGGTTGACGGCGCCGCCCTCGAAGATGCGGGAGGCACCGGCGGTGAGCGAGGTCAGTCCGGAGGCCACGGCCGCCAGCTGATCCGCGCGGTCGCGGGGGAATCCGTCGGACATCGCCAGAAGGAGGCCGTCGGCGGAGACCACCACCGTGTGGGACACCCCGGGGGTGTTGTCCACGAAGTTGGTGATCAACCAGTTCAGGTTCTGTGCCGCCTGGCTCATCGAACTCAACTATCGCTCCTGCTGGTAAGTGGGGTCGATGTGGTAACTGCCGGTCGCCTGGCTGTTGTTGCCAGCCTGACGGCCCTGCTGGATACCGCGTCGGAGGTTGGTCAGACGGCCGCGGACGTCGTCCGGCGCCCGGGAGACCTGCGGACCCGCCTGCGCCTCGGCCTGCTGCTGCGCGGTGCCGGCCACGAGGTTCGCCCGCGGGACCCGGCGGGGCAGCCCCGAGGTCGTGATTCCGCCGGCGGCGGGCTGGCGCACGCGCTCGGCCTGCCGCATCAGCTCGTCGTTCGGCGAGGACTTCCAGCTGACGGTCGGCATGGCGCCGGTCGCCGTCTGGGAGGACTCGGCCGCCGGCTCCTGGCCGCGCTGCGGCAGCTGCTGCTGCGGAGCAGGGGCCGACGGAGCGGACTGCTGCGGCTGCTGGGGTACGGCCGGGACCTGCGCGGGGGGCTGCTGACCCTCCTCGCGGAACCAGTTCGACTCCAGCGTGTCGAAGATCGGGCTGCGGGCGTCGCCGGCGTTCTGGGCCGGGGGCAGCGCCTCCGGCCGGTGCGCCTGCGGCAGCCGCGGGGCCTCGGGCCGCGCCGGCGGTACGGGTGCGTACTCGCCGCCCTGCGGGGCCTGCGGCTGCTGCGGGGCCTGCGGCTGGCGCGCGAACCCGCCGACGCCGGGGCCGCCCGGCCGCTGGGGCTGGTAGCCGGGGCGCTCGAACTGGCCGGTGGAGGACGGGTCGATGGGGCCCCGTACGTCCGGACGCTCGAACTGGCCGGTGCTGCTGCCCGTGCCGTCGCCCTGGGGCATCGGCGCGTTGAAGTCCGGGCGCGCGAACTCGGCCGTCGAGCCGGGGCCCGAGAGCTCGTCGTGGCCCCGGGCCTGGTCGGAACCCCAGCTGGTGGTCTGCGGGCCGGGCAGCTCCGGACGGGCGCCGGCGGCGCCACCCCGCGGCGGCAGCTGCGGCCGCGGACCGCCCGGGGCCGCAGCCCCGGGACCGGGCTGCTGCTGGGCCTGCTGGGCCTGCTGGGCCTGCGGCTGCTGCGGCTGCTGCGGACGCTCGAAGCCGTTGCCCTGCTGGAAGGCGGAGGCACCGGAGGGCGCCGGACGGCCCTGGGGACCGTTGCCGAATCCCACGCTGGGCACCGGACCGCGGGTCGGCAGCGGAGCACCGGCGCCGAAGGCGCCCTGGCCCTGGCCGGCGGTGGTCGGACCGCCCTGCTGGGGGCGCGCACCGGGAGCACCGGGAGCACCGGGACCGCCCTGCGGGCGTCCGCCCTGCGGACGCTGGCCGGCACCACCGTCGCGGCCGGGCAGCGCGGCACGCTGACCGCCGCCGACCTGACCGCGCTGCGGGCCCTGGCTCACGGAGGGGCGTCCGCCCGGACCGGGCACGGAGGCCTGGGCACCGGGGCCGCCCTGGGCGCCGCCCGGGCCGCCCTGGCCCGGCGTCGGGCCCGGCTTCTTGCCGCCCTGGGCGACGTCCACCGGGAGCATGACGAGGGCCGTCGTACCACCCGAGTCGGAGGGGCGCAGCTGGATGCGGATGCCGTGTCGCAGGGACAGGCGGCCGACCACGAACAGGCCCATGCGCCGGGAGACGGAGACGTCCACGGTGGGCGGCGAGGCGAGTCGCTCGTTGATCGCGGCGAGGTCCTCGGGGGAGAGACCGATACCGGTGTCGTGGATCTCGACGAGCACGCGGCCGTCGGGCAGCGCGTGACCGGTGACCTTGACCTTGGTCTGCGGGGAGGAGAACGAGGTGGCGTTCTCCAGCAGCTCTGCGAGCACGTGCACGAGGTCGTTGACGACGCGGCCGGCGACGTCGGTGCCGGGCACCGAGGCCAGCTCGACGCGCTCGTACTGCTCCACCTCGGACGCGGCGGCGCGGAGCACGTCGACCAGCGGGACGGGGCGGGTCCACCGGCGGCCCGGCTCCTCGCCCGCGAGGACGAGGAGGTTTTCGCCGTTACGGCGCATGCGGGTCGCGAGGTGGTCGAGCTTGAAGAGGGAGGACAGCTGGTCCGGGTCGGCCTCGCGCGACTCCAGTTCGGAGATGAGCGAGAGCTGACGCTGGATGAGGCCCTGCGAGCGGCGCGAGAGGTTGGTGAACATCGCGTTGACGTTGCCCCGCAGGAGGGCCTGCTCGGCGGCGAGGCGGACGGCCTCGCGGTGCACGTCGTCGAACGCCGCGGCCACCTGGCCGATCTCGTCGCGGGTGTGCAGGCCGACCGACTCCACGGACGTGTCCACGTCCTGCGGGTCGGACTCGGAGAGCTGCTTGACGAGCTCGGGCAGACGGTCCTGGGCGACGCGCGTCGCGGTGTCCTGCAGGCGGCGCAGCGAGCGGATCATCGAGCGGGCCATGACGAAGGCGCCGACGAGGGAGACACCGAGGACGAGGAGGATCAGGGCACCGTTGATGATGGCGTCCTGCTGGGCCTCGTTCTTCAGCTCACGGGCCTTCTGCTCCATCTCCTCGAGCAGGGTCAGCTCGATGACCTTCATCGCCTGGAGCTTGGTGCCGTCCGCGTCGTACCAGTCCAGCCAGGACCGGTTCTTCTCGCGGAGGAAGGCGTCCTGGCTGGCCAGCACGCGGCGTGCGTAGTGGTCGGCGCTGGAGATCTCGGAGTTGCTGTCGCCCAGACCGGCCAGGAGCTCCTCGGTGCGGCCCTGGTAGACGAGCTCGAAGGTGGTCTTCGCCTGCTGCTCGCCCTTCTGCGCGGAGAGGGCGTAGAGGCGGTCGTTCTCCTCCAGCTTGCCCTGCTTGTCCGAGGTCTCGGGGAGCGAGGCGGCGATGATCGCGCGCTGGATGGAGGCGTATTCCTTGGCGGCGGAGAACGCGGCCAGGGCACGCGTACGCTTGATCATCTCCGGGTTGGAGGTGGCCTGCGCCATGTCCTGGGAGAGGGAGAGCAGCGAGACGATCATCGCGTTGTACTCGCTGACGGTCTGCTGGGCGCCGTTGATGTACGCCTTGTCCCGGACCGTCTGGATGTTCGCGATCTGACGGCCGATCTGCAGCACGTTGTTGCGGATCGACTTGAGGGTGTCGTCCTTCTCGCCGGTGCTGTCGACCTTGTCGGTCGCGGCGGCGAAGGCCTTGGCGGCGGTGTCGGTCTGCGCGCGGGCACCGTCGACGCTGCTGTTGCTCTTGCCCTTGGAGAGCGAGAGCGGACCCGCGGAGAGGTCGCGCTCCTCCTGGAGCATGGCGGCCAGGTTGGTGGCCTGCCGCGTCATCGTCGTCAGCAGCTGCATGTGCTCGAGCTGCGCGATGTCATTGAGCGAGTCGTTGATGCGGAAGCCACCGAGCGTGGTGGCGGCGACGACCGGCAGGGTCAGCAGCGACACGAGTCGCGTGCTGATGCGCCAGTTCTGCATGGCGAGGCGGGAGCCGGGCCCACTGGGGGCCTTCGGTATCGCCGCGTCCTGCTCAGCCGGCCCGGCCTTGTCCTTGGACTTGGCCTTCAGGCTCTTCACGCGGCCCTTCGCCTTCACCGCTGCCGAAGCGTCGGGGCTCGCGCCTTCGACAGCCGGCCCGCGGTTCTGGGCGTGCTGGGGCGAGGAGCCACGGTCGGTCCCGCCACGCGGCTCCTGCTCCGCCGCAGCGCTGCCATCCCTCTTGAATCGTCCCTGCACTAGCGTCGCAACCTCTGGACCAGGCGTCCCGCCGGGTGACCGGCGGAACGGTGTCGAGTCGTGGGGCACTTTCGGCCCCATGGTGGTCGTCGGTGACCGGCGCGTCTCCCTTTCTCTCCGCCGCTCGGCGCTGAAGTCGCGCCACCTGCGCGCCGGACTGAGTCCCGCGGCGGTCCCGCGAATTCCAGCACAGTGGCGGATCTCCAACAAGGTGCGCGTGTCGGCCCGGAGAGTCGGTCACGGCTCGTAACAGACGCACTACGCGATGTGCGACCGCATTCGGTTGAAATCGGACTTACGCCATCCAAACAACACGGCTGGCAAGGTGTCCCAGTCGCGATGATCAGGAGCGGAATGGCGCATTCAGTGGTGCAATGTCCGTTTCGGCGGGTGTGATCGGCTGTCCGTTATGGAATTAATGTCCGGTCACGGGTGAGCAAACTCACATAGCCGTGGCCATTACTTCCCGGTTCGCCAGGGGATTCAGATGTTTAGCCTTGCCCCTTGAAGGGTTGGGCCAGGGCTGGTGCCCGCGCCGGCCGACATCCACAGACCGAACCGAGGACCCCGAACTCCGATGAAGACGACGACGATGTTCCGCAACATAGCCAACCCCCGCCGCACCACCCTCGCGCACCTCAAGGACGCCGAGGAGCTGCAGGCGGCCCCGGCCACCCCGGAGCACGCCGTCGAGCTGCCGACGCAGACCGCCAACCCCCGGCGCACGGTCCTGATGGACGCGCCGGTCGCCGCCGCCGCGCAGTAAGCCGCCCCGCACGGAACGTGAAGCGCCGCTGCCCGCCGCGTTAGCCTGGGGACCGCAGACTCCAGCCAGCGGAAATACAGAGGGGCAGACGCAACACGTGCGCATCGCCAGGTTCTCGATCGACGGCAATGTCGCGTTCGGCGCGGTCGAGGGCGACGCCGCCCCCGGCAACGAAGCGTCGCTCGTGCTCGACATCATCAAGGGCATCCCGTTCGCGGACTTCGAGCTCTCGGGTACGAAGGTCCCGCTGAGCAAGGTCCGCCTGCTGCCGCCCGTGCTCCCGAACAAGGTCGTGGCCATCGGCCGCAACTACGCGGAGCACGCGGCGGAGCTCGGCAACGAGGTCCCCGACGCCCCCATCACCTTCTTCAAGCCGTCCACCTCCGTGGTCGGCCCGGGCGACCCGATCACCTACCCCTCCTTCTCCCAGGACCTCCACCACGAGGCGGAGCTCGCCGTGGTCATCGGCCGCATGTGCCGCGAGGTCCCCAGGGAGCGCGTCAAGGACGTCATCCTCGGCTACACCTGCGCCAACGACGTCACGGCGCGCGACGTGCAGCAGCGCGAGAAGCAGTGGGCCCGCGCCAAGGGCTTCGACAGCTCCTGCCCCCTCGGCCCCTGGATCGAGACCGACCTGGACCCGGGCGACCTGACCATCCAGTGCACCGTCAACGGCCAGCAGCGCCAGCTCGGCCGCACCAGTGACATGGTCCGCTCCATCGAGGACCTGGTCGTCCACATCACCGAGGCCATGACGCTGCTCCCCGGCGACGTCATCCTCACGGGGACCCCGGCCGGAGTCGGCCCCCTCAACGTCGGCGACGAGGTCGCCGTCACCATCGAAGGCATCGGCACTCTCACCAACAAGGTGATCAAGCGTGGTTAACGGACCTGTCCGCGTACGTTTCTGTCCCTCCCCGACCGGCAACCCCCACGTGGGCCTGGTCCGCACCGCCCTGTTCAACTGGGCGTTCGCGCGCCACCACGGCGGCACGTTCGTCTTCCGCATCGAGGACACCGACGCGGCCCGCGACTCCGAGGAGTCCTACGACCAGCTGCTCGACTCGCTGCGGTGGCTCGGCTTCACCTGGGACGAGGGCCCCGAGGTCGGCGGTCCGCACGCGCCGTACCGCCAGTCCGAGCGCATGGACATCTACGCGGACGTCGCGAAGAAGCTGCTCGACGGCGGCTACGCCTACCACTGCTACTGCACCACCGAGGAACTCGACGCGCGCCGCGCCGCCGCCCGCGCGGCCGGCAAGCCCTCCGGCTACGACGGCCACTGCCGCGAGCTCACCACCGTGCAGATCGAGGCCTACCAGGGCGAGCACCGGCCCGCGATCGTCCGCTTCCGGATGCCCGACGAGCCCATCACCTTCACCGACCTGGTCCGCGGCGAGCTGACCTTCACCCCGGAGAACGTGCCGGACTTCGGCATCGTCCGGGCCAACGGCGCCCCGCTCTACACCCTGGTCAACCCGGTGGACGACGCGCTGATGGAGATCACGCACGTCCTGCGCGGCGAGGACCTGCTCTCCTCCACCCCCCGCCAGATCGCCCTCTACAAGGCGCTGATCGAGCTGGGCGTCGCCAAGGGCACCCCCGCCTTCGGCCACCTGCCGTACGTGATGGGCGAGGGCAACAAGAAGCTCTCCAAGCGCGACCCCGAGGCCTCGCTCAACCTGTACCGCGAGCGCGGCTTCCTCCCCGAGGGCCTGCTGAACTACCTCTCGCTCCTCGGCTGGTCCTTCTCCAAGGACCAGGACGTCTTCTCCATCGAGCAGATGGTCGAGAAGTTCGACATCGACGGCGTGAACGCCAACCCGGCGCGCTTCGACCTGAAGAAGGCCGAGTCGATCAACGGCGACCACATCCGCCTGCTCGACCCGAAGGTGTTCGCGGACCGCTGCGCCCCGTGGCTGCAGGCCCCGCACGCCAACTGGGAGCCGGAGGACTTCGACAGGGAGGCCTGGGAGCGCATCGCGCCGTACGCCCAGACGCGCGTGGGCGTCCTGTCGGAGATCACCGCCAACGTGGACTTCCTGTTCCGCAAGGAGCCCGTCGAGGACCAGGCCTCCTGGGACAAGGCGATGAAGGGCGAGCCGGCGGCCCTGCTGACCACCGCCCGCGAGAAGCTGGCCGACGCCGACTGGTCGGACCCCGAGTCCCTCAAGCAGGCCGTCCTGACCGCCGGCGAGGCCCACGGCCTCAAGCTCGGCAAGGCCCAGGCCCCGGTCCGCGTGGCCGTCACCGGCCGCACGGTCGGCCTGCCGCTCTTCGAGTCCCTGGAGATCCTGGGCAAGGAGCGCTCGCTGTCCCGCATCGACGCGGCCCTGGCCAAGCTGGCCGGCTGACCCGCAGCAGCACCGTCCCGTCCCGCAGGGGGCGGCGCCCGAACCCGGGCCGCCGCCCCCTGCGGCGTTGTCCCGGGCGGGCTCGCCGGCCCACGCGCCCGCGTCGCTGCCTTTCCTGACGGACTTCCTGATCGTGCCCACCCCGCAGGCGCCCGCGGCGTAGGCTCGGGCACATGCCGATCCGCGCCGTGCTGTGGGACATCGACGACACCCTCTTCGACTACACGGGGGCCGACGCGGCCGGTCTCGCGGCGCAGCTGGAGGCCGTCCGGCTCGCGGAGCGGTACGGTACCCGCGCGCAGGCGCTCGCGCGCTGGCGGGAGATCACCGACCGCCACTGGGCGCGCTTCGCCGCCGGTGTGGGCACCTTCCAGGGGCAGCGCCAGGAGCGGGTGCGGGAGTTCCTCGACGAGCCCGCCATGACCGCGGCCGAGGCCGACGCGTGGTTCGACCAGTACGTCGAGCACTACAAGGCCGCCTGGACCCTCTTCCCCGACGTCGTGCCGGCGCTCGACGCCCTTGCCGCGGACTACCGGCACGGCGTGCTCTCCAACTCCTCCACGGCCAACCAGGACCCCAAGCTGCGCCGGCTCGGGCTGCGCGAGCGCTTCGAGGTGCTGGTCTGCGCCGTCGAGCTCGGCGTCAGCAAGCCCGAGGCGCAGGCGTTCCTCGCCGCGTGCGAGGCGCTCGGACTGCCGCCGGAGGACGTGGCGTACGTGGGGGACCAGCCCGAGATCGACGCGCGCGGGGCCCGCGACGCCGGGCTGCTGGCCGTCTGGATCGACCGGGACGGCCGCAGGGGGCCGGGCCCCGAGGGAGCACACCGGATCGAAGGCCTTGACCGGCTGCCTGAGCTGCTGGCACGGGATACCCGTTTTGGAGCACGGTCAGGCATCCGGTAATGTTCTTTCTGCGCCGCCGGAGCGGGCCGAAAGGCCGGACGGAGGCGCCACTCGAAAGAAAAATCCCCCAGGGGGTTGACTTTCGGTGGGGTATAGTGTAATTGGCAACACGAGGGTTTCTGGTTCCCTTATTCTAGGTTCGAGTCCTGGTACCCCAGCGCAATGCAGTAGTGACGCAGTGCTTAGCCCCCGTTGTGTAGCGGCCTAGCACGCCGCCCTCTCAAGGCGGTAGCGCCGGTTCGAATCCGGTCGGGGGTACAGATCCTTCCCGCAAGATCTCCTTTGGGTAGCTCCCGGACGTCTTGATGCAGGATCGCTAGGGCCCCCGTTGTGTAGCGGCCTAGCACGCCGCCCTCTCAAGGCGGTAGCGCCGGTTCGAATCCGGTCGGGGGTACTGGTCTGGTATAGACCACATTGGGCTATGGTGTAATTGGCAACACGAAGGTTTCTGGTTCCTTTGTTCTAGGTTCGAGTCCTGGTAGCCCAGCGCAGTACAAGCAAGCCCCCGTTGTGTAGCGGCCTAGCACGCCGCCCTCTCAAGGCGGTAGCGCCGGTTCGAATCCGGTCGGGGGTACGCACAGGAGAGGCCCTCCGCGTTCATCGCGGAGGGCCTCTTCGCTGTCTGCCCGCCCCTGCCGACGCAGGCACAAGTACGGGCCCGGAGGCGCGTGTTCGGACGTGTGCGGCGTCGAACGCGCCCCCGGGCCCGGGGGTGAACAGGTGGGGTCGGCGTCAGCCGGAGCGGCGCAGCGCCTCCGTGAGGCGGGCGGCCGCGTCGATGACGGCCTGGGCGTGCATCCGGCCCGGGTGGCGGGTCAGGCGCTCGATCGGCCCGGAGACCGACACGGAGGCCACCACGCGGTTCGACGGCCCGCGCACCGGTGCCGAGACGGACGCCACGCCGGGCTCCCGCTCGCCGATCGACTGCGCCCAGCCGCGGCGCCGCACGCCCGAGAGCGCCGTCGCCGTGAAACGCGCACCCTGGAGGCCACGGTGGAGCCGCTCGGGCTCCTCCCAGGCCATCAGGATCTGCGCGGCCGAGCCGGCCTTCATCGGCAGGGTCGAGCCCACCGGGACGGTGTCCCGCAGGCCCGACAGCCGTTCCGCCGCCGCCACGCAGATGCGCATGTCTCCCTGACGGCGGTAGAGCTGCGCGCTCTCGCCCGTCACGTCACGGAGGTGGGTGAGTACCGGTCCCGCCGTGGCCAGCAGGCGGTCCTCGCCGGCCGCGGCGGCGAGCTCCGCCAGCCGCGGACCGAGGATGAACCGGCCCTGCATGTCCCTCGCCACCATCCGGTGGTGTTCCAGTGCCACGGCAAGGCGATGTGCCGTGGGTCGTGCGAGCCCTGTCGCCGCGACCAGCCCGGCGAGGGTGGCCGGACCGGACTCCAGTGCGCTCAATACCAGAGCTGCCTTGTCGAGAACGCCGACGCCGCTAGAGTTGTCCATGAAACGATATTCGCGTCTCACACTGTGAAACGCAAGTTCAATTTTTCCAAGAACCAGCGAGTCTGTATGTGCGGGTCCACGAACCACTGGGTCCGAGCCGTCGTCCGGGACGTGGGGTACGGGCGTGTGGCGCACGAATCTCTATGAAGCGCCGGCACAACCCGCCGGCCGGAGGGAAAGCGATGGGTAGGACACTCGCGGAGAAGGTCTGGGACGACCATGTCGTCCGGCGCGCCGAAGGCGAGCCCGACCTCCTCTTCATCGATCTGCACCTGCTGCACGAGGTGACCAGCCCGCAGGCCTTCGAGGGACTGCGCCAGGCCGGCCGCAAGGTCCGACGCCTCGACCTCACCATCGCGACCGAGGACCACAACACCCCCACCCTCGACATCGACAAGCCGATCGCGGACCCGGTCTCGCGGGCCCAGCTGGAGACGCTGCGGGCGAACTGCGCCGAGTTCGGTGTCCGCCTGCACTCGCTGGGCGACGTCGAGCAGGGCGTGGTCCACGTCGTGGGACCGCAACTGGGCCTCACCCAGCCCGGCACCACCGTGGTCTGCGGCGACTCGCACACCTCCACGCACGGCGCCTTCGGCGCGCTGGCCTTCGGCATCGGCACCAGCCAGGTCGAGCACGTGCTGGCCACCCAGACGCTGCCGCTGGCCCGCCCCAAGACGATGGCGATCACCGTCACCGGCGCGCTGGCCGAAGGCGTCACCGCCAAGGACCTGATCCTGGCGATCATCGCCAAGATCGGCACCGGCGGCGGCCAGGGCTACATCCTGGAGTACCGCGGCGAGGCCATCGAGCAGCTCTCGATGGAAGCCCGCATGACCATCTGCAACATGTCGATCGAGGCCGGCGCCCGCGCGGGCATGATCGCCCCCGACCAGACCACCTTCGACTACCTCCAGGGCCGCGACCACGCCCCGGTGGGCGAGGACTGGGACGCGGCCGTCGCGTACTGGAAGACCCTGCGCACCGACGAGGACGCGGTCTTCGACGCCGAGGTCGTCATCGACGGCGCCGCGCTCTCCCCGTTCGTCACCTGGGGCACCAACCCGGGCCAGGGCGCGCCGCTGTCGGCGAACGTCCCCGACCCGGCTTCGTACGAGGACGCTTCGGAGCGCCTCGCGGCGGAAAAGGCCCTGGAGTACATGGGGTTGACCGCCGGGCAGCCGCTGCGCGACATCAAGGTCGACACCGTCTTCGTAGGTTCCTGCACCAACGGCCGCATCGAGGACCTGCGCGCCGTCGCCGGGATCATCGAGGGCCGCAAAGTCGCCGACGGGGTACGGATGCTGGTCGTGCCGGGCTCGGTCCGCGTCGCCCTCCAGGCCGTGGAAGAGGGCCTGGACGCGGTCTTCAAGGAGGCCGGCGCCGAGTGGCGGCACGCGGGCTGTTCGATGTGCCTGGGCATGAACCCGGACCAACTGGCGCCCGGTGAACGCTCCGCGTCCACCTCCAACCGCAACTTCGAGGGCCGGCAGGGCAAGGGCGGGCGTACGCACCTGGTCTCCCCGCAGGTGGCCGCCGCCACCGCCGTGCTGGGCCATCTGGCCTCGCCCGCCGACCTGTCCGCCGCCGACGCGACCGCCGGAGTCTGAACCATGGAAGCCTTCACCGTCCACACCGGCCGGGCCGTCCCGCTGCGCCGCAGCAACGTCGACACCGACCAGATCATCCCGGCCCACTGGCTCAAGAAGATCACCCGCGACGGCTTCGAGGACGGACTCTTCGAGGCCTGGCGCAAGGACCCGGAGTTCGTCACGAACCGCCCGGAGCGCGCCGGCGCGACCGTGCTCGTCGCAGGTCCCGACTTCGGTACGGGCTCCTCGCGCGAGCACGCCGTCTGGGCCCTGCAGAACTTCGGCTTCAAGACGGTCATCTCCTCCCGCTTCGCCGATATCTTCCGCGGGAACTCGCTGAAGAACGGCCTGCTGACCGTGGTGCTCCCGCAGGAGACGGTCGACCGGCTGTGGGAGCTGACGGAGGCCGACCCCGCCGCCGAGATCACGGTCGACCTGGTCGACCGCCAGGTGCGCGCGGAAGGCATCGTGGCCGAGTTCGAACTCGACGACAACGCCCGCTGGCGTCTGCTGGAAGGCCTGGACGACATCTCGCTCACCCTTCAGAACGAAGCGGACATCGCCACCTACGAAAGCGCCCGTCCGGCCTTCAAGCCGCGCACCATTCAGGCCTGATTCCTGCCTGATCAGCGGTTATTCACCCCCGGGTGATCACAACGACAACACTGTGCCCCCCGCCTTCCGGCGGGGGGCACAGCCGTTTGTTGAGGCCCCGTGAGGCGACAACTCGCCCCAGATGGCACAATCTGTGCATGGAACGCGACAGTCAACTCGAGCTCTACGAACTCGTCGCGGACCGGCTGAAAGAAGCACACACACGGGTGCGCTCACTGCAAGTCCCGGAGGGCGTAAGGATGGCGCTGTCCCGGAAGCTGTTGGTCGTCACGGCCGCGGCGAAGCATGATCTCGCCGATGCGGCAAGGCGCCTGGACAGGTTGATGAAGGACCTCGACGAGGGTCGATTCCCTGAAGGCGACTGATGCGAAGGAACTCCGTAACCGCCTCCGGCGTTGCGGCACTAGGGTGATTAGCCCGTTTCGTGTTTGATTTGCGGTATATATCCGCCTAACGTGCGAAATAAGCTTGAACACATTCGTTCTGGCGAAGTCTCCGAAGGGGAAGACGTGAACAAGGCGCAGCTCGTAGAAGCGATTGCCGACAAGCTGGGCGGCCGCCAGCAGGCCGCGGACGCTGTCGACGCGGTACTGGACGCCATCGTCCGCGCTACCGTCGCGGGCGACCGGGTCTCGGTCACGGGCTTCGGCTCGTTCGAGAAGGTCGACCGTCCGGCCCGTTACGCCCGCAACCCGCAGACGGGTGAGCGCGTCCGGGTCAAGAAGACGTCGGTGCCCCGATTCCGTGCCGGCCAGGGCTTCAAGGACCTGGTCAGCGGCACCAAGAAGCTGCCCAAGGGTGGCGAGGTGTCGGTGAAGAAGGCGCCGAAGGGCAGCCTCACCGGCGGTGCCTCCGCGACGGTCAAGAAGGCCGCGGCGAAGAAGGCCACGACTGCGAAGAAGGCCGCTGCGAAGACCACGGTCGCACAGAAGGCCACCGCCAAGAAGAGCACCGCGACCGCCAAGAAGACGGCCGTGAAGAGCACCGCCACGGCGAAGAAGACCACGGCGGCCGCCAAGAAGGCCACCACCGCCAAGAAGACCACGGCCGCGGCGAAGAAGACCACCGCCGCCGCGAAGAAGACCGCCCCGGCGGCCAAGAAGGTCACCGCAGCGACGAAGGCGCCGGCCAAGAAGACGGCGACCCGCAAGGCCACCGCGAAGAAGACCACCGCCCGCAAGAAGTAGGGGCACGAGTCACACACGCCGGGCCGGCTTCCCTCCGCTGGGGAAGCCGGCCCGCGGTGCGTTCGGGGCCCGTCGGCCGCCCCGTGGGCGTCCCGGCGGACCGGTTCAGAAGGTCTGGAGCGTGATCAGGGTGATCCGCAGGTCCGCGCCCTTGCCGTCCGTCTCGATCCGGACCCGCTGCCCGGGCCGCAGCAGCCGCAGGCCGCCCGCGTCGAACGCCGGGGCCTCGAAGGACACCGGGGTGCCGTCGTCCAGCAGCACGCTGCCGCTGCGGGTCTGGGAGTCGTACGTGTACGCGGTCGCCTGCATACCCGCACTGTATCGGGCCGTGTGACGCCCCACACCGAGGGCGAGCGCCGTGCGCAGGTCCGCCGCCGTGTCCACGTCGCGGCGCACGCTGTCCACGTCCGCCAGTGCGATTTCGACCGCCCCCGACGCGGAATGCCTGGCCCGCGACGCACCGCCGAAGGAAGGGGCCAATTCCACGTCGGGTGCAGCGGAAAGCAAGGTCGTACCGATTCCGGCCGCATCCGCCAGAAATGCCCGCGGAAATGCCGATGCGTTTTCGAGCACGCGTAGCAATTCGGAGGGCCGCAGCGCCGGCAGGTCCGCGTTCATCGCCG
This sequence comes from Streptomyces sp. NRRL S-378, assembly GCF_000720645.1. Taxonomy (NCBI): domain Bacteria; kingdom Bacillati; phylum Actinomycetota; class Actinomycetes; order Kitasatosporales; family Streptomycetaceae; genus Streptomyces; species Streptomyces sp. NRRL S-378. The sequence continues at coordinate 43,232 of NZ_JOBX01000007.1, forward strand.
CGACCGGGGTGGCGGGACGCGCCTGACGGGCCGCCCGTGCGCCGTGCGCCAGCGCCGCGTTGAGCCCGGCCGCCGGGACGTCCGCGACGATCCGCGCCCCCAGCCCGGCCAGTTCCGCACCGGCCGCGGCGTCGTCCGTGACGACCACCACATCCGAGACCGCCGTGCAGGCCAGCGCCCCCGCGACGGTGTCCAGGGCGAAAGCCAGGGCCAGCCCCGGACGCGAGGCCCCCACGGCCGCCGCGAGACGGCTCTTGGCCACCGACAGGGGCTTCAGCGGAACCACCAGACTCCAGACGGCGTTCGTGACGGACCCCTTCCCTCCGGTACGCTCCGGCCCCTCCCCGGGCCAAGGCCGGGTCATGGCCCGGTCATGTGTCGGCCCATTGTCGCCCCCGCCGGGCAGCCCGGGGGTCCGGCGGGGTGAGCGGGGCGTACGGTGTTCTCGACAGAGACCGGGCCCGGGGTGACACTTGTCCGGCCGACGACGAGGTGCCCCAGCCGCGACCGGTCCTAGAGGAAGGTGTCCGAGTGTCCCGCCGCAGAATCGGCTTCTGGTACCGCCTGGCGGCGGTCATCGCAAAACCGCCGCTGGTAGTGCTCTTCAAGCGGGACTGGCGGGGAATGGAGCACATTCCGGCCGAGGGCGGTTTTATCACCGCCGTCAATCACAACTCCTATCTGGACCCGCTCTCCTACGCGCACTTCCAGTACAACACCGGCCGGGTGCCCCGATTGCTCGCCAAGGCCGCCCTCTTCAAGGTCCCCTTTGTCGGGTCGATCCTCCGCGGCAGCGGGCAGATCCCCGTCTACCGGGAGACCACCAACGCCCTGGACGCATTCCGGGCCGCCGTCGACGCCATCGAGCGCGGCGAATGCGTCGCCTTTTACCCCGAAGGCACCCTGACCCGGGACCCCGACATGTGGCCGATGGCCGGCAAGACCGGCGTCGCCCGCGTCGCGCTGATCACCAGGGCGCCCGTCATTCCGGTGGCCCAGTGGGGCGCGAACCTCGCCATGCCGCCGTACGCCAAGGAGAACAAGGTCCGGCTCCTCCCGCGCAAGACCCTCCAGGTGCTCGCCGGCCCGCCCGTGGACCTCTCGGCCTACTACGACCGGGAACCCACCCCGGACGTCCTCAAGGAGGCCACCGAGACCATCATGGCGGCCGTCACCCGGCTCCTGGAGGAGGTGCGGGGGGAGACCGCGCCCGAGCAGCCGTACGACCATCGCAACGCCAGGGCGGAACAGCGGCGCAAGGCCGCAGGGGAGGGCAAGAAGTGACACGTCCCATCAAGGCGACCGTCTTCGGAACAGGCTCCTGGGGCACGGCCTTCGCCATCGTGCTCGCCGACGCCGGCTGCGAGGTCACCCTGTGGGGCCGCCGCAGCGAGGTCGTCGACGCCATCAACACCGGCCGGACCAACCCGGACTACTTCCCCGAGGTCGAACTCCCCGCGAACATCCGGGCCACCGGCGACCCGGCCGAGGCCGCCGCGGGCGCCGACTTCACCGTCCTGGCCGTCCCCTCGCAGACCCTGCGCGACAACCTCGCGGCCTGGGCCCCGCTGCTGGCCCCCGACACGGTGCTCGTCTCCCTGATGAAGGGCATCGAACTCGGCACCGCCAAGCGGATGAGCGAGGTCATCGAAGAGGTCGCCAAGGTTCCCGCCGAGCGCATCGCCGTCGTCACCGGCCCCAACCTGGCCGCCGAGATCGCCGCCCGCCAGCCCGCGGCCTCCGTCGTCGCCTGCGTGGACGAGGCCGTCGCCCAGCGCCTCCAGGCCGCCTGCCACACCGCGTACTTCCGCCCGTACACCAGCACCGACGTCATCGGCTGCGAGCTCGGCGGCGCGGTCAAGAACGTCATCGGCCTCGCCGTCGGCATCGCGGACGGCATGGGCCTCGGCGACAACACCAAGGGCTCGCTCATCACCCGCGGACTCGCCGAGGCGACCCGTCTGGGCGTGGCCATGGGCGCCGACCCGCTCACCTTCTCCGGCCTCGCGGGCCTGGGCGACCTGGTCGCCACCTGCTCCTCCCCGCTCTCCCGGAACCACACCTTCGGCACCAACCTCGGCCGGGGCATGACCCTGGAGGAGACCATCGCGGTCACCAAGCAGACCGCCGAAGGAGTCAAGTCCTGCCAGTCGGTGGCCGATCTGGCGGGCCGGCACGGTGTGGACATGCCGATCACCGAGACCGTGGTGGACATCGTCCACCACGGCAAGCCGACCCTCGTGGCCCTGAAGGAACTGATGGGCCGCAGCGCCAAACCGGAACGTCGCTGACTCCTTCCCGGACGCTTGAGCGGGTACGCTCATGCCGATATGAGCAGCGAGAACCTCCCCCAGACCCCTGAGCAGCAGGGTCGCAAGCCCCGCGTGGCCGTCGTGTTCGGCGGCCGCAGCTCGGAACACGCCATCTCGGTCGTCACGGCGGGCGCCGTCCTGCGCTCCATCGACCGGTCCAAGTACGAGGTGCTGCCCATCGGCATCACCACGGACGGCCGGTGGGCGCTGACCGCCGACGAGCCCTCGCGGATGGCCATCGCAGACCGCAGGCTCCCGAGCGTCGAGGAGCTCGCCGAGTCCGAGGACGGCGCCGTCGTCCTCTCGGTCGACCCGGCCAGCCGCCAGGTCGTCTACACCGAGCCGGGCGCCGTCCCGAAGGCCCTGGGCGAGGTCGACGTCGTCTTCCCCGTGCTGCACGGCCCCTACGGCGAGGACGGCACCCTCCAGGGCCTCCTGGAGCTCTCCGGGATCCCGTACGTCGGCTCGGGCGTCCTCGCCTCGGCCGTCGGGCAGGACAAGGACTACATGAAGCGGGTGTTCACGTCCTTCGGGCTGAGCGTCGGCCCGTACGTGACCATCCGCCCCCGTGAGTGGGAGACCGACCGGGACGCCGCCACGGCCCGGATCCTGGAATTCGCCGCCGAGCACGGCTGGCCGCTCTTCGTGAAGCCCGCCCGGGCCGGCTCCTCGATCGGCATCACCAAGGTCGACGACGCGTCCGGCCTGGAGGCCGCCGTGAAGGAGGCCCGCCGCCACGACCCGAAGATCATCGTGGAGGCGCTGCTGCGCGGCCGCGAGATCGAGTGCGGCGTCCTGGAGTTCGAGGACGGGCCGCGGGCCAGCGTGCCCGCCGAGATCCCGCCGGTGTCCAGCCACGACTTCTACGACTTCGAGGCGAAGTACATCGACTCCGCCTCCGGGATCGTGCCCGCCCCGCTCACCCCGGAGCAGACCGCCGAGGTGCAGCGGCTCGCGATCGAGGCCTTCGAGGCCGCTTCCTGCGAGGGTCTCGTGCGCGCCGACTTCTTCCTCACCGAGGACGGCGAGTTCGTCATCAACGAGATCAACACGATGCCCGGTTTCACGCCGATCTCGATGTACCCGCTGATGTGGGAGAAGTCCGGCATCGCGTACCCGGAGCTGGTGGACCGCCTGATCCAGGCGGCCCTGCGCCGCTCCACCGGGCTGCGCTAGCAGCAGGTCGAGCCGCCGCCCGCCGGCCGCCCCGCACGGGGGCGGCAGGCGGGCGGCGGTGTGCCGGAGCTCAGTAGGAGGCGATGCCCGCGGGCACGGTCGCGGCGATCGCCGTGGACAGGCCGACGAGCATCCCCGCGTCCGTGGCATGCTCCTTGTCGACGCGGACCTCCGTGTAAGCCAGCCGCATCCCGGTGGTGAACCGGAATCCGCCGTCGTCACGCTTCTCCAGCAGCCAGGCCACGCCGTTCACCTCGACGCCGTCCTGCTTCGGATCCAGCATCTCGGGGGGCCTGGCGATACCGCACCGCAGTACGATCGCCGAGCCGCCCCAGGAGGCGGTCAGGTCGGACTCCGGTTCGGTCCGGGTCCGCGCCAGGCCGGCCACCGTCTCCGGGAGCTCCTTGTGCAGTGCCGCACAGAACCCCGCGACATCGCCCGGCGGCGCGGGCGGCGGTTCCACCCGGGCCTCGGAACCGTCCGGGGAGCACGCCGCCAGGGCGGCGGACGCGGCCAGGGCGACGGGCACGGCCAGGACACGGAGGGGCCGGTGGTGGAGGGACATCACCGGCCAAGAGTAGACGGGGGCTACAGATGGACCACCGGGCAGGTCAGGGTGCGGGTGATCCCCTCCACCTGCTGGACCTTGGCGACGACCATGCGGCCGAGTTCGTCCACGGTGTCGGCCTGGGCGCGCACGATCACGTCGTACGGCCCCGTCACGTCCTCGGCCTGGATCACCCCCGGGATCTGGGCGATGGACTCGGCGACGAACGACGCCTTGCCCACCTCGGTCTGGATGAGGATGTACGCCTGTACCACGGAACCTCCAGGGCGGCCACGAGGATCATTTCCCCTAACCTTCGGGTGAACCCCACACGATGGACAGGGCCGGGGGAAGAAGGGACGCCACGGTACCGCGTCGCCGTGCGCCACGGGGAGACCTGCGGGCCCGGCGCCACGCACAGCGGGGCGTACGGAGAGCAGAAGTTGACGTATCTGTTGACGGTACCCAGAGCTGTGACGGCTCGCGACCGCAAGCGGACTGGGCAAGAAGGGGCACAGCGATGAAGGGCACTGTCGGCGAGCTGGGGGAGTTCGGGCTGATCAGGGAGCTCACCTCACGACTCACCACCACCCCGGCGGTCCGGCTCGGACCCGGCGACGACGCGGCGGTCGTCTCGGCCCCCGACCGGCGGGTCGTGGCGAGCACCGACATCCTGCTGGAGGGCCGGCACTTCCGGCGCGACTGGTCCACGGCCTACGACGTCGGCCGCAAGGCCGCCGCGCAGAACCTCGCGGACATCGCGGCCATGGGGGCGGTGCCGACCGCGCTGCTCCTCGGCCTCGTCGTGCCCGCCGAACTCCCGGTCACCTGGCCCACGGAGCTGATGGACGGCATCCGCGACGAGTGCCAGGTCGCCGGCGCCGCCGTGGTCGGCGGGGACGTGGTCCGCGGAGACACCATCACCGTCTCCATCACCGCCCTCGGTGACCTGCGCAACCACGAGCCCGTCCTGCGTTCCGGGGCCCAGCCCGGCGACGTCGTCGCCGTCACCGGCTGGCTCGGCTGGTCCGCGGCCGGCTTCGCCGTGCTCTCGCGCGGCTTCCGCTCCCCGCGGGCGTTCGTGGAGGCCCACCGGCGCCCCGAGCCGCCGTACCACGCCGGTCCCGCCGCCGCCGGCCTCGGCGCCAGTGCCATGACCGACGTCAGCGACGGCCTGATCGCGGACCTGGGGCACATCGCCGAGGCCAGCAAGGTCCGCATCGACCTGCGTTCGGCCGCCGTCGACATCCCGACCCAGATGCACGACATCGGGCAGGCCGTCGGCGTGGACCCGCTCCAGTGGGTGCTCACCGGGGGAGAGGACCACGCGATCGTGGCGACCTTCCCGCCCGACGTGAAGCTCCCCGCCCGGTGGAAGGTCATCGGCGAGGTGCTCAACCGCTCCGCGCTGCCCCAGGTGACCGTGGACGGCGCGCCCTGGACCAGCACCGGAGGCTGGGACCACTTCGGGGCCGACCCGGCCCCCCAGGACGGCACGCTGTGAACACGGCACCGCCGCTGTGCCTGACCGTCGCCGGATCGGACTCCGGCGGCGGCGCGGGCATCCAGGCCGACCTCAAGACCATGCTGGCCCTCGGCGTCCACGGCATGAGCGTGGTGACCGCCGTGACCGCCCAGAACTCCCTCGGGGTACGGGGAGCCTGGGAGCTGCCCGCCGAGGCCGTCACGGCCCAGTACCGGGCCGTCGTGGACGACATAGGCGTGCACGCGGTGAAGACCGGCATGCTCTCCTCCGCCGCACTGGTGGAGACCGTGGCCGCGCTGCTCGCGGACACTGCGGCCCCGGCCGTCGTGGACCCCGTCGGCGTCTCCAAGCACGGGGACGCGCTGCTCGCCGCCTCGGCGCTGGACGCCGTACGCACGCAACTGCTGCCGCGGGCGACCGTGGCCACGCCCAACCTGGACGAGGTCGCCCAGCTCACGGGCATCGCCGTGGAGTCCGAGGACGACATGCGGCGGGCCGCCGACGCGGTCCTCGGCCACGGCCCCCGCTGGGCGCTCATCAAGGGCGGGCACCTCGCGGCGCACGGCAGCGAGGCCGTGGACCTGCTCACCGACGGCACCGAGGAACGGTGGCTGCGCGCCCCGCGCCACTCCAACCGGCACACCCACGGCACCGGCTGCACCCTCGCCAGCGCGATCGCGGCCGGACTGGCCAAGGGCCTGGCCGTCCCGGAGGCGGTCACGGCCGCCAAGGAGTACGTGACGGGCGGCATCGCCGCCGGCTTCGCACTCGGCGGAGGCATCGGCCCGGTGGATCACGCCTGGCGGCTGCGCTGACCCCGCCCGGAGTACCGGGGTCCAGCCCGCCGGGATCCCCCGGACAAGGCAAAAGGCCGGTCCACCAGAGGTGGACCGGCCTTCTTGGCAACCGGAAGGGGCTGCGCTACGACGGGCGTCAGCGCGAGACCTTGCCGGCCTTGATGCACGAGGTGCAGGCGTTGAGGCGCTTCGGCGTCCCATTGACCACGGCACGGACGCGCTGGATGTTCGGGTTCCAGCGACGCGAGGTGCGGCGGTGCGAGTGGGAGATGTTGTTGCCGAAGCTCGGCCCCTTGGCGCAAACGTCGCAGTTGGCAGCCACAGGTCACTCCAAAGACTTCAGATGCAATTACAGTGAATCCGGCGCACCGGATCAGAGGTCTGAAGTGGTTTGCCGGGGAAAAGACCCGACTCTCATCGGGCAACCGGAGCAGCATACAACGACTGCGCCCGTCCAAGAAAACTACCATGGCGGCCGGCGACCCCGTCCCGCGGTCCGGGCCCCGGGGGCGCGGTCCTTCGTTACCCTGCGGTGAACCCTGGCCCGCACGAGGAGGAACGCCCGGTGCCGCACGAGCCGCAGCCGCAGCCCGCCGACGAGCTCGACGCCGAGGCCGTGCGCACCTGGAGCTCGCTCGCCCTGGCAGCGCTGGGCCGGGCCCGCGAGGACATCGACGCGATCAACGTCTACCCGGTCGCCGACGCGGACACCGGCACCAACCTCTACCTCACCGCCGAGTCGGCCGACCGCGCCCTGGCCGAGGCCTTCGACAGCGCGGCCCACGCCGCGGGGACCCCCGCACCCACCTCGCTGTCCGAAGCCGTACGGGCCTGGGCGCACGGCGCGCTCGTCGGCGCCCGCGGGAACTCCGGCACGATTCTCGCCCAGTTGCTGCGCGGAGTGGCCGACGTGCTCGGCGCCGAGCACGAGGGGCGCCGGCACGGCCCCGGCGGGCTGCTCGCCCACGCCCTCACCCGGGCCGCGGAGGAGGCGTACGCCGCCGTGGCCCACCCCGTGGAGGGCACCATGCTCACCGTCGCGGGTGCCGCCGCGCGGGCCGGCGAAGCGGCCTCGGCGGCCGCCGGCACCGCGGGGGACGTGGCCCGCGCGGCCTACGACGGCGCCCGCGCCGCACTCGCCGAGACCCCCGGACAGCTCGCCGCGCTGGGCCGGGCCGGGGTGGTCGACGCCGGCGGCTGCGGGCTCGTCGCCGTCCTGGGCGCCCTCTGGCAGACGCTGTCCGGCCAGGAGCCGGCCGCCGAACCGCTCGCGGGGGCCGCCCGGACGGTGCCGCCCGCACCGCGGCCGGCCGACCCCTGCGAGCAGCACGCGGACGGCCCCGCCTACGAGGTGATCTACCTGCTGGAGGCCTCGGAGGCGGCGGTCGCGGAACTGCGCGCGACCCTCGACGGACTCGGCGACTCCCTGGTCGTGGTCGGCGGCGACGGACTGTGGAACGTCCACGTCCACGTCGACGACCCCGGCGCGGCCGTGGAGGCGGGCGTGGTCGCCGGGCGGCCGTACCGGATACGGATCACGCACTTCGGCGACGAGCGCCGGCGGGGCCGCGCCGAGCGTGCCCAGCGGGCCGTGGTCGCCGTCGTCCCCGGCGAGGGACTGGCGGGCCTGTGCGCCGAGGCCGGCGCGACCACCGTGCTCGTACGCCCCGGAGAGGTCCCGGCCACCGCCGAACTCCTCGACGCCGTCCGCCGGGCCCACGCCCGCGAGGTGGTGCTCCTGCCGGGCGGAGCCGAACTGCGCGCGGCGGCGGCCGCGGCCGCCGAGCAGGCCCGTGCCGAGGGCGTGCGGACGGCCGTGATCCCCACCCGCTCCGCGGTCCAGGGACTGGCCGCGCTCGCCGTGCACGACCCGGACGGCAGCTTCGACGAGGACGTGGTGGCCATGACCGCCGCCGCCGGCGCCACCCGTTACGGGGAACTGGCCGTCGCCGAACGCCAGTCCTTCACCTCGGCCGGCATCTGCCAGGCCGGCGACGTGCTCGGCCTCATCGACGGCGACGTCGCCGTGATCGGCGCGGGCCTGGCCGAGACCGCCGAGGCCGTCCTGGACCGGATGCTGGGCTCCGGCGGCGAACTCGTCACCCTGGTCCTCGGACCGGAGGTGCCGGACGGCGTCGCCGCACGACTGGAGGCGTACGTGCAGTCCGGCCACCTGGCCGTGGACACCGTCACCTACCTTGGCGGCCGGTACTCGGCGCCGCTCCTCATCGGGGTGGAATAACGGCCTTGTCAGCGCCATGGTGTGCAATGGAACACGTGCCCGCGCTCGACGAAGACCTCAAGAAGACGCTCGGACCCGCCACCGCCAAGGTGCTGGCCGAGCAGCTCGGCCTGCACACGGCCCTGGACCTGCTCCACCACTACCCGAGGCGGTACGCCGAGCGCGGCGAGCTGACCTCGCTGGCCGAGCTCGCCGACCAGATCGACGAGCACGTGACCGTCGTCGCGCAGGTCGCCGACGCCCGCGTCCTGACCTTCAACGGGGGCCGGGGCAAGCGGCTGGAGGTCACCATCACCGACGGCAGTGGCCGGCTCCAGCTGGTCTTCTTCGGAGCCGGGGTCCACAAGCCCCACAAGGAGCTGCTGCCCGGCAGCCGCGCGATGTTCGCCGGCAAGGTCTCCAGGTTCAACCACAAGCTCCAGCTCGCGCACCCGGCGTACGAACCGCTCGGCGCGGACGCCTCCGACCGGGACGCCGCCACCGCCTTCGCGAACCAGCTGATCCCGATCTACCCGGCCTGCGCGAAGCTGGAGTCCTGGAAGATCGCCAAGTGCGTGGACGCGGTGCTGCCCAGCGCCCGGGAGGCGGTGGACCCGCTGCCGCCCGCCCTGCGCGAGGGCCGCGGACTGGTCCCGCTCACCGAGGCCCTGCTGAAGATCCACAGGCCCGCCACCAAGGCCGACATCGACGACGCCCGCCAACGCCTGAAGTGGGACGAGGCCTTCGTCCTCCAGGTCGCCCTGGCCCGCCGCCGCCACGCCGACGCCCAGCTCCCTGCGGTCCCGCGCCGCCCCGCCCCGGACGGCCTGCTCGACGCCTTCGACGCCGAACTGCCCTTCACCCTCACCGAGGGCCAGCAGAAGGTGTCGAAGGAGATCTTCGACGACCTCGCCACCAGCCACCCCATGCACCGCCTCCTCCAGGGCGAAGTCGGAAGCGGAAAGACCATGGTGGCCCTGCGGGCGATGCTGGCCGTCGTGGACTCCGGAGGGCAGGCGGCGATGCTCGCGCCCACCGAGGTGCTCGCCCAGCAGCACCACCGCTCCGTCGTCGAGATGATGGGCGAACTGGCCGAGGGCGGCATGCTCGGCGGCTCCGACCAGGGCACCAAGGTCGTGCTGCTCACCGGGTCGATGGGGATGCCGGCGCGCCGTCAGGCCCTGCTCGACCTGGTGACCGGTGAGGCCGGGATCGTCATCGGCACGCACGCCCTGATCGAGGACAAGGTGCAGTTCCACGACCTCGGCCTGGTCGTCGTGGACGAACAGCACCGCTTCGGCGTGGAACAGCGCGACGCGCTCCGGTCCAAGGGCAAGCAGCCCCCGCACCTGCTGGTGATGACCGCCACCCCGATCCCGCGCACCGTCGCCATGACCGTCTTCGGCGATCTGGAGACCTCCGTCCTCGACCAGCTGCCCGCCGGGCGCTCGCCGATCGCGACCCACGTGGTGCCGGCCAAGGACAAGCCGCACTTCCTCGCCCGGGCCTGGGAGCGGGTCCGCGAGGAGGTCGAGAAGGGCCACCAGGCGTATGTGGTCTGCCCGCGCATCGGCGACGGGGAGGACGACGCCAAGAACGGCAAGAAGAAGACCGCCGCCGCGGACGACCCCGACAAGCGGCCCCCGCTCGCCGTCCTGGAGGTGGCCGAGCAGCTCGCGCGCGGCCCGCTCGCCGGGCTGAGCGTCGAGGTGCTGCACGGCCGGATGGACCCGGCCGACAAGGACGACGTCATGCGGCGCTTCACCGCGGGCGAGGTCAAGGTGCTGGTCGCCACCACGGTCATCGAGGTCGGTGTGAACGTCCCGAACTCCACCGTCATGGTGATCATGGACGCGGACCGGTTCGGCGTCTCCCAGCTCCATCAGCTGCGCGGCCGCGTCGGCCGGGGCTCCGCCCCGGGCCTGTGCCTGCTGGTCAGCGAGATGCACGAGGCGAGCCCCGCCCGGGCCCGGCTGGCGGCCGTCGCCGCCACCCTCGACGGCTTCGAGCTCTCCCGGATCGACCTGGAACAGCGCCGCGAGGGCGACGTCCTGGGCCAGGCCCAGTCCGGGGTGCGTTCCTCGCTGCGCATGCTCGCCGTCATCGAGGACGAGGAGGTCATCGCCCAGGCCCGGGAGGAGGCCACCCGCGTGGTCGCCGGGGACCCGGCGCTGGAGCGGCTGCCGGGCCTGCGGACCGCCCTGGACGCCCTGCTCGACACCGAGCGCGAGCAGTACCTGGAGAAGGGCTGACCGGTACGACCTATCGTTGGAGTGCCGCGGCGGACCGCCGCGCGCGCCCCCTACCGCCGTACCGAAGGACCCCAGATGACCCGCGTGATCGCCGGCAGCGCCGGCGGGCGACGGCTGGCCGTGCCCCCCGGCACCGGCACCCGCCCGACCTCGGACCGGATGCGCGAAGGCCTCTTCTCCACCTGGGAGTCGCTGCACGGGGTCGAAGGCGCCCGGGTGCTCGACCTGTACGGCGGCTCCGGCGCCGTCGGCCTGGAGGCCCTCTCCCGGGGCGCGGACCACGCCCTCCTGGTCGAGGCGGACCCCAAGGCCGCCAAGGCGATCCGGGACAACATCAGGACCCTGGGCCTGCCCGGCGCCGAATTCCGGGCCGGCAAGGCCGAGCAGATCGTGGCCGCCCGCGCGGGCGGGGAACCGTACGACGTCGTCTTCCTGGACCCGCCGTACGCCCTGGACAGCGCCGACCTGCGCGAGATCCTCCTCACACTCCGGTCCAATGGCTGGATCACGGACGACGCGCTCGTCACCGTGGAGCGCAGCACCAGGAGCGGCGCCTTCCCGTGGCCCGAGGGCTTCGAGCCGCTCCGGTCGCGGAAGTACGGCGAGGGCACCCTTTGGTACGGCCGCGCCGCCTTCACCAGCGAAGACTCATGAACGAGGGAGTTCAGTTGCGCCGCGCCGTCTGTCCGGGGTCCTTCGATCCCATCCACAACGGACACCTCGACATCATCGGACGCGCCTCCAGGCTGTACGACGTCGTGCACGTGGCCGTCGGGATCAACGAGTCGAAGCAGGGTCTGTTCACCGTCGAGGAGCGGATCGAGCTGATCCGCGAGGCCACGGCCGACTACGGAAACGTCCAGGTCGAGTCCTTCCGCGGACTGCTCGTCGACTTCTGCAAGCAGCGGGACATCCCGGCCATCGTCAAGGGCCTGCGCGCGGTCAGCGACTTCGACTACGAGCTCCAGATGGCCCAGATGAACCTGGGCCTGTCGGGCGTCGAGACGCTGTTCGTCCCGACCATCCCCACCTACAGCTTCCTGTCCTCCTCGCTGGTCAAGGAGGTCGCGGCCTGGGGCGGCGACGTCGCCCACCTGCTGCCGGCGCACGTCCACGCGGCGCTGCTGGAGCGGCTGCGCGACCGCTGACCACCTGACGTGCCATCAGGCGGTGTCGGGGGCCCGCCCGGTGGCCTTACAGTCGACCCGTCCGTCTCAGGAACCGCCTGAGGCCGAGAGAGTGCGAGCCCCCATGGACGTGCAGAAGAAGCTCGACGAGATCGTCGCGGCGGTCGGCGGCGCCCGCTCCATGCCCATGTCGGCCTCCTGCGTGATCAACCGCGCCGAGCTGCTCGCCCAGCTGGAAGAGGTCCGCCAGGCGCTCCCCGGCTCCCTCGCGCAGGCGCAGGAGCTCATCGGCGGCCGCGAGCAGATGGTCGAGGACGCCCGCCGCGAGGCGGAGCGGATCATCGACGCGGCGCACGGCCAGCGCGGTTCGCTGATCGCCGAGACCGAGATCGCGCGGCGTTCCCAGGCCGAGGCGGACCGGATCCTGGAGGAGGCCCGCCGGGAGGCGGAGCAGATCCGGGCCGAGGCCGACGACTACGTCGACAGCAAGCTCGCGAACTTCGAGGTCGTGCTGACCAAGACGATCGGCTCGGTGGACCGGGGCCGGGAGAAGCTGCTGGGCCGCGGCCCGGGCCTGGACGAGGACGGCTACCCGGACGCGGACGCCCCCGAGCGCAGCCACGACCCCGAGACGCAGCGGCAGCAGGCGGACGCCTACGTGGACACCAAGCTCGCCACCTTCGAGGCGGTGCTCTCCAAGACCCTGGAGGCCGTGGGCCGCGGCCGCCAGAAGCTGCTCGGCCGGGTCCCGACGGACGAGCTGGGCGTGCTCATGGCGGCCCAGGACGCGGCGGGCCAGTCCTCCCGCTCGGCGAGCGACTCGGACTTCCTGGCGGGCCTCGCGGAACCGGAGCCCGCACACGTGCAGGCGCCGGTCCCGGCGCAGGCCGAGCCGGTGTACGACTCCTACGGCTACCAGCAGCCCGCCGCCGCCCAGCAGGACGCGTACGGCTACCAGGATCCGTACGGGGCCTACCAGCAGCAGCCGGACCCGTACGGGACCTACCAGCAGCAGCCCGACCCGTACGCGGCCTACCAGCAGCCCCAGCAGGCCCAGCACCAGCAGCAGGCGCAGCAGCCCTCGCTCGACGAGACCAGCTTCTTCGACACGAGCATGATCAACCTGGACCAGCTGCGTCAGTACGAACAGGGTCGCTAGGGCCGGATTGGGCTCAGAGCGAAGCGCCGGGTATCCTGGCTCTTCGGTCGCGCGTATGCGCCGCGATCCATGCTGCCCTTCAGCGGCGGAATCTTTGATCTTCAGCGATCTGTGAAAGCAGGAACGGCCCTGAACACCCGCCTCGACCACCGCAACCCCCTCGTGTTCGACACGCACGAGCTGGGTCGGCGTCCTGGTGCCATGCAGCGGCTGTCCCGCGAGATCGACGCACCGGCGGACCTCGGTCTGGCCGGCGTGATCGGAGTGCCGGAGGGCGCCCCGGTGAAGCTCAACCTCCGCCTGGAGTCGGTCATGGAAGGGGTGCTTGTCACAGGCACCGTCCGTGCATCGGCGACGGGGGAGTGCGTAAGGTGTCTGGAGGCCGTCGAGCGTGAGCTCAAGGCGGACTTCCAGGAGATGTTCTCGTACCCTGACGCCGACGACCGGGGCCGCGCAAAGGCGGAGCCGGCCGACGACGCCGAGGACGACGAGGACACGCTCTTCCTCGAGGACGGATTGTTCGACCTCGAACCCGTGCTGCGCGATGCGGTGGTGCTCGCACTGCCGATGCAGCCGGTGTGCCGGGAGGACTGTCTGGGACTGTGCCCCGATTGCGGGGTCAGCCTCAACGACGACCCGGACCACCACCACGACGCCGTCGACATCCGTTGGGCGGCTTTGCAGGAACTCGTCGTGACCGATCAGGACGACGAGAAGGACAACATGAGCGGCACTGCATCTGACGACGTTCAGAGCGCCGCCGAGAAGCAGGAGAAGTAGCCGTGGCTGTTCCGAAGCGGAAGATGTCGCGCAGCAACACGCGCCACCGCCGGTCGCAGTGGAAGGCTGCGGTCCCCACCCTGGTTTCGTGTGAGCGTTGCCAGGAGCCGAAGCTCCAGCACATCGCGTGCCCGAGCTGCGGCACCTACAACAAGCGCCAGGTCCTCGAGGTCTGAGCGGCTGGTGAGAGGCGCAATGTCTGAGCTGTCCAACGCTGAGAAGCAGGCAGACAGTAACAACGCGGCCTCGTCCCACACGCTTCTGGAAGGGCGGCTCGGGTACCGACTCGAGTCCGCCCTTCTGGTGCGTGCTCTGACCCACCGCTCGTACGCGTACGAGAACGGCGGTCTGCCCACCAACGAACGCCTGGAGTTCCTCGGGGACTCCGTGCTGGGGCTGGTGGTCACGGACACGCTGTACACGACCCACCCGGACCTCCCCGAAGGCCAGCTGGCCAAGCTTCGGGCAGCGGTGGTCAACTCGCGTGCACTGGCGGAGGTCGGGCGCGGCCTCGACCTGGGCTCCTTCATCCGGCTCGGCCGGGGCGAAGAGGGCACGGGCGGCCGGGACAAGGCCTCCATCCTCGCCGACACCCTCGAAGCGGTCATCGGCGCGGTCTACCTCGACCAGGGCCTCGACGCGGCCTCGGAGCTGGTCCACCGGCTCTTCGACCCGCTCATCGAGAAGTCCTCGAACCTCGGGGCCGGCCTGGACTGGAAGACCAGTCTCCAGGAGCTCACGGCGGCCGAAGGTCTTGGCGTACCGGAATACCTGGTCACCGAGACCGGTCCGGACCACGAGAAGACCTTCACTGCTGCCGCCCGCGTCGGTGGTGTCTCGTACGGCACCGGCACCGGCCGCAGCAAGAAGGAAGCGGAACAGCAGGCCGCGGAGTCTGCGTGGCGCGGGATCCGCGCCGCGGCGGACGAGCGGATCGCGGCGGCTGCGGCCGCCGCTCCGGCGCAGGCCCCGGCTTCGGCCGAGGCCGCGGACGGCGGGGTGCCGACGCCCGCCGATCCGGCTCCGGACGCCTGACCTTCCTTCGCGTACACCATCGCCCGCCCCCGCACCGCAGGGGCGGGCGTTGTCGTCTCCGGGCGGCCGGTACGCTCGCGGCAGCGTCAGATCCGCACCCGACGGAGGTAATCCCGTGCCCGAGCTGCCCGAAGTCGAAGTCGTACGGCGGGGGCTGGAGCGCTGGGTGGCCGGACGGACCGTCGAGGCCGTCGAGGTCCTGCACCCGCGTGCGGTGCGGCGCCATCCGGGCGGCGGGGCCGACTTCGCGGCGCGGTTGCGGGGCGAGACCCTCGGGGTGCCGCAGCGGCGCGGGAAGTACCTGTGGCTGCCCCTGGCGGGGCGGGACCTGTCGGTGCTCGGGCACCTGGGCATGAGCGGGCAGTTGCTCGTGCAGCCCGAGGGCGCCGCCGACGAGAGGCACCTGCGGATCCGGGTGCGCTTCGCGGACGACGCCGGAACGGAGCTGCGCTTCGTGGACCAGCGGACCTTCGGCGGGCTCTCGCTGCACGAGACCGTCGCCGACAGCGCCGAGGGCCTGCCCGACGTCATCGCGCACATCGCCCGCGACCCCCTGGATCCGCTGTTCGACGAGACCGCCTACCACCTGGCGCTGCGCGCCAAACGGACCACCGTCAAGCGGGCCCTGCTCGACCAGTCCCTGATCAGCGGGGTCGGCAACATCTACGCCGACGAGGCGCTGTGGCGCGCCAGGCTGCACTACGAGCGCCCGACGGCCAACCTCACGCGCCCCCGGAGCGCGGAACTCCTCGGCCATGTCCGGGACGTCATGAACGCGGCCCTCGCCGTGGGCGGCACGAGCTTCGACAGCCTGTACGTCAACGTGAACGGGCAGTCGGGGTACTTCGATCGTTCGCTCGACGCCTACGGGCGCGAGGACGAGCCCTGCCGGCGCTGCGGCACCCCGGTGCGCCGCCGGCCGTGGATGAACCGGTCGAGCTACTTCTGCCCGCGCTGTCAGCGGCCGCCGCGCGTTTCCTCGTAGGTCTCCCGGGCGGTCAGGACCACCGACATGTTCTCCTCGAGGTGGTGGATCAGCGCGAGGAGCCGGTCCGCGACCTCGATGCCGAGAGGGGTCAGTTCGTAGTCGACGCGCGGCGGGTTGGTCGGCTGCGCCTCACGGTTGACTATGCCGTCGCGCTCCAGCGCGTGCAGCGTCTGCGAAAGCATCTTCTCGCTCACGCCCTCCACCCGGCGGCGCAGCTCGTTGAACCGGCACGGACCCTCGCGCAGCGCGCCCACGGTGAGGCTGCCCCAGCGGCCGGTGACGTGCTCCAGCGTCTCGCGGGACGGGCAGGCGCGAGCGAAGACGTCGAACGGCTGCTCGGACTCGTGGGCTTCGGTACAGGCGGGGATCTCCATGGAACAAGCGTACTCCCGGGCAGCGCTAACCCGCAGCTTGCGCTTTCGAAAAGTTAGTGATTCTCTTTTCCTCGTCGCAGCACGGCCCGTGCCGCGACGGGAGTCTTCCCGAGGGAGAGATCAGCCTTGTCCGGTATCACGCACACCCCCGTCGTCTCGATCGCCTACCACTCCGGCTACGGCCACACCGCCGTCGTCGCGGAGGCGGTCCGCAGCGGCGCCGTGGACGCCGGGGCGACCGTCCACCTGATCAAGGTCGACGAGATCGACGACGCGCAGTGGGAGCTGCTCGACGCCTCCGACGCGATCGTCTTCGGTTCCCCGACGTACATGGGCACCGCCTCGGGCGCCTTCCACGTCTTCGCCGAGGCCTCCTCGAAGCGCTGGTTCGGGGACGCCTGGCAGGACAAGGTCGCGGCCGGCTTCACCAACTCCGCCTCGAAGAGCGGCGACAAGCTGCACACGCTGCAGTTCTTCCAGGTCCTGGCCGCGCAGCACGGCATGAACTGGGTCAACCTGGGCCTGAAGCCGGGCTGGAACTCCAGCACGGCCTCCGAGAACGACCTCAACCGCCTGGGCTTCTTCTCCGGCGCGGCCGCCCAGTCCAACTCCGACGAGGGCGCGGACGCGGTGCACAAGGCCGACATCGCGACGGCGGAGCACCTGGGCCGCCGCGTGGCCGAGCACACCCGCGTCGTGCTCGCGGGCCGCGCGATCCTGGCGGCGGCGACCGCCTGAGGCCCTGCGCCTGCCGGCCCACGACGCAGCAGAAGAAGGGGCCGGGTCCGCGACCCGGCCCCTTCCGGGCGTTCGGGGCTGCGGCCGGTGGCCCCGCCCGCAGCGGGGTGCGTCAGAAGCCGAAGTCCTGGGTCCACCAGGGGCCGCCGACGGCGAAGTGCGCCCCGACGCCCAAGGTGCGGAACTCGCAGTTGAGGATGTTGGCCTTGTGGCCCGGGCTGTTCATCCAGGCCTTCATCACGGCATCGGCGTCGCCCTGGCCGCGGGCGATGTTCTCGCCGCCGAGGCCCGAGAGGCCGGCCTTGGCGGCCCGGTCCCAGGGGGTGTTCCCGTCGGGGTCGTCGTGGCCGAAGAAGCCGCGGGTGGCCATGTCCTTGCTGAAGGCGCCGGCCAGCGCCGCCAGCGGCGGGTTGGCGCGGACCGGTCCACAGCCCGCCTGGGCGCGCTCCTGGTTCACCAGGGCGACCACGGCGTCCTCCTCCGCGGAGTGCCCGTCCAGGCTCGGCCGGGTCGCGGTGGCGGTGGGGGTCGGCGCCGGTGCCGGCTCGGTGGTGGCCGGCGCCTGGGTCTTCTTCGGCGCCTCGGGGGAGGGGGCCGGCGCGGCAGGCGTCCTGCGCGCGGTGCTCGGCGACGCGGGCGGCGTGGTGCTGGGCGCCGCCTTGGGCGCCCGGGACGCGGAAGGGGTCGGCGAAGCCGACGGCGTGGGGGAGGCCGACGGCGAAGGGGAGGCCGACGGCGTGTGGGAGGCCGACGGCGTCGCCGGAGCGGTGGGCGCGCCGGACGTCGCGGGGGCGTGGCCCGACAGGCTCGCGAGGCCGCCCTGCCGCTGGAGCAGCGGGTCGGGGGTGGGGGTGGCCTTGGCTGCGGCCTTCGTGGCGGTGGCGTTCACGGCCGTGTCCGTGCCGCTCACCCCCACATAGGGGAAGGAGCCGCCGACCGGGACCATGCCGGTGGTGACGGCGGCGGTGCCGAGGGCGACGGCGACCGAGACCCCGAGCAGGCCGGTGCGCAGGGCGGTGCCGTGCATGCCGCCGCGGCGCGGCGGGGCGGGGAGCCGGTGACGTCCCATCGGTGTCGTGCCTTCCTGACCGGAGCAAGATCATCCCTTACCCACCCAAATGGGTGAGTTCGTTGGTGCGCGACTGTACGCCATGGGGACCCGGGGGCGATGTGACCGGAAAGTGGCCGCCCGGATAGCGTTCGCGCATGAACGAAGACGTCCGTCTGACCGCCTGGGTGCGCGGCCGTGTGCAGGGAGTGGGCTTCCGCTGGTTCACCAGGGAGAACGCCCTGGAGATCGGCGGGGTGGTCGGCTTCGCGCTCAACCTCGACGACGGGCGGGTACAGGTGGTCGCCGAAGGTCAACGTGAGAATTGCCACCGCCTGCTCGACTGGCTGCGCTCCGCCGACACGCCCGGCAGGGTGGACGGGGTGACAGAGATCTGGGGGACACCGCGCGGTGGCTACGACGGATTCGGGATGCGATGAGCGATCGACTGATCATGAACTCATCACATCTCTGATCGTCCGGACCCGGTCGGAACTGGGCATTCGTCGCCGACGCGTTGCCGCGGCGGACGATCCGTGGAAGGCTCGGAGATGAGGATGATCTCCACGCCCCTTGCGGGGCCCGGGCTGCCCGCCGATACGGGGCGTGATCGTGTTGACCGTCAAACTTTTTGGTGAGACGCTGGAAGCCCCGCGCACCTGAGCTGTTTGGCAGTGCTGGCAGTAGTAAGCGCAGTGACTGACAGTCGCTGCCGGACATCCGCGGGTGCGATTCCCTCACGACCCACACCGCTTCGGTCGGTCACTCAGTGTGGAGGACCATCCATCATGGCAAAGGCGCTTCTCGGTTACGTCGGCGGTTCCGACCCGCGACTCCTCGCCGAGATGCGACGGCTTCAGCAGCGCGTCCAGGACCTCGAGTCCGAGCTCGTACGGATTCAGTCCGAAAATGACGCGCTGAACGCGGCCGCCGCTCAGCACGACGGAGACTCGCTGCTGGACAGCATCGACATCGACGTACCCCAGGCGGAGCCTGCGCTCACCTGATCCGCGCTCACTCGTCGCTCGAATCCAGCCCGCATGATCTGCAAGGGACGCTCCGGCGTCCCTTCTTTCTTTGGACTCCGCACCAGGGACCACAGGGCCGGGTGGGGGGCCTGATGCCTTTGACGTCGATCGTGCCCTGCACCTTCATGGGTGAAACCGAACGTGAAAGGTAGAGTCCGGCGGCGTGCACCTCAAGTCCCTGACCCTGCGTGGCTTCAAATCCTTCGCCTCCGCCACCACCCTGCGCTTCGAGCCCGGCATCACGTGTGTCGTCGGTCCGAACGGCTCGGGCAAGTCCAACGTCGTCGACGCGCTGTCCTGGGTCATGGGCGAACAGGGGGCCAAGTCCCTGCGCGGCGGGAAGATGGAGGACGTCATCTTCGCGGGGACCACGGGACGCCCGCCGCTCGGGCGCGCCGAGGTCTCCCTGACGATCGACAACTCCGACGGCGCGCTGCCCATCGACTACGCCGAAGTCACCATCACCCGGATCATGTTCCGCGGCGGGAGCAGCGAGTACCAGATCAACGGTGACACCTGCCGGCTGCTCGACATCCAGGAACTGCTCTCGGACTCCGGCATCGGCCGCGAGATGCACGTCATCGTCGGGCAGGGCCAGCTGGACTCCGTCCTGCACGCCGACCCCATGGGCCGCCGGGCCTTCATCGAGGAGGCGGCCGGCGTGCTGAAGCACCGCAAGCGCAAGGAGAAGGCGCTGCGGAAGCTCGACGCGATGCAGGCCAACCTCGCCCGCGTGCAGGACCTGGGTGACGAACTGCGCCGGCAGCTCAAGCCCCTGGGCCGCCAGGCCGCGGTCGCCCGCCGGGCCGCCGTGATCCAGGCCGACCTGCGCGACGCGCGGCTGCGCCTGCTCGCCGACGACCTGGTCGCCCTGCGGCGCGCGCTCGACGCGGAGATCGCGGACGAGGCCGCGCTGAAGGCGCGCAAGGAGGCTGCCGAGGCGCAGCTGGCGGCGGCGCTGCGGCGCGAGGCCGAGCTGGAGGAGGCCGTACGGGAACTCGCGCCGAGGCTCGGGCGGGCGCAGCAGACCTGGTACGACCTGTCGCAGCTCGCCGAGCGGGTACGGGGCACCGCGTCCCTCGCCGACGCGCGGGTCAAGAGCGCGACGGCCCCCGTCGAGGAGGAGCGCAGGGGGCGCGATCCCGAGGACATGGAACGGGAGGCGGAGCGGATCCGCGAACAGGAGGCCGAGCTGACGGCCGCCCTGGAAGCGGCCTCCCGAGCCCTGGAGGACACCACCGGGCACCGTGCGGAGCTGGAACGGGAGCTGGCCGAAGAGGAACGCCGGCTGCGGGACGCCGCGCGGGCCATCGCCGACCGGCGCGAGGGGCTGGCCCGGCTGACCGGGCGGCTCGGCGCGGCCCGCTCCCGCGCCGGGGCGGCCCAGGCGGAGATCGACCGGCTCGCGCTGGCGCGGGACGAGGCGCGGTGCCGGGCCGAGGCCGCACAGGCCGAGTACGAGGCGCTGGCGGAGGAGGTCGGCGGGCTCGACGACCCGTCGGCGGAGACGGACCACGAGGCCGCGCGGGCGGAGCTGAAGGAGGCCGAGGCCGGGCTGAGCGCCGCACGCGAGGCGCTGGCGGCGGCGGAGCGCTCGCGCGCGGCGGTGTCGGCCCGCCGGGACGCGCTGGCGCTGGGGCTGCGCCGCAAGGACGGTACGGGGGCGCTGCTGGCGGCCCGCGAGCGGCTGGCCGGGGTGCTCGGGCCGGCGGCGGAGCGGCTGTCGGTCACCCCGGGGTACGAAGCGGCGGTGGCCGCCGCGCTGGGCTCGGCGGCTGACGCGCTGGCGGTGTCCTCCCCGTCGGCGGCGGCCGGGGCGATCCGCCACCTGCGCGACGCGGACGCGGGCCGCGCCACGCTCCTCATCACCCCGCCGACCGCCCTCCCGGGCGGGGGTGCGGGCATGCCGGCAGCCCTGCCGGTCCAGGGCTCCGGGCCCGGGGCTGCTCCGGCCCCGCCGGGGGCCGTCCCCGGAGGGCACGCCGCGGACGCGGGCGGACCGGCTGCGCCGGCTCTCCTCCCGGGCGGGGCCGCGGCCGAGGGCGCTCCGGCGGTGCCGGTGCAGGGGGCTGGGCCTGCGTCTGCCGCGGGCGGTCCCGCACCCCTGCCCGGCCGGGCTCCGGGGCCCGCCGCCGGAGTCCCGGAGCAGTGCCCCCGGGCCGGGGCGGCTCCGGTGGACGAGGCCCCGCCGGGGCCGGGGGCCGGGTCGGTGACCGCGGCTGCGCCCGGTGCCGCCGGCTTCCCGGGGAAGGGCCTGCCGGCCGGGGGCGAGGGGCCGGTACGGGTGCCCGCGGCGGACGCCGCGGCCGGCGCTCGGGCCGGGAACGGCGCGGCGGCGGCGCAGGCCCACGAGACGGGGGCTTCGGCCGGGGTGGCGCGGCCCGTACCCGTCGCGGCGCTGGTGGGTGGGGACGACGAGGTCCGGCGGGCGCTGGCGTGGGTGCTGCGCGACCACGTCGTCGTCGGCACCCTCGACGAGGCCGAGGCGTACGTCGCGCAGCGTCCCGACACCGTGGCCGTGACCGTCGAGGGCGACGTCCTCGGCGCGCACCTCGCGCACGGCGGGTCCGCCGGCGCGCCCAGCCTGATCGAGGTGCAGGCAGCCGTGGACGACGCCGCGGCGGAGCTGACCCGGTTGGGCGCGCGGTGCGAGGAGCTCGCCGCCGCCCAGGCCGGCGCGCAGACCCGACGGCAGGACGCGGCTGCCCTCGTCGAGGAGCTCGCCGAGCGGCGGCGCGCCGCGGAACAGGCCCGGGCCGGGGTGGCCCAGCAGCTCGGACGGCTCGCCGGGCAGGCGAAGGGCGCCGTCGGCGAGGCCGAGCGCGCAGCCGGCGCGGCGGCCAAGGCCCAGGACGCCCTGGAACAGGCGCTGGCCGAGGTCGAGGAGTGCGCGGAGCGGCTCGCCGTCGCCGAGGAGATGCCGGTGGAGGAGGAGCCGGACAGCTCCCGCCGGGACCGGCTCGCGGCCGACGGGGCCAACGCCCGCCAGACCGAGATGGAGGCCCGGCTGCAGCTGCGGACCCATGAGGAGCGGGTCAAGGGGCTGGCCGGGCGGGCCGATTCCCTCGACCGGGCGGCCCGCGCGGAGCGCGAGGCCCGGGCCCGCGCCGAACGCCGCCGGGCCCGCCGGATCCACGAGGCGGACGTGGCCCGAGCGGTCGCCGACGGGGCCCGCCAGCTCCTCGCCCATGTGGAGGTGTCCCTCCACCGGGCCGAGGAGGAGCGCACCCTGGCCGAACGGGCCAAGGGGCTGCGCGAGCGCGAGCTCGCCGACGCGCGCAACGGCGGCCGCGACCTGAAGGGGGAGCTCGACAAGCTCACCGACTCCGTCCACCGCGGCGAGGTGCTCGGCGCCGAGCAGCGGCTGCGCATCGAGGCCCTGGAGGCCAGGGCGCTGGACGAGTTCGGCATGGAGCCGCTCGCGCTCGTCGCCGAGTACGGCCCCGACCAGCCGGTCCCGCCGTCCCCGCCGGCCGACGGCGAGGAGCTGCCGCAGGACCCCGAGCACCCGCGCAACCGGCCCGGCCCCTTCGTCCGCGCGCAGCAGGAGAAGCGGTTCAAGGCGGCCGAACGGGCGTACCAGCAGCTCGGCAAGGTCAATCCGCTGGCCCTGGAGGAGTTCGCGGCGCTGGAGGAGCGCCACAAGTTCCTCAGCGAGCAGCTGGAGGACCTCCGTAAGACACGGGCCGATCTCCTTCAAGTGGTGAAGGAGGTCGACGAGCGCGTCGAGCAGGTCTTCACCGAGGCCTACCGGGACACCGCCCGGGAATTCGAGGGGGTGTTCTCACGCTTGTTCCCGGGCGGCGAGGGCAGGTTGGTGCTGACCGACCCGGACAACATGCTGACCACCGGGGTGGATGTGGAGGCCCGCCCCCCGGGTAAGAAGGTCAAGCGCCTGTCGCTGCTCTCCGGCGGCGAGCGCTCCCTGACGGCCGTGGCCATGCTGGTGTCGATCTTCAAGGCGCGCCCCAGCCCGTTCTACGTGATGGACGAGGTCGAGGCCGCCCTGGACGACACCAACCTGCAGCGACTCATCCGGATCATGGAGGAACTCCAGGAGAGCTCACAGCTGATCGTGATCACCCATCAGAAGCGGACGATGGAGGTCGCCGACGCGCTCTACGGCGTCTCCATGCAGGGCGACGGAGTCTCCAAGGTCATCAGCCAGCGGCTGCGCTGACGGACCTTTAGTTCAAGAAGTGAATTCATTGGGTGAGCTCTGCGCTCCATAAGAAGTTCATTCCAGGTATTGACTTCAAAAACTGAACGCATAGGCTCGCTCCGCTGTCCCCCGCCTTCGGGTGGTGCCCGATCTTGAACTGTGCGCCACTGTAAGGACGGACGAAACCCCCACGGAGCACACCTTGACCAGCAGCACTGCGCAGAACCCGGCGCCCGGCGGCGGATCCTCGCCCCGGCCCGACCACCTCGGCCACGTCATCTTCATCACGGCGGCCGCTGCCATGGGCGGCTTCCTCTTCGGGTACGACAGCTCCGTCATCAACGGTGCCGTCGTCGCGATCCGCGAGCGCTTCGACGTCGGCTCGGAAGCGCTCGCCCAGGTGATCGCCGCCGCGCTGATCGGCTGCGCCATCGGCGCCGCCACCGCGGGCCGGCTCGCCGACCGGATCGGCCGAATCCGCTGCATGCAGATCGCGGCCGTCCTCTTCACCGCCAGCGCCATCGGTTCGGCCCTGCCCTTCGCCCTCTGGGACCTCGCCATGTGGCGCGTGATCGGCGGCTTCGGCATCGGCATGGCCTCCGTCATCGGCCCCGCCTACATCGCCGAGGTCTCCCCGCCCGCCTACCGCGGCCGGCTCGCCTCCTTCCAGCAGGCCGCCATCGTCACCGGCATCGCCATCTCCCAGCTCGTCAACTGGGGCATCCTCAACCTCGCCGACGGCGACCAGCGCGGGGAGATCGGCGGCCTGGAGGCCTGGCAGTGGATGCTGGGCGTCATGGTCGTCCCGGCCGTGCTCTACGGCCTGCTGTCCTTCGTCATCCCGGAGTCCCCGCGCTTCCTGGTCTCCGTCGGCCGCACCGACGAGGCCAAGAAGGTGCTGGCCGAGGTCGAGGGCTCGAAGGTCGACCTGGACGGGCGCGTCCGCGAGATCGAGCACGCGATGCACTCCGAGACCAAGTCCACCTTCAAGGACCTGCTCGGCGGCCGCTTCGGCTTCCTGCCCATCGTCTGGGTCGGCATCGGCCTCTCGGTCTTCCAGCAGCTCGTCGGCATCAACGTGATCTTCTACTACAGCTCCTCGCTGTGGCAGTCCGTCGGCATCGACCCGAGCAGCTCGTTCCTGTACTCCTTCACCACGTCGATCATCAACATCGTCGGCACGGTGATCGCGATGATCTTCGTCGACCGGATCGGCCGCAAGCCGCTCGCCCTCATCGGCTCGGCGGGCATGGCCCTCTCCCTCGGCCTGTGCGCGTGGGCGTTCTCCTTCACGATCGGCACCGGCGACGACATCACCATGCCCGACGCCCAGGCCACGGTGGCCCTGGTCGCCGCGCACGCCTTCGTGCTCTTCTTCGCCCTGTCCTGGGGCGTGGTGGTCTGGGTGCTGCTGGGTGAGATGTTCCCCAACCGCATCCGTGCCGCGGCGCTCGGCGTCGCCGCCTCGGCCCAGTGGATCGCCAACTGGCTCATCACCGTCTCGTTCCCGTCCCTGTCGGACTGGAGCCTGTCCGGTGCCTACGTGATCTACACCGTCTTCGCACTGCTCTCGATCCCGTTCGTCCTCAAGTGGGTGCCGGAGACCAAGGGCAAGGCGCTGGAGGAGATGGGGTGACCATCCCCGCCACACCCCTTCTCCTCGGTACTGCCCCGGCTCAGCCCTTGAGCCGGGGCAGTACCCGTTCGCACAGCAGGTGCAGGCTGCGCCAGCCCTCGTCCAGCGGCATCCCGCCGCACAACGGGTGCAGCACCAGGTTGCCCGCCTCGCCCGCGCCCCGGCCGTAGGCGACCGCCTCGTCCGGGGTCAGTACCCGGTAGACGCCCTCCGCGCGCAGCTCCGCCACCGAGCGCGCCGCCGACCGCACGGCGCTGCGGATGTCCTTGGACTGCCACGACGCGTACGTGCCCGCCTCGTGCAGGAAGTGCTCCCCGTACTCGGCCCACACCCGGTCCGGGTCCTCCGCGATGTGCAGCAGCGGGGTCTGTGCCGCCGGCATCATGCAGAAACCCTCCGTGCCGTACTCCGCCAGCCGCGCCGTGTAGTACGCCTCCAGCTCCGGCAGGTGCGCGCTGGGGAAGAAGGGCAGCCCGAGCCGGGCGGCGCGCCGCGCGGCCGCTTCCGAGCTGCCGCCCACCAGCAGCAGCGGGTGCGGCCGGGTGAAGGGCGTCGGGGTGACCCGTACCGTCCGCCCGCGGTACTCGAAGGGTTCGCCGGTCCAGGCCTTCAGCAGGGTCTCCAGCAGCTCGTCCTGGAGCCGGCCGCGCCGGCCCCACTCCACACCGTGCTGCTCGTACTCCTCGGGGCGGTAGCCGATGCCCGCGACGGTGACCAGGCGTCCGCCGCTCAGCAGGTCGAGGACGGCGATGTCCTCGGCGGCCTTCAGCGGGTCGTACAGCGGGCCGATGATCGCCGAGACGGTGACGGCGATCCGGCGGGTCGCACCGAAGACCGCGCCCGCGAAGGCGAAGGGGGAGGGCAGCCAGTTGTTGTCCGTCCCGTGGTGCTCCTCGGTCTGGACGGTGTCGATCCCGCGGTCGTCCGCGTAGCGGGCCATCTCCAGCGCGGCCCTGTAGCGGGCGGAGAGGGACTCGGGCGTGCCGTTCGGGTCGACGAGATTGAACCGGGCCACGGTGATGGGCATGGAGAAGTCCCCCTTCGCCGGATGGATGGGGCCGGCGAAGGGGGACGGTAGCTGACGTGGCGTCAGTTGGACAGGGATCCGGCGGGCTCGGGCTCGGGCTCCCGCTCCGGCGCGGGGGCCGGACGGGTGGGCGCCGTCCGCGGCAGTACGGCGTACAGCGCGCCGGAGGTCACGATCCCGGCGACCCAGCCGAGGCCGTTCTGCCCGATCCAGGTGCCGGCGAGCGGCCCGCCGAACCAGTCCACCTCGGTGAAGAGCAGTCCCACCACCAGGGCGACCGCCCACGCCGTCATGGCCTGCCAGGCGAAGCCGCCCCTGTACCAGTAGGCGCTGGTCCGCGTGGTGTCGAGCAGCGCGGGACCGTCGTAGCCCGTGCGGCGCAGCATGTCCACGCCGAAGACGCCGATCCACGCGGAGAAGGCCACCGCCAGCAGGGTCAGGAAGGAGATGAAGGAGCCGAAGAAGCTGGTCGCGACCACCATCAGCAGGAAGCCGAAGACCAGGCTGATGACCGCGTTGACGCTGACCGCCCATGCGCGCGGGACCTTGATGCCCAGGGTCTGCGCGGTGAAGCCGGCCGAGTACATGGACATCGAGTTGATCAGCAGCATGCCGACCAGCGCGATCAGCAGGTACGGGACCGCGATCCAGGTGGGCAGCAGCTCGCCGATGAAGGAGACCGGGTCCTGGGCGGTGGCCAGGTCCGGGGTGCCCACGGCCATGACCGCACCCATCAGGACCATCGGGAGCACGACGATGCCGGCGCCGCCGATCGTCGCGCCGACCACGCCCCTCGAAGAGGCGGTGCGTGGCAGGTAGCGGGTGAAGTCGGGCCCCGAGGGCACCCAGCTGATGCCACCGGCCGCGATCGTGCCGATGCCCGCGACCATCATCGCGGTGGAGCCGGCCGGCTTGCCGAAGACGGCCGCCCAGTCCGTCGTGAAGAGCAGGTAGCCGAGGACGAGCACGCTGAAGCCGCCGAAGAGGTACGTCGACCACGTCGAGCACACCCGCAGGGCGCTGATGCCGAGGCCCGAGACCACGAAGGTGCAGCCCACGAAGAACAGCAGGGTCACCACGATGAGGGCGGTGTTGCTCTTGATCCCGAAGAGCAGGTCGAGCACGGTCAGCACGGCGTAGGCGCCGCTGACCGCGTTGATGGTCTCCCAGCCCCAGCGGGCCACCCAGATCAGCGCGCCCGGGAAGAGGTTGCCGCGCTGCCCGAACACCGCCCGCGAGAGGGCCATGCCGGGAGCCCCGCCGCGCTTGCCCGCGATCGAGATCAGGCCGACGATCCCGTACGAGACGACCGGCGCGGCGACGGCGACGACGAGCACCTGCCAGATGTTCAGCCCGTTGAAGATCACCAGCCCCGCGCCCATGGTCAGCAGCAGCACGCTGATGTTGGCGGCTACCCAGGTGGGGACCAGCTCGCGGACCCTGCCGCCGCGCTCGTCGTCCGGGACGGGCTCCAGACCGCGGGTCTCCATCGCGGTTTCGTTTCCGCCGTCGGCGGGCTCGGCAGGCATGCGGCTGCTCCCTGGGGGGTGTGAGGGGAAGTCGCTCATCATCGTAGATTTGCTGCTAAAACCACAAACGGAGGCTTACGTCCTGGTCCGAGCGCCCGGGTTCCCGGCTCCGAGGCGGCCGTGGCCGATACTGGGGGGGTTATGGACATCCTCATCCTTGCTCTAGTCATCGCCCTGGTCGCGGTCGGCGCGATCAGCGGGCTCGTGGTCAGCAGCCGCAAGAAGAAGCAGCTGCCGCCCCCGGCACCGCCGAGCACGCCGACCATCACTGCCCCGCCTGCCGAGCCGCAGGTGGGGGAGGACGCCGTAGAGACGGCGGAAGAGCCGCGCCGCACGATCGAGGAGGTCGGACTCCCGGAGGCCACGGCCCCCGTCGAAGCGCCGGTCGCCGAGCCGGAGGCCCCGGCCGCGCCCGCGATCGAGGTGCCCGAGCCCACCGCCGGCCGCCTCGTCCGGCTGCGCGCCCGCCTCGCCCGGTCGCAGAACTCCCTCGGCAAGGGGCTGCTCACGCTGCTCTCGCGCGAGCACCTCGACGAGGACACGTGGGAGGAGATCGAGGAGACCCTCCTCGTCGCCGACGTCGGTGTCGTGCCCACCCAGGAGCTCGTCGAGCGGCTCCGCGAGCGGGTCAAGGTCCTCGGTACCCGCACCCCGGCGGACCTGCGCGCCCTGCTCAAGGAAGAGCTGCTGACGCTGGTCGGCACCGACTTCGACCGCGCCGTGAAGACGGAGAGCGGCGAGGACACCCCCGGCGTGATCATGGTCGTCGGTGTCAACGGCACCGGCAAGACCACCACCACCGGCAAGCTGGCCCGGGTGCTCGTCGCCGACGGCCGCAGCGTGGTGCTCGGCGCGGCCGACACCTTCCGCGCCGCCGCCGCCGACCAGCTGCAGACCTGGGGCGAGCGCGTGGGCGCCCGTACCGTGCGCGGCCCCGAGGGCGGCGACCCGGCCTCGATCGCCTACGACGCGGTCAAGGAGGGCATCGCCGAGGGCGCCGACGTCGTGCTCATCGACACCGCCGGCCGCCTCCACACCAAGACCGGCCTCATGGACGAGCTCGGCAAGGTCAAGCGCGTCGTCGAGAAGCACGGCCCGCTGGACGAGATCCTGCTGGTCCTGGACGCCACCACCGGGCAGAACGGCCTGACCCAGGCGCGGGTCTTCGCCGAGGTCGTGGACATCACCGGCATCGTGCTGACCAAGCTCGACGGCACGGCCAAGGGCGGCATCGTCGTCGCCGTCCAGCGCGAACTGGGTGTCCCGGTCAAGCTCATCGGCCTCGGTGAGGGCGCGGACGACCTGGCCCCCTTCGAGCCCGAGGCGTTCGTGGACGCCCTGATCGGCGACTGAGCGAAGCCTTCCGTACGTACCGGTGCCCCCGCCTTCCCTGAGGAACGCGGGGGCACCGGCGCGTACGGGGCCCTCAGCGGCGGAACCGGTGGCAGATGTACGCCAGGGTGCCCAGCAGCAGCCGGGCCTGCGGCGGGCCCCCGGCGCAGTCGAGGGCGGGCGGCCGCAGCCAGCCGGACTGGCCGAGCCCGGCCCGGTCGGAGGGCGGGGCCGTCACGAAGGCCCCCGGGCCCAGGGCGCGCAGGTCCAGGTCGGCGTCGTCCCAGCCCATCCGGTACAGCAGCTGCGGCAGCTCCGCCGCCGCGCCGGGGGCCACGAAGAACTGCGCCCGGCCGCCCGCCGTGACGATGACCGGGCCGAGCGGCAGGCCCATCCGCTCCAGCCGTACCAGGGCCCGCCGCCCGGCCTCCTCGGACACCTCGATGACGTCGAAGGCGCGGCCCACCGGGAGCAGGATCGCGGCGCCCGGACAGTCGGCCCAGGCCTCCGTGACCTCGTCGAGGGTGGCACCGGCCGGGACCGTCGGGGCGAAGGGCAGGGGGTGCGCTCCGGGCGCGGCGCACCGGCCGTCCCCGCAGGAGCAGTCCCGGGAGGGCGCCGCGGCACGCGCCCCGGGGACCACGTCCCAGCCCCACAAGCCGGTGTACTCCGCCACCGCCGTGCACTCCGAGGTCCGGCCGCGGCGCCGGGTACCGGAACGGAACTCCTTGGTGCCGCGGCTGCTGCCGATCGTGAAGCCCATGCCCATGCCCCCTCCAACGGGTCGGACGCGCCGGTGGTTACGACGCCTGTGGTGAGGACGTCAGAGTGCCCGCCGCCGGCGCCGCGCACCGGTCCGCCGCGCGGTCGCCGGGGGAGTGCCCGCCGCACCCGCCCGGCGCACTCCTCGCCGCGCGCGCCCCGGGCGCACTCCAGTCCAACCGGTCCGTTTCGCCTTCGTGTCAAGTGAATCGCGCCTGGCCGGTGGCGAGTTCATTCGAAGGGGTGGCGAATGGTGGCGTTTCCGCGAACGACCTCGCCGAAGGGGTGATCGTAGGATTACTTTCGGTGCACGAACCCCGAGGCGGGCCCGTGCGTGGTTATGCCGGAGGCAATGCGTGAAGGACCTGTGAAGGTCCGTGGAGACGCTCGGCGTCCCGGCCAGGGTTTCGTAAGGAAGAGGCTGAGCGGATGGGGGCGTTCCAGTGAGCGGCAACGGCGCAAGCGGAACGATCGAGGGTGCTGCTGCGCGGAACGACCAGCTGACCTCGTGGTTCGTCCGCAGCGGCTGGTCGAAGGGCGAGCTCGCCCGGCAGGTCAACCGCCGGGCCCGGCAGATGGGCGCCCACCACATCAGCACGGACACCTCCCGGGTGCGCCGCTGGCTGGACGGCGAACAGCCCCGCGAGCCCGTCCCGCGCATCCTGTCCGAACTGTTCTCCGAGCGCTTCGGCTCCGTCGTCGCCATCGAACAGCTCGGCCTGCGCACCGCCCACCAGACCCCCTCCGTGTCCGGGGTGGACCTCCCCTGGGCGGGCCCGCAGACCGTCGAACTGCTCGGCGAGTTCTCCCGCAGCGACCTGATGCTGGCGCGCCGCGGCTTCCTCGGGACCTCCCTCGCGCTCTCCGCCGGTCCCGCCCTCATCGAGCCCATGCAGCGCTGGCTCGTCCCGGCCCCGGCCGCCGACCCGGGACCGCGCGGGGCGGGGCCGACGGGGGCCCTCGGCGGCCACCGCCCGCCCCGGCTCTCCGAACCGGAACTCGACCTCCTCGACGCCACCACGGTGATGTTCCGCCAGTGGGACGCCCAGTGCGGCGGCGGCCTGCGCCGCAAGGCCGTCGTGGGCCAGCTCCACGAGGTCACCGACCTGCTCCAGGAGAACCACCCCGCCCCCGTGATGAAGCGGCTGTTCAAGGTCGCGGCGGAGCTGGCCGAGCTGGCCGGCTGGATGAGCTACGACATCGGCCTGCACCCCACCGCGCAGAAGTACTTCGTCCTCGCCCTGCACGCGGCCAAGGAGGCCGGGGACAAGCCCCTGGGCTCCTACATCCTCTCCAACATGAGCCGCCAGATGATCCACCTGGGCCGGCCCGAGGACGCCCTCGAACTCATCCACCTCGCGCAGTACGGCAGCCGCGACTGCGCCGGCCCGCGCACCCAGGCCATGCTGTATGCGATGGAGGCCCGCGCCTACGCCAACATGGGCCAGCCCAGCCGCTGCAAGCGGGCCGTGCGGATGGCCGAGGACACCTTCTCCGACGTGGGCTTCGCGGACGAGCCGGAGCCCGACTGGATCCGCTTCTTCTCCGAGGCCGAGCTGAACGGCGAGAACTCCCACTCGTACCGGGACCTGGCCTACGTCGCCGGGCGCAGCCCCATGTACGCCTCCCTCGCCGAACCGGTCATGGAACGGGCCGTCGAGCTCTTCGAGAAGGACCAGGAGCACCAGCGCTCTTACGCCCTGAACCTCATCGGCATGGCCACCGTCCACCTGCTCCAGCGCGAACCCGAGCAGGCCGCGGCCCTCGTCGACCGGGCCCTCGACGTGGCGGGAAAGGTGCGCTCCGAACGGGTGAACACCCGCCTCCGCAAGACCGTCGACAGCGCCGCCCGTGAATACGGCGACGTCGCCGAGGTGGTCCGGCTCACCGACCACCTCGCCTCACGGCTCCCCGAAGCCGCGGAGGCCGTCTGACGGCCCGAGCGGCCGCCCCCAGGCTCCGGCCGCGGCAGTCACCCCGTGAAGCCCGATCAGGCTCCCCCAGCCAGGACGTCCGGGTCACTGCCGCGGCCGGTCCCACCACCCCTGTGCGGCTGAACCGCCGCCGCTCTCGCGGAGGCGGTTGCTCGCCGTCGCGGTCCCTCCCTGCGGGATCGCGGTCGTTCATGGTGCCGTAACACGGCAGACCTCTTCGTCATCGGAGCGAAACACCGAGCGGCGCCGCCGGAAACCGGCCTGCGCGAATCTCATGGCCAATAACCGGCCAGTTCCTTCTGCCGCCGCTCAGGTTTTCACGATCGCCCGCACGCGAACGTACCGACGACGAGGAGACGCCGATGGCATCAGCCATCACGACCCTCGCTGCAGACGCCCCGACGCTGTCTGCCGCGAACACCGGGTTCATGCTCATCTGCTCCGCCCTGGTCATGCTGATGACCCCGGGACTCGCCTTCTTCTACGGAGGCATGGTCCGCGTCAAGAGCAGCCTCAACATGCTGATGATGAGCTTCATCAGCCTCGGGATCGTCACGATCCTCTGGGTCCTCTACGGCTTCAGCCTCGCCTTCGGCACCGACTCCGGCTCCCTCATCGGCTGGAACTCCGACTACGTGGGCCTCAGCGGCATCGGGATCACCGAACTCTGGGACGGCTACACCATCCCGGTCTACGTCTTCGCCGTCTTCCAGCTGATGTTCGCCGTCATCACCCCGGCCCTGATCAGCGGCGCCCTGGCCGACCGCGTGAAGTTCAGCGCCTGGATCCTCTTCACCGCCCTCTGGGTCACCGTCGTCTACTTCCCCGTCGCCCACTGGGTCTGGGGCGCCGGCGGCTGGCTCTTCGAGATGGGCGTCATCGACTTCGCCGGCGGCACCGCCGTCCACATCAACGCCGGCGCCGCCGCCCTCGGCGTGATCCTCGTCATCGGCAAGCGCGTCGGCTTCAAGAAGGACCCGATGCGCCCGCACAGCCTCCCCCTCGTGATGCTGGGCGCCGGTCTCCTCTGGTTCGGCTGGTTCGGCTTCAACGCCGGCTCCTGGCTGGGCAACGACGACGGCGTCGGCGCGGTCATGTTCGTCAACACGCAGGTCGCCACCGCCGCCGCCATGCTCGCCTGGCTCGCCTACGAGAAGCTGCGCCACGGCTCGTTCACCACCCTCGGCGCCGCCTCCGGCGCGGTCGCCGGCCTCGTGGCCATCACCCCCGCGGGCGGCGCGGTCAGCCCGCTCGGCGCGATCGCCGTCGGCGCCATCGCCGGTCTGCTGTGCGCCATGGCCGTGGGCCTCAAGTACAAGTTCGGCTACGACGACTCCCTCGACGTCGTCGGCGTCCACCTCGTCGGCGGTGTCGTCGGCTCCCTGCTCGTCGGCCTCTTCGCCACCGGCGGGGTCCAGTCCGACGTCGCCGGCCTCTTCTACGGCGGCGGCCTGGAGCAGCTCGGCAAGCAGGCGATCGGCGTCTTCTCCGTCCTCGCCTACTCTCTGGTGGCATCCGCGGTGCTCGCCCTCCTCCTCGACAAGACCATCGGGATGCGGGTCCCCGAGGACGACGAGGTCACCGGCATCGACCAGAGCGAGCACGCCGAGACCGCCTACGACTTCAGCGGAGCCGGCGGCGGAGCCGCCGCGCGGAGCACCGCCGCCCCCACCCCCTCCGCCGCGAGCAAGAAGGTTGACGCATGAAGCTGATCACCGCGATCGTCAAGCCGCACAAGCTGGACGAGATCAAGGAAGCACTCCAGACCTTCGGAGTGCAGGGCCTCACGGTCAGCGAGGCCAGCGGCTACGGCCGCCAGCGCGGCCACACCGAGGTGTACCGGGGCGCCGAGTACCAGGTCGACCTCGTCCCCAAGATCCGCATCGAGGTGCTGGTCGAGGACTCCGACGCCGAAGAGCTCATCCGGGTCGTCGTGAGCGCCGCGTCGACCGGCAAGATCGGTGACGGCAAGGTGTGGAGCGTCCCCGTGGACTCGGTCGTCCGGGTCCGCACCGGCGAGCGCGGCGCGGACGCGCTCTAGCGACGGGAGCTCCTGGGTGACGAGCGTCGAAGACACCACGGACCACACGGCCGACTCGGGACCCAGCGGGTACGCCGCGGCCCGGCTGCGACTCCTCCAGGAGGAGTCGCGGTCCGGGCCCTCGCGGCGTTCCGCCCTGGCCGGGCTGACCGACGCATGGCTGAACGCCCTCTTCGCCACCGCCGCACGGGAGACGGGCGTCCGCGGCGCCACCCTCGTGGCCGTGGGCGGCTACGGCAGGGCCGAACTCTCCCCGCGCAGCGACCTCGACCTTCTGCTGCTGCACGACGGCAAGGCGGAGCCCGCGGCTCTCGGCGCACTGGCCGACCGCCTCTGGTACCCGGTGTGGGACCTCGGCGTCGCCCTCGACCACTCCGTACGCACCCCCGGCGAGGCCCGCCGGACGGCCGCCGAGGACCTCAAGGTCCACCTGGGCCTGCTGGACGCCCGCACGATCGCGGGCGACGCCGGTCTCCTCGCCGGCCTGCGGACCGCCGTACTGGCCGACTGGCGCAACCAGGCGCCCAAACGCCTCCCGGAGCTGCACTCCCTGTGCCGCGAGCGCGCCGAGCGCGCCGGGGAACTCCGCTTCCTGCTCGAACCCGACCTCAAGGAGGCCCGCGGCGGGCTGCGGGACGTCACCGCGCTGCGGGCCGTCGCCGCCTCCTGGCTCGCGGACGCCCCGCGCGAAGGCCTCGCCGAGGCCCGGCGGCGGCTCCTGGACGCCCGCGACGCCCTCCACCTGGTCACCGGCCGGGCCACCGACCGGCTCTCGCTCCAGGAGCAGGACCAGGTCGCGGCGCAGCTCGGGCTGCTCGACGCCGACGCACTGCTGCGCGAGGTGTACGAGGCCGCGCGCGTGGTCGCGTACGCCGGCGACGTGACCTGGCGCGAGGTCGGACGGGTGCTGCGGGCCCGCGCCGCCCGGCCCAGGCTGCGCGGGCTGCTGGGCGGCGGCCGCGGCGCCACCGCCGCCGCCCGGGCACCCCTGGCCGAAGGCGTGGTGGAGTCCGACGGGGAGGCCGTCCTGGCCCTGGCCGCCCGCCCGGACCGCGACGCCGTACTCCCCCTCCGTCTGGCCGCGGCGGCCGCGCAGGCCGGACTGCCCGTGTCACCGCACGCCGTACGCCGGCTCGCCCAGCAGGGGAAGGCACTGCCGGTGCCCTGGCCCGCCGAGGCCCGGGAACAGCTGCTCACGCTCCTGGGCGCGGGCGAGCCGACGGTGGCCGTGTGGGAGGCCATGGAGGCGGAAGGACTGATTACCCGGCTGCTCCCCGACTGGGAGCGGGTGCGCTGCCGCCCGCAGCGCAACCCCGTCCACACCTGGACCGTGGACCGGCACCTCATCGAGACGGCCGTGCGCGCCGCGGCCCTCACCCGCCGGGTCGGCCGCCCCGACCTGCTGCTGATGGCCGCGCTCCTGCACGACATCGGCAAGGGCTGGCCGGGCGACCACTCGGTGGCCGGGGAGACCATCGCCCGGGACGTCGCCGCCCGGGTCGGCTTCGACGCCCGGGACGCCACCGTGCTGGGCGCGCTCGTACGGCACCACCTGCTGCTGATCGACACCGCGACCCGGCGGGACCTGGACGACCCGGCCACCGTCCGCTCGGTCGCCGAGGCCGTCGGATCGGTGGGCACGCTGGAGATACTGCACGCCCTGACCGAGGCGGACGCCCTGGCCACCGGGCCGGCCGCCTGGAGCGCCTGGCGCGGCTCGCTCGTCGCGGACCTCGTCGCCCGCGTCGCCGCCGTGCTGCGCGGAGCGGCCCCCGCCGAACGGGAACCGGAGATCCCGAGCGCCGAGCAGGAACGCCTGGCGGTGGAGGCCCTGCGCACCCGGGAGCCGGTACTGGCGCTCCACACCCGCCAGGAGGAGGACGCGGTCGGCGTGGAACTCGTGGTGGCGGTGCCCGACCAGCCGGGGGTCCTCCCCGCGGCGGCCGGGGTGCTGGCCCTGCACCGGCTCACCGTACGGGCGGCTGACCTGCGCTCCGTGGAGCTCCCGGACCGCCTCGGCGAGGTCCTGGTACTGCGGTGGCGGGTGGCCGCCGAGTACGGGGCGCTGCCCGAGGCCGCGCGGCTGCGCACCGACCTGGTGCGCGCCCTGGACGGCTCGCTGGACGTCCCGGCCAGGCTGGCCGACCGTGAGGCGGCCTACCCGCGCCGCCGCGGGGTCGTCCCGCCGCCGCCCCGGGTCACCGTCGTGCCCGACGTCTCCTCACTGGCCACGGTGCTGGAGGTGCGGGCCCCCGACGCCGTCGGCCTGCTGCACCGGATCGGCCGGGCCCTGGAGACGGCGGGCGTCAGGGTGCGCAGCGCCCACGTCTCCACGCTGGGCGCCAACGCCGTGGACACGCTGTACGTGACCACCCCGGAGGGCAAACCCCTGGATGCAGCGGAGGCGGCCGCCCTGGCGGCCGCGGTGCAGTCGGCCCTCTCGTAGCAGGGTGCGCCGCCGCTGCGCGGGGCTCCGCCCCCGGACCCCGCGCAGCGGCGGAACCGTACAGGGAGCAGGCAGGTCCCCGGACGGGGGAAGGGCCCGATACCCTGGGGGACGACCACAACGCCCCCGACCCGAGGAATCGCGACCACCGTGTTCGATACGCTCTCCGACCGCTTGGCGAATACCTTCAAGGGCCTGCGCGGCAAAGGCCGGCTGTCCGAGGCTGACATCGACGCAGCGGCCCGGGAAATCCGTATCGCCCTCCTCGAGGCCGACGTCGCCCTCCCCGTCGTCCGCTCCTTCATCGCGAACGTCAAGGAACGCGCGCGCGGCGAAGAGGTCAGCAAGGCCCTGAACCCGGGCCAGCAGGTCCTGAAGATCGTCAACGACGAGCTCGTCACCATCCTCGGCGGCGAGACCCGGCGGCTGCGCTTCGCCAAGACCGCCCCCACCGTGATCATGCTCGCCGGTCTCCAGGGTGCCGGTAAGACCACCCTCGCCGGAAAGCTCGGTCTCTGGCTGAAGGGGCAGGGCCACACCCCGCTCCTCGTCGCGTGCGACCTCCAGCGCCCGAACGCCGTCAACCAGCTCTCCGTCGTCGCCGACCGCGCGGGCGTGGCCTTCTACGGCCCCCAGCCGGGCAACGGCGTCGGCGACCCGGTCCAGGTCGCCAAGGACTCCGTCGAGTACGCGCGCACCAAGCAGTTCGACATCGTCATCGTCGACACCGCCGGCCGCCTCGGCATCGACGCCGAGCTGATGCAGCAGGCCGCGGACATCCGCGACGCCGTCAGCCCGGACGAGATCCTCTTCGTCGTCGACGCCATGATCGGCCAGGACGCGGTCAACACCGCCGAGGCCTTCCGCGACGGCGTCGGCTTCGACGGCGTGGTGCTCTCCAAGCTCGACGGCGACGCCCGCGGTGGTGCCGCGCTCTCCATCGCGCACGTCACCGGCAAGCAGATCATGTTCGCCTCGAACGGCGAGAAGCTCGACGACTTCGACGCCTTCCACCCCGACCGCATGGCGGGCCGGATCCTCGACATGGGTGACATGCTCACCCTCATCGAGCAGGCCGAGAAGACCTTCTCGCAGGCCGAGGCCGAGAAGATGGCGGCCAAGCTCGCCAAGGGCCCCAAGGAATTCACGCTCGACGACTTCCTCGCCCAGATGGAGCAGGTCCGCAAGATGGGCTCCATCTCCAAGCTGCTCGGCATGCTGCCCGGCATGGGGCAGATCAAGGACCAGATCAACAACATCGACGAGCGTGACGTCGACCGCACCGCCGCGATCATCAAGTCGATGACCCCGGCGGAGCGCCAGGACCCGACGATCATCAACGGCTCGCGCCGCGCCCGTATCGCCAAGGGTTCGGGCACCGAGGTCAGCGCCGTCAAGTCGCTGGTCGAGCGGTTCTTCGACGCCCGCAAGATGATGTCCCGCATGGCCCAGGGCGGCGGCATGCCCGGCATGCCGGGCATCCCCGGGATGGGCGGCGGCCCCGGTCGGCAGAAGAAGCAGGTCAAGCAGGCCAAGGGCAAGCGCAAGAGCGGCAACCCGATGAAGCGCAAGCAGGAGGAGGCCGCAGCGGCGGCCCGCCGCGAGCAGGGCCCGCAGACGGTCGACCCGGCGGCCGCGTCCAACCCGTTCGGCCTTCCCGCCGGCGGACAGGGCGGTCAGGACTTCGACCTTCCGGACGAGTTCAAGAAGTTCATGAAGTAACAGGCCGACAGCCGCGACGAAGGGCCCCGACCGGGCGCGGGCACCAGCCCGCACGGTCGGGGCCCTTCGTCATGCCGTCACGTGGCGGCGGTTACGCCACCCGGGCGATCACGTACCGGAAGATGTTCGGCAGCCACACGGTGCCGTCGGGTCGCTCGAAGGGGTGAAGCGCCTCGGCGAGCTCCTTCTCCGCCAGCGAGGCATCGGACGCGCCGTCGTACAGCCCCGTCGACAGCAGCCCCCGCACCGCGCTGTCCACATCCGCGTAGCCGAAGGGGCAGAACACCCGCCCCGACCCGTCGGGACGCAGCCCGGCGCGCTCCACGACGGCGTCCAGGTCCCGGGGCGCGGGCCCGCCGCCCAGCACCGACGGCACCGTGCAGCGCTCCGCCGGACCCCAGTCGGCGAGCACCACGGCGCCGCCGCGTCTCACCGCCGGCAGGGCCGCGGCAAGGGTCTCCGGCGCGGGCGAGAAGGCCAGCAGGGCGTCGTAGGGGCGGGCCGCCGAGGACGCCGCCGGCGGCTGCGCCAGCACCTCCAGCAGCCGCTCGCGGGCCAGCGCCCGCCTGGCCGGATCCGCCTCCACGCCCGTGGCCGCGGCTCCCCGCGCGGCCGCCAGCAGCAGGGCCAGGCCGGCCCCGCAGTCGAGGCCCAGCAGCCGGTCGCCCGGCCCGACCTCCAGCCGGTCGTAGACCGCCTCGTACAGCGGTACCAGCATCCGTTCCTGGATTTCCGCCCAGTCCCGGGCGACGAGCGTCGCGGTCGGCGTCGGTGTCATCGAATGAGCGCTCCTGATTCCGTGTCGCCCCCCAGCCCCCGTTGCCAGAGAACTCCCCATTCGCCCCCGCGTCCAGAGGAGCGCGGCACCCGATTCACGCATCCTGTGCCGGGCGCCGTACGATTCGCGGCATGGCAAAGGCACCCGTTCTCACCCCGCAGGCGGAGGATTTCCCCCGCTGGTACCAGGATCTGATCAACAAGGCCGAGCTGGCCGACAACGGTCCGGTCCGCGGCACCATGGTCATCCGACCGTACGGCTACGGCCTGTGGGAGCGGATGCAGCAGGAGATGGACGCCCGCATCAAGGACCAGGGCGCCCAGAACGCGTACTTCCCCCTCTTCATCCCGCAGTCGTACCTGACGAAGGAAGCCGAGCACGTCGAGGGCTTCGCCCCCGAGCTCGCGGTCGTCACCCACGGCGGTGGCAAGGAGCTGGAGGAGCCGGTCGTCGTCCGGCCCACGTCCGAGACGATCATCAACGACTACTTCTCCAAGTGGGTGCAGAGCTACCGCGACCTGCCCCTGCTGATCAACCAGTGGGCCAACGTGGTCCGCTGGGAGATGCGCCCCCGCGTCTTCCTCCGCACGAGCGAGTTCCTCTGGCAGGAGGGCCACACGGCCCACGCCACCTACGAGGACGCCCGCGACTACGCCGCCCGCATCCACCGTGACGTCTACGGCGACTTCATGACGAACGTGCTCGGCATCGACGTCGTGCTCGGCCGCAAGACCGCCAAGGAGCGCTTCGCCGGCGCCATCAACACCCTCACCCTCGAGGGCATGATGGGCGACGGCAAGGCCCTGCAGATGGGCACCAGCCACGAGCTCGGCACCAACTTCGCCAAGGCCTTCAACACGCAGTACCTGTCGAAGGAGGGCAAGCAGGAGCTCGTCTGGCAGACCTCGTGGGGCGTCTCGACCCGCATGGTCGGCGGTCTGATCATGTCCCACGGCGACGACAACGGCCTGCGCGTCCCGCCGCGTCTCGCGCACGTCCAGGTCGTCGTCATGGCGATCAAGGGTGACGAGGCCGTCGCCAAGGTCCGCGAGCTGGGGGACCGGCTGAAGGCCGCCGGCATCCGAGTGCACGTCGACGACCGCGTCGACACCCCCTTCGGCCGCCGCGCCGTGGACTGGGAGCTCAAGGGCGTTCCGGTCCGCATCGAGATCGGGCCCCGCGACCTGGAGGCCGGCACCGCGATGCTGGCCCGCCGGATCCCGGGCGGGAAGACCCCGGTCCAGATCGACGCGCTCGTCGACCTGCTGCCCAAGGTGCTGGACGAGGACCAGGCGCAGCTGCTGCGCGAGTCCCGCGAGCGCCGCGAGGCCCGTACGTCCGACGTCGCCACCATCGAGGAGGCCGCCGAGGCCGCCGTCGCCGGCGGCTGGGCGCGGATCCCGTGGGCCGACCTCGGTCCGGAGGGCGAGGCGAAGCTGGCCGAGCAGGCCGTCTCCGTACGCTGCCTGGTGGCCGAGGACGGGTCCGTCCCGGACGCCGACGACGCTCCCGGTACCCTCGCGATCGTGGCGCGCTCGTACTGATCTCGCCGTCGAAGCCTTCCGGGCCCCGGCGTGCGGCGGGTGCCGCGCGCCGGGGCCGGTGCTTTTTGGTCGACGTTACGTACCGACTCCTCCTGAGTTCGGCGCACCCGTCCTCGTCGGGACGCATCAGACTGAACTGACTGGTACGTGCAAAAAATTTGGAATGGCCCGGAATCGGAACACCGGGGCACCTCGGCTCGTTGTCACGACGTGAGCACGACACCACCTGTTCTCGCCGCAGAGCTGGCGCAGGCGTGGGCCGACATTCAGCGGTACCACCCCGAGCTGCCTGACCTTGCCGCGCCCGAGTCCCTGATCGGAGAGTCCTCGTCCGCCTGTGGCGCCGAGCTCTCCTTCGAGCGACTGCTGCACGAGGCAGTCCACGGCATCGCGGCCGCCCGCGGTGTCCGTGACACCTCCCGCGCAGGCCGCTACCACAACCGCAGATTCCTCGCGATCGCCGAGGAGATGGGGCTGGACCACTCCGACGAGCCGCACGCCAGCAGCGGCTTCTCGCTGGTCACGCTCAATCCCGAGGCGAAGCGCCGCTACCGCCCCACCATGGAGCGGCTGCAGCGCGCGCTGAAGGCGCACACGGCCGCCACCGCCGCCGACACCAAGCGCTCCTTCCGCGGGCCCGCCGCCCGGCACGGTTCCTCGGGCGGCGGCGTGCGCGTCAAGGCGGTCTGCGACTGCGGGCGCAACGTGCGGGTCGTCCCCTCCGTGCTCGCCCAGGCGCCGATCGTGTGCGGCGGCTGCATGAAGCCCTTCCGGATCCCCGACGTCGCCATCGCAGCGGCCTCCTGACCGCCCTCCCGCCGGCCGACGGGACCACCGGTCCCGCGGGGCGGAGGCCGCCGGGCCCCCGCCCCCACCGGGGCGGCAGCCGCCGGCGCAGGCGCGGAGAGGTGAGCGGGCCGCCGGCGGCAGTCCGTCCTGCCCGCCCGGCCGAACGCGCCGCAGGCGTATGGCACAATGGCTAGCTGTACTCGACAGTCGCACAGGACCCCTCTCTCCTCCGGCTGACGCGTCCATCGGGCACCCGAGTACCGCAACCCCACGTGGCATCTCATGTGCCCAACCACGTCAAGTTCAGGAGACACCACTCCAGTGGCAGTCAAGATCAAGCTCAAGCGCCTCGGTAA
Source organism: Streptomyces sp. NRRL S-378 (assembly GCF_000720645.1). Classification (NCBI taxonomy): domain Bacteria; kingdom Bacillati; phylum Actinomycetota; class Actinomycetes; order Kitasatosporales; family Streptomycetaceae; genus Streptomyces; species Streptomyces sp. NRRL S-378. The sequence goes on from NZ_JOBX01000007.1 coordinate 84,358, forward strand.
GATCCGCTCTCCCCACTACCGCATCGTCGTCGCCGACGCCCGCACCCGCCGGGACGGCCGCGCGATCGAGGAGATCGGCATCTACCAGCCGACCTACAACCCGTCGCGCATCGAGGTCAACGGCGAGCGCGCCCAGTACTGGCTCTCCGTCGGCGCCCAGCCGACCGAGGCCGTTCTCGCCATCCTGAAGCTCACCGGTGACTGGCAGGCGCACAAGGGCCTCCCGGCCCCCGCGCCGCTGCTGCAGCCGGCCACGAAGGAAGACAAGCGTCGCTCCTTCGACGAGTTCGCCAAGGCCCTCGAGGGCATCGGCGAGGGCAAGGGCGAGGCCATCACGCAGAAGAAGAAGGCCGACAAGAAGGCGGACGAGGCTGAGGCCGCCGCCGAGTCGACCGAGGCCTGAGCATGCTCGAGGAGGCTCTTGAGCACCTCGTAAAGGGCATTGTGGACAACCCCGACGAAGTGCAGGTCGCCTCGCGCAACCTGCGCCGCGGGCAGGTGCTCGAGGTCCGGGTCCACCCCGACGACCTCGGCAAGGTGATCGGCCGCAACGGCCGCACCGCACGTGCCCTGCGGACCGTCGTGGGCGCCATCGGCGGCCGGGGGATCCGCGTCGACCTCGTCGACGTGGACCAGGTCCGCTGAGCAGTTGAAACACCGGCACGGGCCGGGGAGGGCACACGTGCCCGCCCCGGCCCGTCGTCGTCTGAACAGGAGAGGCACACACAGTGGAGCTGGTAGTCGCGCGGATCGGCCGCGCCCACGGCATCAAGGGTGAGGTCACCGTCGAGGTGCGCACGGACGAGCCGGAACTGCGGCTCAGCCCCGGTGCCGTGCTGCGCACCGAACCGGCTTCGGCGGGCCCGCTGACCATCGAGACGGGCCGGGTGCACAGCGGCCGGCTGATGCTGCGCTTCGCGGGCGTCAAGGACCGCACGGCCGCGGAGTCGCTCCGCAACATCCTCCTCATCGCCGACGTGGACCCGGCGGAGCTGCCCGAGGAGGAGGACGAGTACTACGACCACCAGCTGATGGACCTGGACGTGGTGCTCGAGGACGGCACCGAGATCGGCCGGATCACCGAGATCTCCCACCTGCCCTCGCAGGACCTCTTCATCGTCGAGCGCCCCGACGGCACCGAGGTGATGATCCCCTTCGTCGAGGAGATCGTCGCCGAGATCGACCTGGAGGAGCAGCGCTGCGTCATCACCCCGCCGCCCGGGCTGATCGACGACCGCGCCGAGATCGCCTCCGCCCGTGACGCCGAGGCCGCGAGCTCCGAGGACGACGCCTGATGCGGCTCGACGTCGTCACGATCTTCCCCGAGTACCTGGAACCGCTGAACGTCTCCCTCGTCGGCAAGGCCCGCGCCCGTGGACAGCTCGACGTGCACGTCCACGACCTGCGGGACTGGACCCACGACCGGCACAACACGGTCGACGACACCCCGTACGGCGGCGGCCCCGGCATGGTCATGAAGACCGGGCCGTGGGGCGAGGCGCTGGACGAGACGCTGGCCGACGGCTACGAGGCGGGCGCGCACGGCCCCGTCATGGTGGTCCCGACGCCCAGCGGCCGTCCGTTCACCCAGGAACTCGCCGTCGAGCTCTCCGAGCGGCCGTGGCTGATCTTCACGCCCGCCCGCTACGAGGGCATCGACCGCCGGGTCATGGACGAGTACGCCACGCGCATGCCGGTGTACGAGGTCTCCATCGGCGACTACGTCCTGGCCGGCGGCGAGGCGGCCGTCCTGGTCGTCACCGAGGCCGTGGCGCGGCTGCTGCCCGGAGTGCTCGGCAACGCCGAGTCGCACCGGGACGACTCCTTCGCGCCCGGCGAGATGGCGAACCTGCTGGAGGGGCCCGTCTACACCAAGCCGCCCGTGTGGCGCGGGCGGGACATCCCCGACGTCCTCCTCAGCGGCCACCACGGCAGGATCGCCCGCTGGCGCCGGGACGAGGCCTTCCGCAGGACCGCGAGCAACCGCCCCGACCTGATCGAGCGCTGCGAGGCCTCCGGCTTCGACAAGAAGGACCGCGAGATCCTCTCCATCCTGGGCTGGCAGCCGTCGCCGGACGGCCGATTTTGGCGCAGGCCGCAGGCCGTGGAAGAATAGGCGGCTGCTGTGTGCTCGCCGGACGCCCCTGCCACAGGGGGACCGTCGGCCGCCGAGTGGCACGGCTCCCGAATTCTCTACGGAAACCCGCACTGGCGACCTGTGGCGTCATGCGAAGAAAGCAGACGAAGAACATGTCTCACCTGCTCGATGGCGTCAACGCCGCCGCGCTCCGCTCGGACGTCCCGGCCTTCCGCCCGGGTGACACGATCAACGTGCACGTCCGCGTGATCGAGGGCAACCGCTCCCGTATCCAGCAGTTCAAGGGTGTCGTCATCCGCCGCCAGGGCGCCGGTGTCTCCGAGACCTTCACCGTTCGCAAGGTCTCCTTCAGCGTCGGCGTGGAGCGTACCTTCCCGGTCCACTCCCCGATCTTCGAGAAGATCGAGCTCGTCACCCGCGGTGACGTCCGCCGTGCGAAGCTGTACTACCTCCGTGAGCTCCGCGGCAAGGCCGCGAAGATCAAGGAGAAGCGCGACAAGTAAGGTCGCCACCGGTGTCCGGGGGCGGCCGGATAGGCTCGCCCCCGATGGACACCGAAGCACCTCACACGCAGCGCGGCCACTCTTCCCCCCGCGAGGGGGAGGGGTGGCCGCGTTCTGCGTTCTCCCGGACGACCGACGGGGCCGGGCCCGGACGGCGGCAGCCGAGCTGGCGCCGGGCCGGAGCGCTCGGCGTGATCTGCACGGTCTTCCTGCTGCTGTTCAGCAATTTCGTCGTCCAGCCCTTCCTGATCCCGAGCCGTTCCATGGAGCCCACGCTCCGGGTCGGGGACCGGGTACTGGTCAACAAACTGGCGTACCGTTTCGGCGATCAGCCGCGCCGCGGGGACGTCGTGGTCTTCGACGGCACGGGATCCTTCGTACGGGAGCGGCCGGACGGCAGCCCGGTCGGCGCCCTGGTGCAGGGCGCCGCCTCGGCGCTGGGGCTCGCGGAGCCCTCCGACACCGACTTCGTGAAACGGGTGGTGGGCGTGGGTGGTGACGACGTGGTCTGCTGCGACGCGGGCGGCCGGGTCTCGGTCAACGGCGTTCCGCTGGACGAGCCGTACCTGCACCCCGGGGACGTGCCCTCGACGGTGCCCTTCCGGATCGTCGTGCCGCTGGGGACCCTGTGGGTGATGGGCGATCATCGTTCCCAGTCCCGGGACTCGCGGGACCACCTCGGGGAACCGGGCGGGGGGATGGTTCCGGTGGAGAAGGTGATCGGGCGGGCCGACTGGATCGGCTGGCCGGTTTCGCGCTGGGGTGCCGTCGGCGGCGGCCATGGGTAGTCGCGGACGGCCGAGGGGCCGACGGGACCGGGAACCGGAGCCGAGCGGACGCCCGAGGACCCGACGGGAACGCGAGCCCGAACCCGACTTCTACGGCACGCCGCGGGACCGGTGGGAGCCCGAGCCCGAACCGGACTTCCGCGGTACGCCGCGGGACCGGTGGGAGTCCGGGTCCGAACCGGACCTGCGCGGCAGGCCGCGGGGCCGGCGGGAGCGGGAGCCCGAACCGGAGCCGCGCGGCAGGACCCGGGGCCGGCGGGAGCCGGAGCCGGAACCGGTCGCGGCGGAGGGGGGCCGGGCCCATCGGCGCCGGCTCGCCCGCAAGGTCCGGCGGCGCCGCCGCACGCGCCGGGCCGGCGAGCTGCCCCTGCTCGTGGTGGTGGCGCTGTGCATAGCCCTGCTCCTCAAGACCTTCCTGGTGCAGGCCTTCTTCATTCCGTCGGGCTCGATGGAGCAGACCATCCGGATCGGTGACCGGGTCCTCGTGGACAAGCTGACCCCGTGGTTCGGCTCCGAGATCGAGCGCGGCGACATCGTCGTGTTCAAGGACCCCGGCGGCTGGCTCAAGGGCGAGGCGGCCCGGCCCCCCAAGGACCCGATCGTGGTCAAGCAGATCAAGCAGACCCTGACCTTCATCGGCCTGCTGCCCTCGGCCGACGAACAGGACCTGATCAAGCGCGTCATCGGCGTCGGCGGGGACACCGTCAAGTGCTGCGACGCCCGGGGCCGGGTCACCGTCAACGGCTCGCCCCTCGACGAGCCGTACGTCAAACCGGGCAACACCCCCTCCGACATCCCTTTCGAGGTGGAGGTGCCGGCCGGGAGGCTCTTCGTGATGGGTGACCACCGAGCGAATTCGGCCGATTCCCGCTTCCATCTCGACGAGGCCTTCGAGGGCACGATCGACGAAAAAGGCGTCGTGGGGGAGGCCGTCGTGATCGCCTGGCCGTTCGGGCACTGGACCCGCCTGGAGCAGCCCGCGACCTTCCGCATGGTGCCCGATCAGGCACGCCGTGAGGGACGCGGCCGCAGGCGACGCCGGACGGGCACACCGTTCGCATAGTGTGTCCTCGGTCTCCCGAGCCTTAGGGAACTCCCGCTCGTTAAGGGAGGGGAGGGCCCGTGTCCGGTTCGGCACGGGCGGTGATCGTGAGTGAGGAGTGGATGTGGGGGACGTGGCGGTAGGCGCACGGTCCGGACGCGACGAGGGCGAGGAGCGGCCGGACGACGCCGTCGCGCGAGAGGCCGAGGAGGACGGCGCTCTGGAGAAGCCGCACCGCTCCTTCTGGAAGGAGCTCCCGCTCCTCATCGGCATCGCCCTGCTGCTGGCCCTGCTGATCAAGACCTTCCTGGTCCAGGCGTTCTCGATCCCCTCCGACTCGATGCAGGACACCCTGCAGCGCGGGGACCGGGTGCTGGTCGACAAGCTCACGCCGTGGTTCGGCTCCGAGCCGGAGCGGGGCGAGGTCGTCGTCTTCCACGACCCGGCGAACTGGCTCTCGGGCGAGCCCACGCCGGAGCCGAACATCGCCCAGAAGGCCCTCAGCTGGATCGGCCTGATGCCCTCCGCCGAGGAGAAGGACCTGATCAAGCGGACCATCGCGGTCGGCGGTGACACGGTCGAGTGCAAGAAGGGCGGACCGGTCGTCGTCAACGGCAAGGCGCTCGACGAGCCGTACATCTACCCCGGCAACACCCCGTGCGACGACGCCCCCTTCGGCCCGCTCAAGGTGCCCCAGGGCAAGATCTGGGTGATGGGCGATCACCGGCAGAACTCCCAGGACTCCCGCTACCACATGCAGGACTCCACCGGGGGCTTCGTGCCGGTCGACAAGGTCGTCGGGCGGGCCGTCGTGATCGCGTGGCCGGTCACCCGCTGGTCCACGCTGCCGGTCCCGGACACCTTCGACCAGCCCGGCATCGGCAACCAGGCCGCGGCCACCGCGCTCGGCCTCGGGGCCGCCGGACTGGCGCCGGTCGGGCTCGGCCCGGCCGCGCTGGGGCTCACCGGAGCGGTCCCGCTCGTCATGTGGCGCCGACGGAGGCTGACCGGCGGCCGTACCGACGGGTAGGGTGCCGCCCAGGTCGACGATCCCGATATGGGGGCGCTGGAATGGGCGGAACTGAAGCGATACGCAGGGGCGAGGATGGCCGCGGCGGTCTCGGCAACGTGTTGTCCGGGATCGTGGTGGCCATCGGCTTTGCGCTCTTCCTCGGCGGTTTCGTGTGGGGGGCGTTCGTCTACCGGCCCTACACGGTCCCGACCGACTCGATGATGCCGACGGTGCGGCCGGGAGACCGGGTGCTCGCGCAGCGCATCGACGGCGGTCAGGTGCGCCGTGGGGACGTCGTCATCTTTACTGATTCCATGTGGAGCGATTCGCCCATGGTCAAGCGGGTCGTCGGCATCGGCGGCGACACCGTCAAGTGCTGCGGCGCGGGCGGCGAGCTGACCGTGAACGGCACGCCGCTGGACGAGCCCTACGCCGACACCAGCCGGCCGGACCCGGGCCTGGCCATGCCGCCCGGGCAGGCCCCGCCCCCCGGGACCCCCTTCGAGGTGACGGTCCCCGAGGAGAACCTCTTCCTGCTGGGCGACCGCCGTGCCGCCTCGCTGGACTCGCGGGCCCACCTCCAGGAGGCCGGGCAGGGCACCGTGCCCCGGTCGGCCGTCAGCGCCCGCGTCGACGCCCTGGCCTGGCCGTCCGTGACGATGCTGGAGCGGCCGAGGACGTACGCGGCCCTGCCCGGCGGGATCTCGGGGCACGGGCCGCTGCGGCTCCAGACGGCGGCCGTGGCCGCCGGGGCCGCCCTGGTGGTGCTGGGAGCCGCCTACGGGCCCCTCGTACGGATCCTGGGGCGCGGGCGACGGGAGCGGGCCGGTGCCTCCTGAACCGGCGGGCGAGCACGGCCCGCGGCAGGTGTCCCGGGTGATCCTGCTGGACCCGGCGGACCGGATCCTCCTCCTGCACGGTTTCGAACCGGCCGACCCCTCGGACGACTGGTGGTTCACCCCCGGCGGCGGGCTGGAGGGGACGGAGACCCGCGAGCAGGCCGCGCTGCGCGAGCTGGCGGAGGAGACCGGGATCACCGAGGTGGAGCTGGGTCCCGTGCTCTGGCACCGCTTCTGCTCCTTCCCCTTCGACGGCCGTCGCTGGGAGCAGGACGAGTGGTACTTCCTGGCCCGGACCAGCCAGACCACGACGTGGATGGGCGGCCTGACCGAGCTGGAGCGGCGCAGCGTCACCGGAGCCAGGTGGTGGACCTCCGAGGAACTTCTCACGGCACGTGAGACGGTGTACCCGACCAGACTCGCCGAGCTGCTCCGCACGCTGCTCGACGACGGTCCTCCGGGCGCGCCGGTGGCCCTGGCCCCGGAAATCGTTTAGGGGCGCACGGCGCTGGCGCACAATAGGGGGACGCACGGCTGAAGGGGAACATGCCATGAGTGCCGAGGACCTCGAAAAGTACGAGACCGAGATGGAGCTGAAGCTCTATCGGGAGTACCGCGACGTCGTCGGGCTGTTCAAGTATGTGATCGAGACCGAACGTCGTTTCTACCTCACCAACGACTACGAGATGCAGGTGCACTCGGTCCAGGGCGAGGTGTTCTTCGAGGTCTCCATGGCCGACGCCTGGGTCTGGGACATGTACCGGCCGGCCCGCTTCGTGAAGCAGGTACGGGTGCTGACCTTCAAGGACGTGAACATCGAGGAGCTCAACAAGAGCGACCTCGAACTGCCCGGGAGCTGAGCCGCCTCACCCGGGAGGGTGACGGCTCCGTCCACAACGGCCGGGTTGTCCACCAAGATCCACAAGGTGGGCGGGTACGCGGGACCGTCGGTGCCGGAGGTGGTGCCGGATGGACGCGAAGAGCGTGGCACGGCAGGCATTGGGGCGGTACGGCGAGGAGCTCGCGGCACGACGGCTGACCGAGGCCGGGATGACCGTCATCGCACGGAACTGGCGGTGCCGCGCCGGGGAGATCGACATCGTCGCGCGCGACGGGGACGCCCTCGTCGTGTGCGAGGTCAAGACACGGCGCGCGGGCGACTTCGAGCACCCCATGGCGGCCGTACGGGTCGCGAAGGCGGACCGGCTGAGGCGGCTCGCCGGGCGCTGGCTCGCCGACCACGGCGGACCACCGCCGGGCGGGGTCCGCATCGACCTCGTCGGCGTCCTGCTGCCGCGGCGCGGCGCGCCCCTGGTGGAACACGTCAGGGGGGTGGCCTGATGGGGTTCGCGCGAGCCTGCTCCGTGGCCCTGGTCGGTGTCGACGGCGTGGTGGTCGAGGTCCAGGCCGACCTGGAGCCCGGGGTCGCGGCCTTCACGCTGGTGGGGCTGCCGGACAAGACCCTCGTCGAGAGCCGGGACCGGGTGCGTGCGGCCGTGGTGAACTCCGGAGCGGCCTGGCCGCAGAAGAAGCTCACGGTCGGGCTGAGCCCGGCGTCCGTGCCGAAAGCCGGCGCGGGCTTCGATCTGGCCGTCGCGATCGCTGTGCTCGGGGCCGCCGAGGTGGTCGATCCGGGGGTCATCGCCGACCTCGTGCTGATCGGCGAGCTGGGGCTGGACGGGCGGGTGCGTCCGGTCCGGGGGATCCTGCCCGCCGTCCTCGCCGCGGCCGAGGCCGGTTACCGGCAGGTGGTCGTGCCCCAGCAGTGCGCCGCGGAGGCCGCGCTGGTGCCGGACGTCTCGGTGCTCGGCGTACGCAGCCTGCGCCAGCTGATCGCCGTCCTGACCGACGGGGTGGTGCCCGAGGAGGAACCGATGGACCCGCCGGGCCGCCCGGACCCGATGCTGGCCGGACTGCTCGTGCCCGGAGCGGGCCTGGGCACCGGTCTCGCGCCGGGCGGCCCGGGCGGGAACTGCGCCGACGTCCCCGACCTCGCCGACGTGACGGGGCAGCACACGGCGCGCCGCGCCCTCGAGGTGGCGGCCGCCGGCGGACACCACCTGTTCCTGAGCGGACCGCCGGGCGCGGGCAAGACGATGCTGGCCGAGCGGCTGCCCTGGCTGCTGCCGCCGCTCAGCCGGCAGGACTCCGTGGAGGTCACGGCCGTCCACTCGGTGGCGGGAATCCTGCCGCCCGGCGAACCCCTGGTCTCCCGGCCCCCGTACTGCGCCCCGCACCACTCGGCGACCATGCAGTCCCTGGTGGGCGGCGGGAACGGGGTGCCCCGGCCCGGAGCGGTGTCCCTGGCCCATCGAGGAATCCTCTTCCTGGACGAGGCCGCCGAGTTCCACAGCCGGGCGCTGGACGCGCTGCGCCAGCCCCTCGAATCGGGGCACGTGGTCATCGCCCGCGCCGCCGGCGTGGTGCGGCTGCCCGCCAGGTTCCTGATGGTGCTCGCGGCGAACCCCTGCCCCTGCGGGCGGCACACCCTGCACGGATCGGGATGCGAATGTCCGCCCTCGGTGATCCGGCGTTACCAGGCCCGGCTGTCGGGCCCGTTGCTCGACCGGGTCGACCTGAGGGTGGAGGTCGAGCCCGTGACCCGCGGCGACCTGCTGGGGCAGGGCGGCCGGGGAGAGTCCACCGCGGTGGTCGCCGACCGGGTGCGCGCGGCCCGGGAGCGTGCCGCGGTCCGGTTCGCGGGTACCCCGTGGCGGCTCAATTCGGAGGTCCCGGGACAGGAGTTGAGGACCCGTTGGCAGGCGGCCCCGGGGGCTCTGGCGCAGGCCGAGCGGGAACTGGAACGGGGACTGCTGACGGCGCGCGGCCTGGACCGGGTCCTGCGGGTCGCCTGGACCGTCGCCGACCTGCGGGGGCGGGACCGGCCCGACGCGCTGGACGTGGCCGTGGCCCTGGAGCTGCGGACCGGCATCGCCCGCGGGGCCGTGTCGATGACGGGGGCCGGGACATGACCGGCGCAGGGGAGGAGGAGCTGCTGGCGCGGGCGGCGCTCACCCGGGTGCTGGAGCCGGGGGACGCGCACGGCGGGCGCTGGCTCCGGGAGCAGGGCGCCACCGGGCTGCTGAGGCTGCTGACCGACCCGGGGGCGCGGTGGCCGACGCCGCCCGGGGTGGGGCCCGAGCGGCTCGGCGCGTACCGCAGACGGGCGGCGCTGGCCGACCCCCGGCGGGACCTGGAGCTCGCCGCCGGGACCGGAGGCCGGTTCGTGCACCCCGGTTCGGCGGAGTGGCCGACGCAACTGGACGACCTCGGCGACGAACGGCCCGTCGGGCTCTGGCTGCGGGGCCGGCCGAACCTGCGTACCTGGGCGCTGCGTTCGGTCGCCGTGGTCGGGGCCAGGGCCTGCACCCCGTACGGCGCACACATGGCGCAGACCCTGGCCGCCGGGCTCGCCGAGCGGGGCTGGGTCGTGGTCTCCGGCGCCGCCTTCGGCATCGACGGCGCCGCGCACCGCGGAGCCCTCGCCCCCGGCGGCGCGACCGCGGCGGTGCTCGCCTGCGGGGTGGACGTCGCCTACCCCCGGGGACACGCCGGACTCCTCGGCCGGATCGCCGGCCAGGGACTCGTCCTCGGGGAGCTGCCGCCGGGCAGCCATCCCACGCCCCGCCGGTTCGTCCTGCGCAACCGGGTCATCGCGGCCCTCACCCGCGGCACCGTCGTGGTGGAGGCAGCCCACCGCAGCGGTTCCCTGGTGACCGCCCGGCGGGCCCAGCGGCTCGGGCGGTTCACGATGGGCGTCCCGGGGCCGGCCACCAGCGGGCTCTCGGCCGGGGTGCACGAACTGCTGAGGGGCGAGGCCGCGCTGGTCACCGATGCCGCGGAGGTGGTCGAACTCGTCGGCTCCATGGGGGAGCTGGCGCCCGAGCGGCGCGGCCCGGTGGTCGCCCGCGACCTCCTGGACCCGGACGCCGCCCGCGTGCTCGAGGCCCTCCCGGCCGGCCGCCCCGCCACCGCGGCCGAGGTGGCACTCGCCGCGGGCACCGGCACCGATGAAGTCATCGGCAGACTGTACGAACTTCACTCTCTGGGGTTCGTCGAACGGCAGGGCGACGGCTGGCAGTTGGGCGGAGATACGGCTGGAGAGGGCAGACAAACCCGGCCCACCCGGCGAGGCGGTCGTTGACCTGGGGACTTCCGGTGGAAGAGTGAAACCGATGAGAGACGCGGTCCTCCCGGTGACAGTCGCCGGGACCGTGCGCCAGGCGCCGGTCCCGGGTCGCCCGCGCGAGCCGGGGCGCTCCTCGGCCCCCGCGCCATCCCGTACTCTTCGCGCACCGCGACACTTCCGTCACGCTACGCTCCCAAGGAATCCGGCTCCGGCAAAGGCGACGCATGCCCCAGCACACCTCAGGGTCCGACCGCGCTGCGGTGCCCCCCGCTGCCCGCGGCAGCGTGCGGTCCACCGCGCCCTCGTCCCTGGAGGCGCTGTGGCGCTCGTACAAGGACTCGGGTGACGAACGGCTGCGGGAGCAGCTGATCCTGCACTACTCACCGCTGGTGAAGTACGTGGCCGGCCGCGTCAGCGTGGGCCTGCCGCCCAACGTGGAGCAGGCCGACTTCGTCTCCTCCGGGGTCTTCGGGCTCATCGACGCGATCGAGAAGTTCGACATCGACCGGTCGATCAAGTTCGAGACGTACGCGATCACCCGGATCCGCGGCGCGATGATCGACGAACTGCGGGCCCTGGACTGGATCCCCCGCTCGGTCCGGCAGAAGGCGCGGGCCGTGGAGCGGGCCTACGCCACGCTCGAGGCCCAGCTGCGGCGCACCCCGACGGAGACCGAGGTCGCCGGGGAGATGGGGATCGGAGTGGAGGACCTCCACGCCGTCTTCAGCCAGTTGTCGCTCGCGAACGTGGTCGCCCTGGAGGAGTTGCTGCACGTCGGCGGGGAGGGCGGCGACCGCCTCTCGCTGATGGACACGCTGGAGGACACCGCCGCCGACGACCCGGTGGAGGTGGCGGAGGACCGCGAACTGCGGCGGCTGCTGGCGCGGGCCATCAACACGCTGCCCGAGCGGGAGAAGACCGTGGTCACCCTCTACTACTACGAGGGCCTCACCCTGGCCGAGATCGGGAACGTGCTGGGCGTCACCGAGAGCCGGGTCAGCCAGATCCACACCAAGTCCGTGCTCCAACTGCGAGCAAAGTTGGCAGATGTCGGGCGGTGAGCTTGCGGTCCCTCCGTAGAGTGGACGTGTGCCCAGGATTCGAGCGGCCTCCGTGGCCGAGCACCGGTCGATGCAGCGCGGCGCCCTCTTGGACGCCGCGCGCTCCCTGCTGTCCGAAGGCGGAACGGAAGCGCTGACCTTCCCCGCCCTGGCGGAACGGACCGGACTCGCCCGGTCCTCCGTGTACGAGTACTTCCGCTCCCGCGCGGCCGTGGTCGAAGAACTGTGCGCCGTGGACTTCCCCGTGTGGGCCGCCGAGATCGAGGCGGCGATGGAGCGGGCCGATTCGCCCGAGGCGAAGGTCGAGGCCTACGTGCGCAGCCAGCTGGGCCTGGTGGGCGACCGGCGGCACCGGGCGGTCGTGGCGATCTCCGCCAGCGAGCTGGACGCGGGAGCCCGCGAGAAGATCCGCGCCGCTCACGGCGGCCTGATCGCGATGATCGTCGAGGCGCTGGCCGCCCTCGGACAGGAGCAGCCGAGGCTGGCCGCGATGCTGCTCCAGGGGGTCGTGGACGCCGCCGTGCGCCGCATCGAGCTCGGCGCGGCGGAGGATCCCGAAGTCATCACGGAGACGGCCCTGGCCATCGCCCTGCGGGGTGTCCGGGGCTGAGCCCCGCAGCACCGGCGGCCGCCGCCCCCTCCCGCGCGCCGGCCGGGCCGGGATCCGGCAGCAGGCGCGGGGTGGGCCGCGCCAGGAGCGTCAGCGGGTTCAGGTAGGCCTCGCCCGACAGCAGACCCCAGTGCAGGCACGGCCCCGGGCAGTGGGACCCCTCCGTGAGCACCGCCACCACCTGCCCCGCCGAGACCTCCTCGCCCTCCGTGACCAGCGGCCGGACCGGTTCGTAGGTGGTGCGCAGACCGTTCGGCAGCGCGAGCGAGAGCACCCCGCGCCCCGCGACCTGCCCGGCGTGGTGGACCCGGCCGGCGGCGACCGCCCGCAGTTCCGCGCCCACCGGGGCGGCCAGGTCCACCCCGCGGTGGCCGGCCGCGTACGGCGTCGGCGGCGGATCCCACCAGCGCGTCACCGACAGCGGCGCGGGGAGCGGGCGGACAGCGGGGCGGACCGCGGGGAGGACCGCGGGGAGGACCGGCCGGGCCGGGAGGGCCGCCTGGGACAGGGCCAGCAGCAGGCTGAGCAGCAGTTTCGTCATGCACCGAAGCGTCCCGCGCACCCCTGCGGCAGCGGGCCGGCCTGTGGACGGAGCGGGCGCTGTGGACAACGGCGTCACCCGGCATACCGCCGGGTCCCGTACACTTCTTGTGGCGATCCGGGTCACCGGGTCGACTTCGCACGCCCCGGCACCAGCCCGAAACGGCCAGGTGACAGCGTCTCTCGGTCCTCTCATGGGGGCAGGGCGCGGTGGGGCGTCAGGAACCAAAACCGAGAAACCAAGGAGATGGCCATGGCCGTCGTCACGATGCGGGAGCTGCTGGAAAGCGGCGTCCACTTCGGTCACCAGACCCGCCGCTGGAACCCGAAGATGAAGCGCTTCATCTTCACGGAGCGCAACGGCATCTACATCATCGACCTGCTGCAGTCGCTGTCGTACATCGACCGCGCCTACGAGTTCGTGAAGGAGACCGTCGCGCACGGTGGCTCCATCATGTTCGTCGGTACCAAGAAGCAGGCCCAGGAGGCCATCGCCGAGCAGGCGACGCGCGTTGGTATGCCGTACGTCAACCAGCGCTGGCTGGGTGGCATGCTCACCAACTTCTCCACCGTCTACAAGCGCCTCCAGCGTCTGAAGGAGCTTGAGGCGATCGACTTCGAGGACGTCGCCGCCTCGGGTCTCACCAAGAAGGAGCTCCTGGTCCTCTCCCGCGAGAAGGCCAAGCTGGAGAAGACCCTCGGTGGTATCCGCGAGATGTCGAAGGTTCCCAGCGCCGTCTGGATCGTCGACACCAAGAAGGAGCACATCGCCGTCGGTGAGGCGCGCAAGCTGCACATCCCGGTCGTCGCGATCCTCGACACCAACTGCGACCCCGACGAGGTCGACTACAAGATCCCGGGCAACGACGACGCGATCCGTTCCGTCACCCTGCTCACCCGCGTGATCGCCGACGCCGTCGCCGAGGGCCTCATCGCCCGCTCCGGCGCTGCGACCGGTGACTCGAAGCCGGGCGAGAAGGCCGCCGCCGAGCCGCTCGCCGAGTGGGAGCGCGACCTGCTCGAGGGTGACAAGAAGGCCGACGAGGCCGCCCCGGCCGCCGCCGAGGCCCCCGCCGCCGAGGCGCCCGCCGCCGAGGCCCCGGCCGCCGAGGCCCCGGCCGCCGAGCAGGCCTGACCCACTGAGAGCGCCCGGCGTTCACGCGCCGGGCACTCGCAGCACGGACGATGACGGCGGGGGAGCCGCGCCAAAAGCGCGGCGCCTCCGCCGTTCACCCGTAGATCTACGACTTCGAGAGAGAATCACAGACTCATGGCGAACTACACCGCCGCTGACGTCAAGAAGCTCCGCGAGCTCACCGGCGCCGGCATGCTGGACTGCAAGAACGCGCTCGTGGACGCCGACGGTGACGTCGAGAAGGCCCAGGAAGCCCTCCGCATCAAGGGTCAGAAGGGCGTCGCCAAGCGCGAGGGCCGTTCTGCCGAGAACGGTGCCGTCGTCTCCCTCATCACCGACGACAACACCTCCGGTGTCATCGTCGAGCTGAAGTGCGAGACGGACTTCGTCGCCAAGGGCGAGAAGTTCCTGGCCGTCGCCAACGAGCTGGCCGCGCACGTCGCCGCCACCTCCCCGGCCGACATCGAGGCGCTGCTCGCGTCCGAGATCAAGCCCGGCCAGACCGTCACCGCCTTCGTCGACGAGGCCAACGCCAACCTCGGCGAGAAGATCGTCCTGGACCGCTTCGCGCAGTTCACCGGCGGCTACGTGACCGCGTACATGCACCGCACGATGCCCGACCTGCCGTTCCAGATCGGCGTCCTGGTCGAGCTCGACAAGGAGAACGCCGAGGTCGCCCGCGGCGTCGCGCAGCACATCGCCGCGTTCGCCCCGCAGTGGCTGTCCGCCGAGGACGTCCCGGCCGAGAAGGTCGAGTCCGAGCGCCGCATCGCCGAAGAGGTCACCCGCGCGGAGGGCAAGCCCGAGGCTGCCATCGCGAAGATCGTCGAGGGTCGCGTCAACGGCTTCTTCAAGGACGCCACGCTGCTCGGCCAGGCCTACGCCCTGGACAACAAGAAGTCCGTCCAGAAGGTCCTGGACGAGGCCGGTGTCACCCTGAAGCGCTTCACCCGCATCAAGGTCGGCATCTGAGTCCGTCCGTACGCGACGGACACCGGACCCCGGTAGGGTCTGAAGCAGTCGTCCGCGCTTGCGCGAGGCGACCGCAGATCTGACGAGGAGGCCATTGCCGTAGAGGGAACCGCAAGGACCCACCGGCAATGGCCTTCTTCGTATGTGCACGAGGAGATCTCCATGAATCAGGGCGTGGACCCCCACACCGCATCCGACGACAAGAGCGACCAGTACAAGAAGGGCCGCCGCTTCATGCTGAAGCTGTCGGGCGAGGCCTTCTCCGGTGGCGGAGGACTGGGCGTCGACCCCGACGTCGTCCACGCCATCGCGCGAGAGATCGCCGCGGTGGTCCGCGACGGCGCGGAGATCGCCGTCGTGATCGGCGGCGGCAACTTCTTCCGAGGCGCCGAGCTCCAGCAGCGCGGCATGGACCGGGCACGGTCCGACTACATGGGCATGCTCGGCACGGTCATGAACTGCCTCGCCCTCCAGGACTTCCTGGAGAAGGAGGGCATCGACTCCCGCGTCCAGACGGCCATCACCATGGGCCAGGTCGCGGAGCCGTACATCCCGCTGCGCGCCGTGCGCCACCTGGAGAAGGGCCGCGTCGTCATCTTCGGCGCCGGCATGGGCATGCCCTACTTCTCCACCGACACCACGGCCGCCCAGCGCGCCCTGGAGATCGACGCCGAAGCCCTCCTCATGGGCAAGAACGGTGTCGACGGGGTCTACGACTCCGACCCGAAGAAGAACCCGGACGCGGTGAAGTTCGACGCGCTGGAGTACGGCGAGGTGCTCTCGCGCGACCTCAAGGTCGCCGACGCCACGGCGATCACCCTCTGCCGTGACAACAAGCTGCCGATCCTCGTCTTCGAGCTGCTCGCCGAGGGCAATATCGCCCGCGCCGTCAAGGGTGAGAAGATCGGCACGCTGGTCAGCGACGAGGAAACCCGGTCCTGAGCAGTCCGCTGCCGGACCGGGCGGCCCCGACCGGCCCACCCGCCCGCCTGAACCATCCATTCAAGACATGCAGGAGCACGTGGTGATCGAAGAAATCCTCCTCGAGGCCGAGGAGAAGATGGAGAAGGCCGTCGTCGTCGCGAAGGAGGACTTCGCCGCGATCCGCACCGGCCGTGCGCACCCGGCGATGTTCAACAAGATCGTCGCCGACTACTACGGCGCCATCACGCCCATCAACCAGCTCGCTTCCTTCGCGGTCCCCGAGCCGCGCATGGCCATCGTGACGCCGTTCGACGCGTCCGCGCTGCGCAACATCGAGCAGGCCATCCGCGACTCCGACCTCGGTGTCAACCCGAGCAACGACGGCCGCATCATCCGCGTGACCTTCCCCGAGCTGACCGGGGAGCGCCGCAAGGAGTACATCAAGGTCGCCAAGAACAAGGCCGAGGACTCCAAGGTCTCCATCCGCTCCGTCCGCCGCAAGGCCAAGGACGCCCTCGACAAGCTCGTCAAGGACAAGGAGGCGGGCGAGGACGAGGTCCGTCGCGCGGAGAAGGAGCTCGACGACACCACCGCGAAGTACGTCGCGCAGGTGGACGAGCTCCTCAAGCACAAGGAAGCCGAGCTCCTCGAAGTCTGATGAACGACTCTTCCTGGCAGCCGGAGCCGGTTCCGGCGGGTCCCGCATACGATGCGCAGGTGGGCCCGCACACTCGGCCCATGCCCATCGTGCCCGATGCCGCCGGCCGTGACTTCGACGACCGGGAAGCACGCGATCGGGGGGCCGCCTCGGACGGCGGCTCCCCGTTCCGCGCCGATACGCCGCCGCAGGAGCCCATGCCCAGCCCCCCGCCTCCGCATGCCGAGCACCCGCAGGACTCCTCCCCCCCGCCGCAGAAGAAGCGGGCGGGGCGGGACCTGCGTGCCGCGATAGGGGTCGGCGTCGGTCTCGGCGCGGTGATCTTCGCATCGCTCCTGATCGTCAAGGCGGTCTTCGTCGGCGTCATCGTCGTGGCCGTCGTCGTCGGTCTGTGGGAGCTCACCTCCCGGCTGCAGGAGAAGAAGGGCATCAAGGCCCCTCTGGTCCCGCTCGCGGTCGGTGGCGCGGCCATGGTCATCGCCGGTTACGTCCGGGGGGCCGAGGGTGCATGGGTGGCCATGGCGCTGACCGTGCTGGCCGTCCTGGTGTGGCGGATGACCGAGCCCCCCGAGGACTACCTCAAGGACGTCACGGCGGGTGCCTTCGCGGCGTTCTACGTGCCTTTCCTGGCCACCTTCGTCGCGATGCTGCTCACCCCCGACGACGGGCCGCAGCGCGTGATCACCTTCCTGCTCCTGACCGTGGTCAGCGACACCGGGGCCTATGCGGTGGGCTGGCGCTTCGGGAAGACCAAGCTCGCGCCCCGCATCAGCCCCGGCAAGACCCGCGAGGGCCTCTTCGGCGCGGTGGCCTTCGCCATGGTCGCCGGCGCGCTCTGCATGGAGTTCCTGATCGACGGCGGCGCCTGGTGGCAGGGCCTGCTGCTGGGCCTCGCGGTCGCGGTCAGCGCCACCCTGGGCGACCTGGGCGAGTCGATGATCAAACGGGACCTCGGCATCAAGGACATGGGCACCCTGCTGCCGGGCCACGGCGGCATCATGGACCGGCTGGACTCGCTGCTGCCCACCGCTCCGGTGGTGTGGCTGCTGCTGGCTGCCTTCGTCGGCACCGGCTGACCGTTCCCGGTCGGGTTATCCTGGAGGGCGCGCCGCGTGTACGCGGTGCGCCCTTTCCGTCCAGCGGCCGAGCCGCGGACCGGCCCTGCACGCGCGGGGTGACCCCCACCTCGTCGTACTGAGGAGTACCGCATGGCCCCCCGTCCCGCTCCGGGTGAGCTCACCTTCGTCGCTCCCCGCGGGGCCAAGAAGCCGCCCCGTCACCTCGCGGACATGACCCCGGCCGAGCGCCGCGAAGCGGTCGCCGCGATCGGTGAGAAGCCCTTCCGGGCCAAGCAGCTCTCCCAGCACTACTTCGCCCGCTACGCGCACGACCCGGCCGAGTGGACCGACATCCCGGCGGGCTCCCGGACCAAGCTCCAGCAGGAGCTCCTGCCGGACCTGATGAACGTCATCCGGCACATCAGCTGCGACGACGACACCACCCGCAAGACCCTGTGGAAGCTGCACGACGGAACGCTCGTCGAATCCGTGCTGATGCGCTACCCCGACCGGGTCACCATGTGCATCTCCTCGCAGGCCGGCTGCGGCATGAACTGCCCGTTCTGCGCCACCGGCCAGGCCGGCCTCGACCGCAACCTCTCCACCGCCGAGATCGTGCACCAGATCGTCGACGGCATGCGCGCGCTGCGCGACGGCGAGGTCCCCGGCGGCCCGGCACGGCTGTCGAACATCGTCTTCATGGGCATGGGCGAACCGCTCGCCAACTACAACCGCGTCGTCGGCGCCATCCGCCGCCTCACCGACCCGGAGCCCGACGGCCTGGGCCTGTCCCAGCGCGGCATCACCGTCTCCACCGTCGGCCTGGTCCCGGCCATGCTGCGGTTCGCCGACGAGGGCTTCAAGTGCCGTCTCGCCGTCTCGCTGCACGCGCCGGACGACGAGCTGCGCGACACCCTGGTCCCGGTGAACACCCGCTGGAAGGTCCGCGAGGTCCTCGACGCCGCCTGGGAGTACGCCGAGAAGTCCGGCCGGCGGATCTCGATCGAGTACGCCCTGATCCGCGACATCAACGACCAGGCCTGGCGGGGCGACCTCCTGGGCCGGCTGCTCAAGGGCAAGCGCGTACACGTCAACCTGATCCCGCTGAACCCGACGCCCGGTTCGAAGTGGACCGCCTCGCGGCCCGAGGACGAGAAGGCCTTCGTCGAGGCGATCGCCCGCCACGGTGTGCCCGTGACCGTGCGTGACACCCGCGGCCAGGAGATCGACGGCGCGTGCGGCCAGCTGGCGGCCTCGGAGCGCTAGCTTCCGCTTTCGGCCGGCCCCATTCGGCCACGGGGTACCCTGTGGCCGAACCAATTGCATATTCCGACAGGGGAGCGCCACAGCGCTGAGAGTGCGGTATCCGTCATCCGCAGACCCTCTGAACCTCGCCCCGGTCATTCGGGGTAGGAAGTTCGGTCACCACTCAAGCTGTTGCGCCCTGCCCGGCGTCCGCTCGCACAGAGCGCCGGGCAGGGCCGCGTCTTCTCCTGGTCATCCCAGGAGGAATTCACCAGTGAGCACCACCAAGAAGATCGCGGGCGCCGCGCTCGCGGCCGCGCTGGGCGTCACCACGCTCAGCGCCTGCGGCGGCGGCGACACCAAGGACAAGCCCGCCGGCGCGAGCGACGCCCCGAAGTCCAAGACCGTCACGCTCGTCTCCCACGACTCCTTCAACGTGACCGAAGCGGTCCTCAAGGAGTTCGAGCAGCAGAGCGGCTACACCGTCAAGGTGCTGAAGTCCGGCGACGCGGGCGCAGCCCTGAACCAGGAGATCCTCACCAAGGGCTCCCCCCGCGGCGACGTCTTCTTCGGCGTGGACAACACCCTGCTCTCGCGCGCCCTCGACAACGGCATCTTCACCCCCTACGAGGCCAAGGGCCTGGGCGGCGTGAAGCCCGAATACGTGCTCGACAAGGAGCACCGCGTCACCCCGGTCGACTCCGGCGACATCTGCGTCAACTACGACAAGGCCTACTTCGCCGACAAGAAGATCGCCCCGCCGCAGACACTGGACGACCTGGTCAAGCCGGAATACAAGAACCTGCTGGTGGTCGAGAACGCCGCGACCTCCTCTCCCGGCCTCGGTTTCATGCTCGCCTCCGTCGGCAAGTACGGCGAGGAGGGCTGGAAGGACTACTGGAGCAAGCTGAAGGCCAACGGCGTCGAGGTCGTCGACGGCTGGGAGCAGGCCTACAACGAGCGCTTCTCCGGCTCCGCCGGCGGCAAGAAGGCCAAGGGCGACCGCCCGCTGGTCGTCTCCTACGCCTCCAGCCCGCCGGTCGAGGTCCTCTACGGCGAGCCGCAGCCGGCCGAGGCCCCCACGGGCGTCTCCACCGGCACCTGCTTCCGCCAGGTCGAGTTCGCGGGCCTGCTGAAGGGCGCGAAGAACGAGGAGGGCGGCAAGGCCCTCGTGGACTTCCTGATCAGCAAGAAGTTCCAGGAGGACATGCCGCTCCAGATGTTCGTGAACCCCGTGACCAAGGACGCCGCGCTGCCGGAGCTGTTCACCCAGCACGGTGTGGTGGTCGACAAGCCGGAGAACGTGGCTCCGGAGACCATCGCCAAGAACCGTGAGCAGTGGGTCAAGGCATGGACCGCGCTCGTCGTGAAGTAAGCGGTACGAAGGAACCGGGCGCGGCGTCGCACGACGCCGCCCCGGCCCCCGGACCGGGGAGGACACCCGGACAGGGCGAGAGCGGCCGCGCCACCGCCGTCCGCCTCGCCCTGATGGCGGTCCCCCTCGCCTTCTTCGGGCTGTTCTTCGCCTACCCCGTCACCGCGATCGTCGGCCGCGGCCTCAAGACCGACACCGGCTGGCAGTTCGGCCGGTTCGGCGAGGTCCTGGCCCGGCCGGACATCGCCGACGTGCTGTGGTTCACCACCTGGCAGGCGCTCGCCTCCACCGTGCTCACGCTGCTGATCGCGCTCCCCGGCGCCTACGTCTTCGCGCGCTTCGAGTTCCCCGGCAAGCAGCTGCTGCGGGCGGTCGTGACCGTGCCCTTCGTGCTCCCGACCGTCGTCGTGGGCACAGCCTTCCTCGCCCTGCTCGGGCGCGGCGGACTGCTGGACGAAGCGGCGGGCGTCCGGCTGGACACCACCGTCTGGGCGATCCTGCTGGCCCACGTCTTCTTCAACTACGCCGTCATCGTCCGCACGGTCGGCGGGCTGTGGGCCCAGCTCGACCCGCGCCAGGAGGAGGCCGCGCGGGTGCTGGGCGCCGGCCGGTTCGCCGCCTGGCGGCGGGTGACGCTGCCCGCGCTGGCCCCGGCCGTCGCCGCGGCCTCCCTCATGGTGTTCCTCTTCACCTTCAGCTCCTTCGGCGTCGTACTGATCCTGGGCGGACCGGCCTACTCCACCCTGGAGGTGGAGGTCTACCGGCAGACCGCCCAGCTCCTGGACCTGTCGACGGCCGCCGTGCTGACGATGGTGCAGTTCGCCGCGATCGGCGCGATCCTCGCCCTGCACGCCTGGACCGTCCGCCGGCGCGAGACCGCACTGCGCCTCGTCGACCCGGGCCGCACCACGCACAGGCCGCGCGGCTGGGCGCAGCGCACCCTGCTGGGCGGGGTCCTGCTGACCATCGGGCTGCTGATCGTGGCGCCACTGGCCGTGCTCGTCGAGCGGTCCTTCGACGCCCCCGGCGGTTACGGCCTCGGCTTCTACCGGGCGCTGCAGGACGCGGGCGCCGGCGGCGGGACCTTCCTGGTGCCGCCGGTGGAGGCGATCTGGAACTCCCTGGAGTACGCGCTCGCCGCCACCGCGATCGCCCTGGTCATCGGGGGACTCGCGGCCGCGGCGCTGACCCGGCGCGGGGGCCGCTTCGTCCGCGGCTTCGACGCGATGCTGATGCTCCCGCTGGGGGTGTCCGCCGTGACGGTCGGCTTCGGCTTCCTGATCACCCTGGACGAGCCGCCGCTGGACCTGCGGACCTCATGGATCCTGGTGCCGCTGGCCCAGGCCCTGGTGGGCGTGCCCTTCGTCGTACGGACCATGCTGCCGGTCCTGCGCGCGGTGGACGGGCGGCTGCGGGAGGCGGCCGGCGTACTCGGCGCGTCACCGCTGCGCGCCTGGCGGGAGGTTGACCTGCCGCTGGTGCGGCGGGCGCTGCTGATCGCGGCCGGGTTCGCCTTCGCCGTGTCGCTGGGCGAGTTCGGCGCGACCGTCTTCATCGCGCGGCCGGACCGGCCGACGCTGCCGGTGGCCGTGGCGCGGCTGCTGGGCCGGGCCGGCGAGCTGAACTACGGGCAGGCGATGGCCCTGAGCACGATCCTGATGCTGGTGTGCGCGGTGTCCCTGCTGCTGCTGGAGCGACTGCGCCCCGACAAGACCTCCGGAGAGTTCTGATGACACTGCTTCAGCTGGAAGGGGTGTCGGTCCGCTTCGGCCAGCGCGCCGTCGTCGACTCCGTCGACCTGGCGGTGGCCGAGCACGAAACCGTCTGTGTCCTGGGCCCGAGCGGCAGCGGGAAGTCCACGCTGCTGCGGGTCGTCGCAGGACTCCAGCAGGTGTCCGGAGGGCGGGTGCTGCTGGACGGGGCCGACCAGGCCGCCGTCCCCGTGCACCGGCGAGGCGTGGGCCTGATGTTCCAGGACCACCAGCTCTTCCCGCACCGCGACGTCGGCGCGAACGTCTCCTTCGGACTCCGGATGCGCGGCGGCCGACGCGGCCGGGGGAGCCGATCGTACGCCGACCGGGTCGCCGAGCTCCTCGAACTGGTCGGGCTGCCCGGGGCGCAGGGCCGCGCCGTGGCCTCCCTGTCCGGGGGCGAGCAGCAGCGGGTGGCACTGGCCCGGGCGCTGGCACCGTCCCCGCGGCTGCTGATGCTCGACGAACCGCTCGGACAGCTGGACCGCGGGCTGCGGGAGCGGCTCGTCGTCGAACTGCGGGGGCTGTTCTCCCGGCTGGGGACGACGGTCCTGGCCGTCACGCACGACCAGGGAGAGGCCTTCGCACTGGCCGACCGGGTCGTGGTGATGCGGGACGGCCGGATCGCGCAGGCCGGGACCCCGCTGGAGGTGTGGCAGCGGCCCGCCTCGGAATTCGTGGCGCGCTTCCTCGGCTTCGAGAACGTGGTCCCGGCGACCGTGGCGGGCCCGGTCGCCGCGACCGCCTGGGGCAGGGTGCCGGTCCCCGCCGGCTCCCCCGAGGGGGAGCAGCGGCTGCTGGTCCGCCCGGCGGGAGTGGTGCTCTGCGAGGCCGGCCTGCGGTGCGAGGTGGTGTCCCGGACCTTCCGCGGCACGCACGTTGCCCTGCTCCTGCGGCCGGAGAACGGCCCGGTACTGGAGGCCGAGTGCGGTCTGGCGGGGGCTCCGGCCGTCGGCCACAACGTCGCCGTGACCTTCAGCCCCGCCGAGGTCCTGGTCCTGCCGCCGGAGAAGAAGCCCTAGGCGGGCCCTAGGCGGCCTTCGGCAGGACGCCGTCGCAGGCGATCGGCAGGTGCCGGGGCCCGCGCAGCACCGCGTTCTGGCGGTACGGAGGCGGGTCCTCCAGCAGCCGGGGGTTGACCAGCCGGCGGGCCAGCTCGCTCAGCGCCAGCTGCGCCTCCTGCCGGGCCAGCGGCGCCCCGAAACAGCTGTGGATGCCGCTGCCGAGCCCGAGGTGCTGGATGTCCTTGCGGTCCGGGTCGAAGCGGTCCGGGTTCTCGAACCGCTTCGGGTCACGGTTGCCGGAGGCCAGGACCAGCCACAGGGAGGCCCCCTTCGGGATGGTGACCCCCGCGACCTCGATGTCGGAGAGCGTCGTGCGCTGCGGCAGCAGCTGCACGGGCGGCTCGTAGCGCAGCAGCTCCTCCACGATCGGGACGGACAGGCCGGGCTCCTCGCGCAGCCGCTGGAGGACGTCCGGGTGGCGCAGCAGCGTCAGCATCCCGTTGGTGATCAGGTTGACCGTGGTCTCGTGGCCGGCGATCAGCAGCAGCGCGGAGGTGCTGAGCGCCTCCATGGTGGTCATCGCCCCGTCCGGGCCGTCCGCGGTGGCCAGCTGGGACAGCATGTCGTCACCGGGGTTCTTGCGACGCTCCTCGATCAGCCCGGCCAGGTACATGCCCAGTTCCATGCGCGCGTCCGTGGTGCCCTTGCCGCGCTGGGTGGGGTCCGCGTCCGGGTCGGGGTCCAGGCTGGCGGCGAGGGTCTCCGCCCAGACGTGGAAACGCGGTTCGTCCTCGTGGGGCACCCCGAGCAGCCGGCAGATCACCGTGACCGGGAACGGGTACGCGAACTGGTCGACCAGGTCGACGCGGTCGAGGTCGCCGGAGCCGGCGATGCCGTCGATGAGCCCGTCGACCAGTCCGTGGAGCTCGGCGCGCATGTCGTGCACCCGGTGCGGGGAGTGCGGAGGCCCGAACGGCCGGTTCGTCATGCGCCGCAGACGGTCGTGGTCCGGCGGGTCCAGTTTGAGGAAGGAGGGCGGCAGGGCCGTCCCCTCCTCGTCGGCCGACTCGCCCAGCGGATCGTCGCCGGTCGCCTTCAGATTGCGCGAATCGGAGCTGATCCGGGGGTCGTGCAGCAGGCTGTGGATCTCGTAGTAGGTGCTCACGACGTACGGGCCGTTCCCGTCGTGGGACACCGGGGTCCTGCGGAGCTCCTCGTACAGCGGGTACGGATTGGCCCGGTTCGCGTAGTCGATGATCTCCCGCAGGAGGGCTTGAGTCATGACGGGTCCTCGTGATCCTCGGGGGCGGTCGCGACGCGGTCAGTGCCCAGGGGTGAAGGTCATCTTCCGGTCGGCCGGCGAGTAGCCGCTGAGGGTGATGGTCGGGCCGTGGGTCGGCACCGAGGGGTCGGGGAAGTCCGCCGGCACCGGCTTGTTCCCCTCCGGCCTGCGGTCCACCGTGGAGTACGGCGGCGGGAACGGCGCGGTGCTCTCGATCTGCTGCTCGTAGAACGGCAGCCACCGGCAGTTGTCGAAGGTCACCGCCGCGATCACCCGCCCTTGGTAGCCGTAGACGGCCGCGAACCGGCGCTCGGACAGCGAGCCCTGCGTGACGAGGAGCTCGGTCCCCATCGGCGGTACCCCGACCGATTTGATGTTCACGCCGAACTGCGAGGACCAGAAGGCCGGCACCCACAGGTGGGGGCGGCGGTCCGCGCTCTCGCTGAGCATGTTGTGCGCCGCGGTGTCGGCCTGCGCGACGGCGTTGCCCCAGTGCTCCAGGGACAGGAACTGGTAGCCGAACAGGGCGTGCGGGGAGCGGGCCACGTCACCCGCCACGAAGATGTCGTCGGTGACGATGCCCCGGACGTCGAAGGCCCGGCAGCCCGCGTCGCAGGCGATCCCGCGGGGTCCTGCGCCCAGTCCGGAGCCGGCGAGCCACTCGGTGTTGCGCTGCGCGCCGAGGGAGACGACCACCACGTCGGCCTCCACGCTGGAGCCGTCGGAGAGGTGGGCGGCCCGCACCCGGCCGGCCGGATCGCCCTCCAGGGCGGTGACCATGACGCCGGTGCGCAGGTCGACCTCGTGCTCCCGGTGCATCTCGGCCGCGACCCGGCCGATCACCCCGCCGAGCGCGCCGACCAGCGGGGCCTCGCCCCGTTCTGCGACGGTCACGTTCAGGCCGCGTTCCCGGCAGGCGGACGCGATCTCGGACCCGGTGAACCCGGCTCCGATGACGAGCACCCGGCGGGGACCGGCGGCCAGGGCGCGTTGCAGTCCTTCGCCGTCGTCGCGGGTGCGCAGCACGAAGACCCCTTCGAGCTCGGCCTCCTCCGGGTTGGGCCAGGGCCGGGCGCGGACGCCGGTGGCGATCAGCAGCCGGTCGTACTCGACCTCGTCGCCGTTGCCGAGCCGGACCGTGCGGGCGGCCATGTCCAGACCCGTCGCGGGGACCCCGAGGCGCCAGTCGGCGTCGATGGCCCGGCGGCGGGGGAGCGCCGTGTGGTCCGCCACCGCGTTGCCGAGCAGGACCTGTTTGGACAGCGGGGGCCGGTCGTACGGCTCGTAGGGTTCGTCGCCGATCATCGTCAGCGAACCGGTGAACCCCTTGTCGCGCATGGTTTCGGCGGCCCGCAGACCCGCGAGCGAAGCACCGACGACGACGATGCGGCCTTCGCGCTTGAGCTGCTCCAGGGCCCCGTCGCGGGTGCGTTCACCGGTCACCGGGTGCCTCCGGACCCGGCCCCGGCCCCGGCACCCTGGGACACCACGTCCACCATGTCCTCGTCGGTGAGTTCGAGGAGGATCGCGCCGACGGGACAGGCCGCCACGGCGCGGACGACGTTCTCGCGCTGCTCGGCAGCCGCTTCCGGGTTGTACAGGAGCGACTCGTCGCCGTGCATGGCGAAGACGTCGGGAGCGAGGAAAGCGCACTGGGCGTATCCCTGGCAGCGATTGAGGTCGACGACAAGCCTCATGACGGATCTGCCTTTCCCTCGGCTGTTGATCCCCGTCGCCCCCGGGTACCCCCGCTTCATCCCCTGTCCACCAGCATGCACGCGCTGCCCGGAGGCCGCCTGCCGGAGCACGGACCGCCAGGTCAGGAGGGGCTCAGGGCGGTCCGGGGCGGTCCGTGGACGCGGCCGTGCGGCGGGCGCGCAGGATGTGGAGGCTGATCACCAGGGCCCAGGCCGGGAACAGCAGCTCGGACCAGGGGACGCCGGCGCCCACCACGATCAGGATCAGGCCCACCAGGGTGCCGAGCGCGGCCAGCGGCCGCGGGAAGGCGCCGAGCATCCGCCCGATCGTCGAGGTCGCGAGGACGAAGACCGCGGCCATGCGCATCGCGTACGTCGCGAGCAGGGTGTAGGCGTAGTGGCGGCCGAAGTCGGAGGGCGTCTCCTCGTTCAGCACGGTGCCGGCCGCAGCGGCGGCAGCGAACAGGGTGGCCACGAAGACGAAGCCGCTGCCGAGGAACACGGTGGCGACGAACCGGTCCTCGGCCCCACCGGTGTGGGCGCGCAGGGCGCCCATGAACCAGAGGAAGAAGATCCCGGCGAAGGGCACGATCTGCAGGGCCAGCTGGACCGCCCACCGGCGGTCCGGGTCGATGGTCGCGTCGGCGGCGTCACCGGCCGGGACGGAGATCCGCATCAGGACGATCGCCGCACCGAGGAGCAGGGCGAAGGCGACTCCGGCCATACCGGCGGCGCGGGGTGTCTGCAGCCGATCGGTCGTGGGCTCCACGGGCCCCTCGCTCTCTCCCCCCGGTCCAGCAAGCGACAGCCGTCGCCGCGTCACCAGCGGGGGACGGCCGACCGGGTGAGGGAGCGGGGACGCCCCGCCCGGCCGGCCGGCACGTCAGCCGACCGGCTCCGGCACCGGCGCGGGTGCCTCCTCCTCCGCACCCTCGTGCTTGCCGTACCAGGCGACGGCCACCGCGCCGGTCACCGCCATGACGAAACCGACGACCGCCAGCCAGGCCAGGCCCGGGCGCGACGCGTCGCCGAGCCAGAGCACGCCGATCGCGCCGGGGAGCACCGTCTCGCCGACCACGAGGGCCGCGGTGGCTCCGTTCACCGAGCCGATCTGCAGGGCGACGGTGTGCAGGTACATGCCGCCGACGCCGGCCAGCAGGATGGCGTAGAGCGCAGGGTCGGTGAGCAGGGTGCCGAGGTCGAACGGGTCCACGCCGTTCAGGATCCGCACGCCCACGCCGAGCGCGCCGAAGCCCAGACCGGACAGCAGACCCGCCAGGATCGCGGCCCCGCCGCCGAGGAGGCGGACGGCCACGGTGCCGCCGACCATGAGCAGCGCGGTGATCCCCAGCAGCCACCAGTGCGTCGACATCGGCGCGTGGTGGCCGCCCTCGTGGCCGGCCGCCGTCGCCAGCAGGACGAGCGCGGTGCAGACGACACCGATGGAGGCCCATTCCTTGCGGGTCAGCCGGATGCCGAGCATCTTCACGCTCAGCACGGCCGTGATCACCAGGTTCGCGCTGATGACCGTCTGGGAGAGGAAGAGCGGAAGGAGACGGGCGGCCAGGGCACCGAGCCCGAAGCCGACGAAGTCCAGGATCGTGCCGACGATGAACTCCCACGTCATCGCCGCCTTGGCGGTGGACGACAGGTTGGGGCCGCCGTGGGCGGTCACCCCGGCCGCCGCCGGGGACATCCGGGCGGCGCGGCGCGATCCGACGGCTTGCAGCACGGATCCCGTGCCGTAGCAGATGGATGCCGCGACAGCGGTCAGCAGGCCTATGAGCACCGATGGCTCCGTTCACGTCTGGCAGGTTTTGCGGTACCTCTGCCAGACGTGGGAATCGCCCCGGAAGTTGCCTCTGTAGCTCAGTTCATCGAAGCGAGCACGCCGGGGACCTCGTCCACCGAGTCGACGAGCGCGATCCGCGACTCCATCGCCCGCCCCCGGGCCAGCGCCCTGAGCAGGGGCCAGGCCGGGAGGTGCTCGGTCCAGTGGGTGCGGCCGACCAGGACCATCGGCGCGGGTTCGCCCCGGGACCCGTAGTAGTTGGGCGTCGCGTTGTCGAATATCTCCTGGACGGTGCCGGCCGCGCCGGGCAGGAACACCACGCCCGCGGTGGACCGGGCCAGGAGCCCGTCCTCCCGCGTGGCGTTGGCGAAGTACTTCGCGATGTGCGCGGCGAAGGCGTTCGGCGGTTCGTGACCGTAGAACCAGGTGGGGATGCCGACGGAGTCGCCGCCGCCGGGCCAGCGGTCCCGTACGGCGAAGGCCGCCCGCGCCCAGTCGGACACCGACGGCTCGAAGGACGGGGCCTTGGCCAGCAGTTCCAGGGCCTCGGCGAGGGCCTCGTCGGGGGCGGGCGCCAGGTAGGCGCCGAGGTTGGCGGCCTCCATCGCGCCGGGGCCGCCGCCCGTGGCCACGGTCAGCCCGGACCGGGTCAGGGCCCGGCCGAGTTCGGCCGCACCGCGGTATTCCGCGCTGCCCCGGGACATGGCGTGGCCGCCCATCACGCCCACCACGCGGGCCGTGGCGAGGTGCTCGTCGAGAGCGTCGGAGATCGCGTCGTCGTGCACGGAGCGCAGCATCGAGGAGAAGACGTCGCGGTCGGCCCCGCTCTCCCGGAACCAGGCGTAGGTCTCGGCGTCGGGGGTGGCCTCGTAGCCGCCGGGCAGCCCTTCGAAGAGCTCCTCCGGCGTGTAGAGCAGCCCCCGGTACGGGTTGAAGGGCAGGTCGGGGACGGGCGGGAAGACCAGGGCGCCGTCCGCGCGCACCTTCGCCGAGGCATCGGGCTCCATCGCGCAGCCCAGGAAGACGGCCGCCGAGGTGTCGGCGGCCAGCAGGGCGAAGGTCCGCTCCAGCAGGTTGACCGACTGGATCCGGTAGCCGCTGAGTGAGCCGCGTGCCACGACCTGGTCGAATTCGGCGAGCGTCTCGATCTCGATGTCTGCGTTGACCATTCGGCCCACCCTAAGGGCTGTACACCTCAGCGGGTCAGCGCCAGCGACGTCAGCTGTGCCACACCCCAGCTGACCGGTACGCACACGGCCACGAGCGCGGTGGCCCGCAGACCCGCCGCCGTACGCAGGACCTTTGCGGGAGCGGCCAGATCGAGCATCGCCCCGCGGCCGGCGGCCCCGGTGCGGCGGCCCTCCACCGCGGATGTGAGAAGGGTCGCGGCGGCGCACAGCGCCACGAGGGCGGCGGCCGGCCAGGCCAGCGGACCGAGCGGTACGTGCAGCCCGCCCCGGTCCCGCAGGGCCAGGGCGGTCAGGGCCCCGGCGGCGACGGAGCACAGCACGCCCAGCGACGGCCCGATGCGGGAGGCCTGCTCCTGCAGGGACCGTCCGGCCAGCAGCCGCAGGGCGCCCGGGCGCACGGCCTGGACCAGGCTCCCGCAGGCGTAGGCCAGGCCCGGTCCGGCGAGGGCGAGCCCGACGGCGGTCAGCGTCCAGCCGGCAAGGACCCCGCCGCCCCGGCCCGCATAGGCCTCGGTGGCGAGCCCGCAGGCGGTCAGCGAGATTCCCCAGGGCAGGGCGGTCTGCGGAGCCAGCGGCCGGTGCGGACGCAGCGCGAGGACGGTGGCGGCCGACGCGGTCAGCGGTACGAGTGCCAGCAGGGTCAGGGCGGCCGCAACGGGCAGCGGCTGCTCGGCGTGGAGCAGCCGGGCGCCGGAGCCGTCGAAGGGCAGGCCGGAGAGGTCCCCGCGCAGGTGGAGGAAGACGGCCAGGGCCAGGGCGCTGCCCAGGGTGCAGGCGACGGCCGTGGAGATCGCGGCGAGCAGGGCCAGGCGTACGGGTCCCAGCCCGGCGGCGTCCAGCCCCTCGCGGGGGCGGGTCGCGGGGTCGGCGCGGGCGACGGCGACGGCGAAGTGGACCGTCGCGGCCAGCGGGACCAGTGCCCACAGCAGGCGAGGGAACGATCCGGCGGGCCGTGCCACGGCTCCGGCGAGTACGTACAGCAGCAGGAACCCGGTCCCGGCCGAGGCGGCGGCGACGAGCAGCCGCCGCATCTGGACGAGGGGCCGGGAGCCGCGGCCTAGGCGGAGAGCGAGCACGCGGCCTGGCCCTCCGGGGTGTCGGGGAGCGGGGAGACGGCGCCGGTCCCCGCGAGCCGGCCGTCGACGAGGGTCAGGCGGCGGTCCGCGACGGCCGCGGTGTCCTCGTCGTCGGTGGCCAGCAGCACGGTGATCTCGTGCGAGCGGGCCGCGGTGGTCAGCGTCCGCAGCAGCAGGGCCCGGTCGGCCCGGTGCAGCGGGGCGGTGGGCTCGTCGGCGTAGATCACCGAGGGCACGGTGACCAGGGCCCGGGCCAGGGCGACGCGCTGGCACTCGGCGCGGGTCAGGGCCGCGGGGCGTTTGCGGGCGAAGGAGCCGATGTCGAGGCGGTCGAGCCATTCGCAGGCGGCGTGCTTGGCGGCGCGGTGGGAGGTGCCGGCGAGCAGCAGCGGCAGCGCGGCGTTCTCCCAGGCCTTCAGCTCGGGCAGCAGCTGCGGTTCGGGCCCGATCCAGCCGAAGCGGTCGCGGCGCAGCCGCTCGCGGGACAGGTCGCCCATGGTGTGCACGGGGACGCTGTTGAACCAGACCTCGCCCTCGGCGGGGCGCAGCTGCCCGGACAGGCAGCGGAGCAGAGTGGTCTTGCCGCTGCCGCGGGGCCCGGTCAGGGCCAGGATCTCGCCCTGGCGGACTCCGAGGGAGACGTCGACGAGGGCGGGGGCACCGTCGTGCGCGTAGTGAAGGGACCGAGCCCAGAGCACGTCGTTGTCCGGCGGGGCATTCTCCGGTGGGGCCACCATGGCGTACACCTCCGTCCGAGGGAACGAAACGGAGCCCTTCCGGTCACTGGCGCCGCACTGAGATGTAAAGAGATGAACCGCTTGGATGCCGACAGCACACGGCCCGGACCCCCGCGTTCTCACTCGAACGGAGGATCCGGGCCGTGTGTTCGGACGATTGCAGCCTCGGACGATTTACAGCCCGGTCACAGCTTGGTCCACGCCTCGGTGAGCACCGTGCGCAGGATGCCCTCGATCTCGTCGAAGGTGCCCTGGTCCGCGGTCAGCGGCGGCGCGAGCTGGATGACCGGGTCACCGCGGTCGTCGGCCCGGCAGTACAGGCCGTTCTCGAAGAGCGCCTTGGAGAGGAACCCGTAGAGCACGCGCTCGGTCTCCTCGTCCGTGAAGGACTCCTTGGTGGCCTTGTCCTTGACGAGCTCGATGCCGTAGAAGTAGCCGTTTCCGCGGACGTCGCCGACGATCGGCAGGTCGTGGAGCTTCTGCAGCGTCTGGAGGAAGGCGCTCTCGTTGTCCAGCACGTGCTGGTTGAGGCCTTCCTTGTCGAAGATGTCGAGGTTCGCGAGGGCCACCGCGGAGGACACGGGGTGTCCGCCGAAGGTGTAACCGTGCAGGAAGGTGTTGTCGCCCTTGTAGAACGGCTCCGCGAGGCGGTCCGAGACGATGCAGGCGCCGATCGGGGAGTAGCCCGAGGTCATGCCCTTGGCGCAGGTGATCATGTCCGGCACGTAGCCGAACTTGTCACAGGCGAACATCGTGCCGAGGCGGCCGAAGGCGCAGATCGTCTCGTCGGAGACGAGGAGCACGTCGTACTCGTCGCAGATCTCGCGGACCCGCTGGAAGTAGCCGGGCGGTGGCGGGAAGCAGCCGCCGGCGTTCTGCACGGGCTCCAGGAAGACGGCGGCGACGGTGTCGGCGCCCTCGAAGAGGATCTGCTGCTCGATCTGGTCGGCGCACCAGCGGCCGAAGGCCTCCGGGTCGTCGCCGTAGATCGGAGCGCGGTAGATGTTGGTGTTCGGCACCTTGTGCGCGCCGGGCACCAGCGGCTCGAAGGGAGCCTTGAGGGCCGGCAGGCCCGTGATGGACAGGGCGCCCTGCGGGGTGCCGTGGTAGGCGACCGCACGCGAGATGACCTTGTACTTCGTGGGCTTGCCCTGCAGCTTGAAGAACTGCTTGGCCAGCTTCCAGGCGGTCTCGACGGCCTCGCCGCCGCCGGTGGTGAAGAAGACCTTGTTCAGGTCGCCCGGGGCGTAGTTCGCCAGGCGCTCGGCGAGCTCGACGGCCATCGGGTGGGCGTAGGACCAGACGGGGAAGAAGGCCAGCTCCTGCGCCTGCTTGTAGGCGACCTCGGCCAGCTCCTTGCGGCCGTGACCGGCGTTGACCACGAACAGGCCGGCGAGACCGTCGAGGTAGCGCTTGCCCTTGTCGTCGAAGATGTAGGTGCCCTCACCGCGGACGATGGTGGGGACGGGGGAGTTCTCGTAGGACGACATGCGGGTGAAGTGCATCCACAAGTGGTCGTACGCGGTCTTGGAGAGGTCCTGGGTCACGGTTATCGGGTTCCCCACATGTAGGTCTGCTTCTTCAGCTTCAGATAAACGAAGCTTTCGGTAGATCGCACGCCGGGGAGCGTGCGGATCTTCTTGTTGATCGTTTCCAGCAGGTGGTCGTCGTCCTCGCAGACGATCTCCACCATCAGGTCGAACGAGCCGGCGGTCATCACCACGTACTCGCACTCGGCCATCGCGGTCAGTGCGTCCGCCACCGGGTCGAGGTCGCCCTCGACGTTGATGCCGACCATGGCCTGACGCCGCAGGCCCACGGTGAGCGGGTCGGTGACGGCGACGATCTGCATGACGCCCTGGTCGAGCAGCTTCTGCACGCGTTGGCGCACAGCCGCCTCCGACAGGCCGACGGCCTTGCCGATCGATGCATAGGGACGGCGACCGTCCTCCTGCAGTTGCTCGATGATCGCCAGGGACACAGCATCGACCGAAGGGGACGGTTGTCTGTTCCTGGAATCTGCGCTTCGACTGACCACGAGCCCACTGTGCACGAGGAGTCGTCTGTTCCGCAAGACGGAATCAATGAAATCCGTTGTTTGGCGACTCTGATCTCACTGATTTCGTAGTTGGTGCCCTTCGGGCCTGTCGAAAGCCTCTGCCGAGGGGCTAGGCTTGGTATTCGTCTCAATCGTTGGACATGTGATCAGGAGTGTGGCTGTAGTGACCACCGAACTGCGTCGTCTGCGCAACTACATCGGCGGGGAGTTCAAGGACGCCGCCGACGGGCGCACCACCGAGGTGGTCAACCCGGCCACCGGCGAGGTGTACGCGACGGCCCCGCTCTCGGGCCAGG
Organism: Streptomyces sp. NRRL S-378; assembly: GCF_000720645.1. NCBI lineage: Bacteria > Bacillati > Actinomycetota > Actinomycetes > Kitasatosporales > Streptomycetaceae > Streptomyces > Streptomyces sp. NRRL S-378. The sequence goes on from NZ_JOBX01000007.1 coordinate 117,231, forward strand.
CCGATGTCGACGCCGCCATGGCCGCCGCCGCGGCCGCGTTCCCGGGCTGGCGCGACACCACCCCCGCCGAGCGCCAGAAGGCGCTGCTGAAGATCGCGGACGCCTTCGAGGCGCGTGCGGACGAGCTCGTCGCCGCCGAGTCGGAGAACACCGGCAAGCCGCTGGGCCTCACGGCCAGCGAGGAGCTGCCGCCGATGGTGGACCAGATCCGCTTCTTCGCGGGTGCGGCGCGTCTGCTCGAGGGCCGCTCGGCCGGTGAGTACATGGACGGGATGACCTCGATCATCCGTCGCGAGCCGGTCGGTGTCTGCGCCCAGGTCGCGCCGTGGAACTACCCGATGATGATGGCCGTGTGGAAGTTCGCTCCGGCCATCGCGGCGGGCAACACCGTCGTGCTCAAGCCCTCCGACACCACCCCGGCCTCCACCGTCCTGATGGCGGAGATCATCGACTCGGTCCTGCCCAAGGGCGTCTTCAACGTCGTCTGCGGCGACCGCGAGACCGGCAAGGCCATGGTCGAGCACTCCACCCCGGCGATGGCCTCCATCACCGGTTCGGTGCGCGCGGGCATGCAGGTCGCCGAGAGCGCCTCCAAGGACGTCAAGCGCGTCCACCTGGAGCTCGGCGGCAAGGCGCCGGTCGTCGTCTTCGAGGACGCCGACATCCCGAAGGCCGTCGAGGACATCGCGGTCGCCGGCTACTTCAACGCCGGCCAGGACTGCACCGCCGCCACCCGCGTGCTCGTGCACGAGTCGATCCACGACGAGTTCGTGGCCGCGCTCGCCAAGGCCGCCGCCGACACGAAGACCGGCGCGCCGGACGACGAGGACGTGCTGTACGGCCCGCTGAACAACCCCAACCAGCTCAAGCAGGTCGCGGGCTTCATCGAGCGCCTCCCCGCCCACGCCAAGGTCGAGGCGGGCGGCCACCAGGTCGGCGAGAAGGGCTACTTCTACGCCCCGACCGTGGTCTCCGGCCTCAAGCAGGACGACGAGATCATCCAGAACGAGGTCTTCGGCCCCGTCATCACCGTCCAGTCCTTCACGGACGAGTCCCAGGCCCTGGAGTACGCGAACGGCGTCGAGTTCGCCCTCGCCTCCTCCGTCTGGACCAAGGACCATGGCCGCGCGATGCGCATGTCCAAGAACCTGGACTTCGGCTGCGTGTGGATCAACACCCACATCCCGCTCGTCGCCGAGATGCCGCACGGCGGCTTCAAGAAGTCCGGCTACGGCAAGGACCTCTCCGCGTACGGCTTCGAGGACTACACGCGCATCAAGCACGTGATGACCTCGCTCGACGGCTGATCGGCCGCATCGATCACAGCAGGGCTCTGAAGGGGCGGGCAGTAGACAAGATGTCTATTGCCCGTCCCTTCCGCGTTCGCCGAGGCTGTGGCCATGCCTCAACTCGCCTTCTCCCGCCGTGCCGCGCTCGCCGGACTCGGTGCCGCGGGCCTGTCGGCCGCCCTCGCCGGATGCGGCGTTCCCCCCGCCTTCGTCCCCGAGGAGGGGCGGGTGGGCCCCGACCGTTCGGACCGCGACCGCAGCGTCGCCTTCTCCAACTGGCCGCTCTACATCGACACCGACGAGGAGGACGAGGAGCGCCGGCCGACCCTGGAGGCCTTCTCCGAGCGGACCGGCATCGAGGTCCGCTACACCGAGGAGATCAACGACAACGACGAGTTCTTCGGCAAGGTGGGCCCGGCCCTGATGAACCGCCAGGAGACCGGCCACGACCTGGTCGTGGTCAGCGACTGGATGGCCGCGCGCTTCGTCCACCTGGGCTGGGCCCAGAAGATGGACCGCTCCGCACAGCCCAACGTCGCCGGTCACCTCGACCCGCAGCTGCGTTCCCCCGCCTTCGACGAAGGCAGGCTGCACACCGTGCCCTGGCAGTCCGGGATCACGGGCATCGCCTACAACCGCAGGGCCCTGGGCCGGGAGATCAGGTCCGTCAGGGACCTGTGGCACCCCGACCTGGCGGGCAGGGTCACGCTCTTCTCCGGGCTCGACGAATCCTTCGCCCTGCTGATGCAGGGCAACGGGGTCGACGTCACGCGCTGGACCGAATCGGACTTCCACCAGGTCTGCGACCACGTGGAGAGCCTGGTCGGGAAGAAGCACATCCGCCGCTTCACCGGCAACGACTACACCTCCGATCTCGGCAAGGGCGACGTCCTCGCCTGCCAGGCCTACTCCGGTGACGCCATCCAGCTCCAGGCCGACAACCCGGACATCGAGTTCGTGGTCCCCGAGGAAGGGGGCGAGCTGTGGGCCGAGAGCCTGCTCGTCCCCAACCTGGCCCGGCACAAGGCCAATGCCGAGGCCCTCATCGACCACTACTACGACCCGGAGGTGGCCGCGCAGCTCGCCGCCTCCGTCCACTACGTCTGCCCCGTCCCCGCCGCCCGGGAGGTCCTGGCGGGTTCCGACGACAAGGAGACCGCCGAACTCGCCGAGAATCCGCTGCTCTTCCCCGACGGCGCCCTGCGGCGGCGGCTCGCCGTGGCCCGGGACATCTCCTCGGCGGAGCGGCGCTCCCTCGCCAGGCGGTGGAACGCCATCGTCGGCCTCTGATCACGGTCCGGACACGGAACTGAACGCGTTCAGTCTTTTGGCTGAACGTGTTCAGAAACCGGCGTAGGCTTCCTTCCATGAGCGAGAGAAGCGCCCTTGAGCGGCGGATCCGTGCCTGGTTGATCCTCTTCGTCGTCTGCCTGGTACTCAGTGGCCTCACGGCCTTCCCGCTGGTCAGCGAGCTCCGCTGGTCCAACGCCCTGATCGACAACATATGGCTGCGGCGCGTGGGCGACGGGCTGGACCGGGCCGATGCCGAATACCCCTTCCTCCTGTACGGAACCGACTGGCTCGCCTTCGCCCACCTCGTGATCGCCGTCTTCTTCTACGGCGTGTACCGCGACCCCGTCCGCAACATCTGGATCATCGAAGCCGGCATGATCGCCTGCGCCGGAGTGATCCCCCTGGCGCTGATCTGCGGCCCCATCCGCGGCATCCCCTTCTGGTGGAGCGTCATCGACATCTCGTTCGGCGTCTTCGGGGTGATCCCCCTGCTGATCCTGCGCCGCATGATCAAGCGGCTGGAGACCGAGGCCGCCGCTACTTCGTGAAGGCCGCCATGACGATGCCGAGGGCCACCCGGTTCGTGTCCTGGCCCTTGGCGTCCGTGGCGTTCACCGAGTAGACGAGCGTGCGGGAGAGGTCCCGGGTCGCCCCGATCGCGGTGTTGTAGCCGTGCCGACCACCCGTCTTGCCCCAGGCCACCGTGCCGTCCGGCAGGACGATCCTGGACAGGCCCGCTGTCATCACCGCCGGCTTGCCGCTCACCCGGTCCCGCACGTCCGGCACCGTGAACATCTCCTCCAGCCGGTCCTTCGGCACCACCCGGCCGCCGAAGAGGGCCATGGTGAACCGCTCCAGGTCCGTCGTCGTCGAGATGATGTCGCCCGCCGCCCACCGGTCCGAGGAGTTCCATTCGGTCACGTCGCGCAGCTCGCGCGAGCCGTCCGCCTGCGGTATCGCCTGGTACCCCCGGTTGTGCGGACCGTGGATCCTCGTCCCGGTCCGCCCCGGGAACGATGTCCCGTGCAGCCCCAGCGGCTTCAGGATCCGCGCGCCGACAGCCTCCTCGTACCGCATGCCCGTCAGCTTCTCGATCAGTACACCGAGCACCGTGTAGTTGATGTTCAGGTAGTGCTGGGCGGTGCCGGGTGCGAACTCCCGCTCCTTCGCCACCGCGTTGGCTATCTGCGCGTGCGGATCGGCCACCTCGAACCGGTGCTCCCACTGCGCCTCGAAGGAGTCGCCGGGACCGTCGGCCGCCGGAATGCCGCTGGTGTGGTTCAGCAACTGCCGCACCGTGACCGCCCCGTAGCGGTCGGGCACGGTCCCGGGCAGATGGCGCCGGACCGGCCCGTCGAGATCCACCCGGCCCTCCGCCGCCAGCTGCAGGACGACCGCCGCCGTGAACGCCTTGGTCACCGACCCCGCCCGGAACCGGCCCTGCTCGACGGCATCGCGCCCCGTGCGGATGTCCGCCACCCCCGAACCGCCCTGCCAGCGGCCGGCCGTGCCGCCCACCCGGACCAGCGCGGCCGTCGCGTCCGGGTGCTGCGGACCGAGCCCGGCGATCGCCGCCCCCAGCGCCGCCGCGTTCGGTGGCGTCGAAACCGACGGCGCCGAAACCGACGGCGCCGAAACCGACGGCGCCGAAACCGACGGCGCCTTCCACTCCGAAGAAGCGGACGCCGGCGCCGCGTGGGCGACGGCCGGTCCCGACGCGGTCCCGACGACCAGGGCCGCGGCGACCAGTGTGCGCATCCTTGTGTTCATGGCGGTGTGCTCCCCCTGCGATCAGTCGGGGACCTCCGCCCCGATGACCTCAATGCTCCTGCTCACAGGGGTGGTTGCGGATCACCTTGGAGAGGGGTCTTCACCGGTACGACAACTCACCGGCGCGAGGGAGGCGACACGCCGTCCCCTCACTCCCCGGAGGGAGTACCCGCCGCGATCAGCCCCGTCTCGTACGCGCAGATCACCGCCTGGATCCGGTCCCGCAGTCCCAGCTTCGCCAGCACGTTCCCCACATGCGACTTCACCGTGTGCTCGCTCACCACCAGCGCCGCCGCGATCTCCGCGTTCGACAGCCCCCGCCCCAGGTGCAGCAGCGTCTCCCGCTCCCGCGCGGTCAGCACCTCCAGCCGCTCCGAGGGAAGCGCGGGCGCCCGTACCGTCGTCGCCGTGTACTCCTCGATCAGCCGGCGCGCCACCGAGGGCGCCAGCAGGGACTCGCCCGCCGCCACCACCCGTACCGCGTGCACCAGGTCGTCCCGCCGCACGTCCTTCAGCAGGAACCCGCTCGCCCCCGCGTGCAGCGCCTCGTACACGTACTCGTCCGAGTCGAAGGTCGTCAGCATCACCGTCCGGCACGCACCGCCCGCCGAGATCGCCCGGCACGCCTCGATCCCGTCCAGCACCGGCATCCGGACGTCCAGCAGCGCCACGTCCGGGACCTGCCGCTCCACGGCCGCGACCGCCGCCGCGCCGTCCCCGACCTCAGCCACCACCTCGATGTCCTCCTGGGCGTCGAGGATCATCGCGAACCCGCTGCGCACCAGCTCCTGGTCGTCGGCCACCACCACACGGATCGTCAACTCCCCACCTCCAGCGGCGAGGTTACAAGCACCGCCCGCACCTCGAACCCGGCGCCGTCGCGCCGCGGACCGCACTGCGCCGTCCCACCGTGGGCGGCCGCCCGCTCCCTGATCCCGATCAGCCCGTGCCCGCCGCCGCTTCCGCCACCGCCCGCCGGCCCCCGCCCGTCGTCCGCCGGCCCCCGCCCGTCGTCCGTCACGGTGATCTCCAGCTCCCGGTCCCCGTGGTGCAGCCGAACGCCCACCCGCCGGGCCCGTGCGTGCTTCACCACGTTCGTCAGCGCCTCCTGCACGATGCGGTACACGGCCGTGTCCACCGCCGACGGCAGCCCCCCGACCTCGCCCGTCACCTCGTACGCGATCTCCGGCCCGCCCCGCCGCACCCGTTCCAGCAGGGCCGGCAGCGCCGCCACCCCGGGCTGCGGCTCGCGCGGCGCCGGACCGTCCGCCTCGCGGAGCACCCCCAGCATCGTGCGCAACTGCGCCATCGCCTCCCGGCCGGTCTCCGAGATCGCCTCGAAGGCCGCCTCGGCCCGCTCCGGCGCCCGCCGCACCGCCACCGGCCCGGCCTCCGCCTGCACGATCATGATGCTGACGGCATGCGAGAGGACGTCGTGCATCTCCCGCGCGATCCGTGCCCGCTCCCGGGCCACTGCCTGCTCCGCCTCGATGCGCTTGGCCCGCTCCAGCTGCTCCGCCCGCTCCTCGACGGCCGTGGTGTAGGCCTGCCGGGTGAACTGCAGCCGGCCCAGCGCGTAGGCGGCGCCCGCGCAGAACAGGGTGAAGGACAGCTCCCTGGCCGTTCCCGTCCCCAGCCCCACGGACGCGGCGACGGCCCCCACCGAGCCCGCACCGACCACGGCCCGCACCCGGCCGGGACACTGCAGTGCGACCGTGTAGAAGGCCATCAGCCCGGCGTAGGGCAGCGGCTGGCCGGGCCCGTCCATCGCCACCCTGTAGACCCCGCCGATCAGCAGGATCGCCACCAGGACCCGCACGGGCCGGCGCCGACGCCACACCAGCGGCAGCACCCCCAGCGTGGTGACCGCGTACGAGGCCCAGGTCACCGGGGGCAGACCGGGCTCCCGCGGCAGCACGAACGGCATCGTGACGGCCAGCTGCACCAGCACGGTCAGGCCCAGGTCCACCACCCACGGGCGGGCCCCGCGCAGCCGCCGGACCGGACGGCCCAGCGCGGGTATCACCGGCCGAACTCGGCCCGTACGGCCGTCAGCGCGTCCACCCGGTTCGTAGTGATCGCGTCGGCCCCCGCCGCGATGAGCCCCTTCATCGTCCGCCTGGTGTCGGCGGTCCACGCCGACACCAGCAGGCCGTCCCGGTGCAGCGCGTCCACCAGCTGCCGGCTCACCAGCCCGAAGCGGTAGTTGAGCCAGCGGGGCGCCACCGCGTCGATCAGGACCCGCCGGGGCGGTGACAGCGTGGTCCAGGTCAGTGCGATCTCCGCACCGGGATCGGCCGCGCGCAGCGCCAGCATCGAGCCCGGTCCCGCGCAGTAGAACGTGCGCTCGCGGGCACCGCACTCCCGGACCAGGCCCACGACGGTGCGGACCGCCTCGGGCGTGGCACCCGGGAGGTCGAGCATCAGCCGGCCGTCCCCGGCCGCCATCAGCGCGTCCCGCAACGTCGGAACGGCTCCGTGCGTCAGCTCCTTGAGCTGTGCGGCCGAGACCTCGTCGAGCCGCACGTCGTGGTTCCACAGCCGCTGGAGCGACTCGTCGTGCAGGAGGACGGGCACCCCGTCACGGGTCAGCCGCACGTCGACCTCGACCGCGTCCGCCCCGCGGGCGAAGGCGGAGCGGATCGAGGGCAGGGTGTTCTCACGGACACGGTAGGGATCGCCGCGGTGGCCGACGGCTGTCAGGGTGCGCATGGTCCCATTCTCGGGGGGACTTCAGCCCGCGAGCCATTGCTCGGTGTACGTGTCGATCTCCGCGTTGAGCTTCGCCTTGCCGTCCGGGTCCAGGAAGGAGGCCTCGACGGCGTTCTTGGCGAGCCGGGCGAGCCCGCGCTCGTCGAGGTCGAGGAGGCGGGCGGCCACCGCGTACTCGTTGTTGAGGTCGGAGCCGAACATCGGCGGGTCGTCGCTGTTGATGGTGACGAGCACGCCCGCCGCGACCATCTCCTTGACCGGGTGCCGGTCGAGGTCGGTCACCGCGCGGGTGGCGATGTTCGAGGTCGGGCAGACCTCCAGCGCGATGCGGTGCTCGGCGAGGTAGGCGAGCAGCTCCGGGTCCTGGACGGAGCTCGTGCCGTGGCCGATGCGCTCGGCGCCCAGCTCGCGGATGGCGTCCCAGACCGTCTCCGGACCCGTGGTCTCGCCCGCGTGCGGGACACTGCGCAGGCCGGCGACCCGGGCGGCGTCGAAGTACGGCTTGAACTGCGGGCGCGGGACGCCGATCTCGGGTCCGCCCAGGCCGAAGGAGACCAGGCCCTCGGGGCGCAGGTCGACGGCGAGCCGCGCGGTCTCGGCGGCGGCCTCCAGGCCGGCCTCGCCGGGGATGTCGAAGCACCAGCGCAGGATGACGCCGAGTTCCTTCTCGGCGGCCTTGCGGGCGTCCTCGATGGCCTCCATGAAGGCCTTCTCGTCGATGCCGCGGCGGGTGGAGGAGTACGGCGTGATGGTCAGCTCGGCGTAGCGGATGTTCTGCCGGGCCATGTCACGGGCGACCTCGAAGGTCAGCAGCCGTACGTCCTCGGGGGTGCGGACGAGGTCGACGACCGACAGGTAGACCTCGATGAAGTGGGCGAAGTCCGTGAAGGTGAAGTAGTCGGCGAGGGCCTCGGGGTCCGTGGGGACCTTGGAGTCGGGGTGCCGGGCCGCGAGCTCGGCCACGATGCGCGGGGAGGCGGAGCCGACGTGGTGGACGTGGAGTTCGGCCTTGGGCAGCCCCGCGATGAAGGGGTGCAGGTCGGTCATGGGGGGTGCCTCCGGATGACGGGGTGCGGGTGGGTCGTCCTCATCGTAGGCACGGCCGTGACTGTCGGTGGCAGCGCTTAGCATGGCTGTACGAGAGGGGGGGCTCCGTATGACCGACAGCAGTCCCGAGCCGAGGGACCCGTGGGCGCCGCCGGAGCGGCCGGCGGTGGACCTGGGCAAAACGCAGGGCGCGCACGGCCCGCCGGGTGGGACGGGCCCGTCGTCCGTGCACGACCAGCCGACGCTCGCCGGGATGCCGGGCGACCGGGCGACTCCCGCCGCGCCGACAGGGCCCGTGCCCGGAGGTTCCGTGCCCGGCGGCGCGCCGGGCGCCGCCACGCCCGTGGCGCCCGCGGCCGGACCGGCCTCGGCGGCGTACGGCTATCCGACGCCCCAGCCCGGCTACGGATACCCCGGGTATCCCGGTTACCCCGCCCAGCAGGGGCACCCGTTCCCCGGTGCGTACCCGCCGTACGGGAGGCAGCCCAGCAACGGCTTCGGCGTCACCTCACTCGTCCTCGGCATCCTCGCCGTGGTCGGCTGCATCACCAGCTTCATAGCGGTCGCCCTCGGGATCGGCGCCGTCGTCTTCGGCGCCCTGGGCAAGGGCAAGGCCAACCGCGGCGAGGCCGACAACGGCGGGGTGGCCCTGGCCGGCATCATCCTGGGCGCGATCGGCATCGTGCTGGGCCTGCTGATGCTGTTCGCCATGTTCGCCGTCCCGTTCCTCGACGGCGATCGGGACGACAGCCCGCGCTACGAGAGCCCTTATTCGGACTCACGGCTTCACGAACGGGTCTGAAGCCACGGCCAGTCGGCGTTCCGGCCGGCCTCGATCAGCGACACCATCCGGAACGCCGCGTCCGTGAGCCCGCCGAAGGTGTGCCGGTTCGCGGTGCCGGAGGCCGCGTGCCCCACCCGGTAGCCGGCCAGGTTCCAGGTGTACACGGGCACCTCGGACGGCACGAGCTCCGCCGGATCCCCGCTGTAGCCGTAGGACGCGGCCTGCTCGTCCGTCACGATCAGCACCCGGTCGTGGTCCCGGTAGTGCTTCTTCACGGCCTCGGCCGTGTAGGTGCCCCCGAGGTCCCCGAACCGTTCGAGCACCTTCAGCACGGACTCGCCCCGGGTGTGGGGGACCACCGCACTGGTCGTGCCGAACTGCACGAGGTCGGCCCGCTCCGCCCGCAGCGCCAGCGCCGCCCCGAAGACGGCCGCGGCGTCGGCCCGGTTGAGCCGGGAGCGGTCCGACAGCGGGGACCACATCGAACCGGAGCGGTCGACGAGCACCAGCGTTCGGCCGGGCAGCGCCGGTACGTTCGCCAGCGAGTGGCCGAGCGCCTGCTCCAGCGGGTACGCCCAGCGCAGCGAGGGCGCGTGCTGGTACGCGGCCAGGTAGCGGAAGGGGAACTGACGGGACCGGGCGACGACCTCCGGGTCGGAGATCTTCGCCGCGACCTGCGCGGCCACCGCGTCCGAGACCCCGGCCTCGTCGAAGTTGCGCAGGTTGCGCAGCAGGGCCATCGCCCCCATGGACGGGATGACCGCCTCCCAGGCGGCCGCGTCCAGCGGCCCCTGCAGCCAGCCGGCCAGCGCCTCCCAGGTCATGCCCGCCGCCGCGAGCCGCTCCGCGCCGTCCGGGGAGAGCACCACACCGCGCCGTTCGGAGACCGGCAGCTCCATGAGAGCCCGGTGCGCCGCGAGGGTGCGGTTGCCCTCGGGGACCTGCGCGCTCTGCGGGTTGTGCCTGCGGTCCAGGGCGTAGCGGAACAGCTCGCCCTGCCAGGGCCTGTCCGGGTCGGGGGAGGCGTGCACGAGGTTGAGGACGTCACCGAAGCGGTAGGCCCTGGAGTCGGTGTCGTACTTCAGCAGCGAGGTGCCGGAGTAGAGCCGGCGCACGGCGTCGGCGATCCCGCGCTTGACGGGCTTGGGCACGTTGCGCCCGTAGGTGGCCGTCCAGTACGCCAGCAGCTCACCGGGCTCGTCCGCGCGCCGCAGTACGGAGTCCACGACCCGGCGGTTCGACGGTCCGCCGGTGCTGGTGGCGGTGCCGGTGGCGCCCACGTCGAGCCTGGCCTTCACGTACTCCGCGGCGCCGACGAGCGAGGCGGTGCGCATGTTCGCCTCCTGGCGCAGCCAGCCCAGCAGGCCGGCCGTCCACACGGGATCCTGCACGGCGAGGGTGCGCACGAGCGCGGCGAAGCGGTCGTCGCGCGCCTGACCGCTCTCGTACGCGGTGCGCTGCGTCACGAAGTTGGCGACGGCGAGCAGGAAGAGTTCGGAGCGCGGATCGCGCAGGTGGCCCGGGCCGCCCTCGGTGGTGCGGGCGCGTCCGGTGGAGCGCACCGGCGAAGTGGGCGCGGCGGGCGCCGACTTGGACGCACGCAGGTTGAAACGGGCCATGAGAATCCCCCCGAATTCGATGGAAGCGGGGGAGGCGTTGCGTGAGGGAGGCCCGAGATCAGAAGTCGGCGGCGGACTTTTATGCCCGGCGAGCTGCCCGACTGCTCCACCGGCCCGTTCCCTTGCGGGTGACGAGCCGGGTGGGATTCGAACCCACGACCTCCGGGTCCCCAGAAGTAACCGTCGCCTGCGCACCGGGCATCCCCCACGCGGGCCTCCCGAGATCAAGGTGGCGGCGGCGTGGGTTTCTTTGCAAAAGAAGGAGCCGCAGCCCGCGCACCGGGAGGTGCGTGACGTAGGTGTCCAGAGAACAAGGCCGGCGAAACCACATGGTGCTCTACCGACTGAGCTACACCGGCCCGAAGCCGGTGACGGGACTCGAACCCGCGGCCACCCGATCTGGAGTCGAAGTAGGTCTCGCCTTCGCACCTGGACGAGGAACACGTTAGGCGGCGCCCTCCCGGCTCCGCCAGCCAATTACGCCCGGCTCGGACCGTCTCCGCCGTCAGCGGCGTCGCCGCGGCCCCGCACGCGGCGGCGCTTCGTCATGCGCCGCCTTCGCGAAGCCGCTGCCTGGCCTCCATCAGGGCGAAGCCCAGCAGGTTCAGCCCGCGCCAGCGTGCCGGGTCCAGCGCGCGCTCGTCGTCGGCCGCCAGCCCGATGCCCCAGATCCGGTCCAGCGGGCTGGCCTCCACCAGCACCCGCTCCCCGGTACCCAGCAGGTAGGACCGCAGCGCCGGGTCCGAGCCGAACTTGTGCACACTGCCCTCCACGACCAGCGCGAAGCGCTCCCGCTCCCATGTCGCGTTGTCGAAGCCGCGCACGAGCCGGCCGATCTTCTTCGCCTCGGCCGGGCTCTTCGCCGCCACCGCGGCGCGCTCGGCCTCGGGGTCCCCGAACATCCGGGCCTTGCCGGCCATCATCCAGTGCTCGGCCGTCGCGTAACGGACGTCACCGACGGTGAAGGCGGAGGGCCACCACTGGCTGAGGCAGCTCGGGCCGAGCCTGCCGTCGGCCTGCGGCCGGTGCCCCCAGAACGGCAGGTACTTCACCCGCTCACCGCGGCTGACCTGCTCGATCAGGTCGTCGATCATCTCCATGCACGCGAGTCTGACACCCGCCACTGACACTTCGTACGGGATTTTCGGCATGCCTCGACACATGGTCGACCGATTCCGTCGCGTAATCAAAAGGCAACAACGGAATCACTTGGCCGAGGGCATCGGCTCTGTCAGGATCGGCACTCACTTCGAGCTGTAGCTCGAACTGTAGCTACGGAGAGCGTGAGAGCGTGATGGGCAACCGCTTCCAGGTCAAGGACCGCTTCGCAGAGGGCGCGCAGTACATCGACGGACAGCTCCGGGCCGGAACCTCCGGACGGTCACACACCGTGGTCGACCCGGCCACCGGCGAGGAGGTCCTGACCTACGAGCTGGCGGGCACCGCGGACGTCGACGAGGCCGTCGCGGCCGCCAAGCGGGCCTTCCCGGCCTGGTCCGGCGCCACCCCCGGGGAGCGTTCGGACGCCCTGCACCGGCTGGCCGCCGTACTGGCCGAGCAGGCGGAGGACTTCGCGTACGCCGAGTCCCTCCAGTGCGGCAAGCCCATCAAGCTGTCCACGGAGTTCGACGTACCGGGCACCATCGACAACACCGCCTTCTTCGCGGGCGCCGCCCGGCACCTCCAGGGGCAGGCAGCCGCGGAGTACTCGGGCGACCACACCTCCTACGTGCGCCGGGAGGCCATCGGGGTCGTCGGCTCCATCGCCCCCTGGAACTACCCGCTCCAGATGGCCGCCTGGAAGATCCTCCCGGCGATCGCGGCGGGCAACACCATCGTGCTCAAGCCCGCCGAGCTCACCCCGCTGACCTCCCTGATGTTCGCCCAGGCGGCCAAGGAGGCGGGCCTGCCCGACGGTGTGATCAACATCGTCACGGGCGCCGGCCGCGACGCCGGAGAGCACCTCGTGGGCCACCCCGACGTGGTGATGACCTCCTTCACCGGCTCCACCGCCGTCGGCAAGCGGGTCGCGGAGATCGCCACCGCCACCGTGAAGCGCCTGCACCTGGAGCTCGGCGGCAAGGCCCCCTTCCTCGTCTTCGACGACGCCGACCTGGAGGCCGCCGCGCACGGCGCCGTCGCCGCCTCCCTGATCAACACCGGCCAGGACTGCACCGCCGCGACCCGCGCCTACGTACAGCGGCCCCTGCACGACGCCTTCGTCGCCCGGGTCGCCGAGCTGATGGAGACCGTCCGCCTGGGCGACCCCTTCGCGCCCGGCACCGACCTCGGCCCGCTGGTCTCGCACGCCCAGCGCGACCGCGTCGCCGGCTTCGTCGAGCGCGCCCGCGGCTACGCCACCGTCGTCACCGGCGGCGAGGTCCCGGGCGGCGAGCTCGCCGACGGGGCGTACTACCGGCCCACCCTGATCAGCGGCGCCGCCCAGGACAGCGAGGTGGTCCAGTCGGAGATCTTCGGCCCCGTCCTCGTGGTGCTGCCCTTCGACAGCGACGACGAGGGCATCGCGCTGGCCAACGACACCCCGTACGGGCTCGCCGCCTCCGCCTGGAGCCGCGACCTCTACCGGGCGAACCGCGCCACCCGCGAGATCAAGGCGGGCTGCGTGTGGGTCAACGACCACATCCCGATCATCAGCGAGATGCCCCACGGCGGCTACAAGGCGAGCGGCTTCGGAAAGGACATGTCCGCCTACTCCTTCGAGGAGTACACGCAGATCAAGCACGTGATGTACGACAACACCGCGGTGGCCGCGAAGGACTGGCACCGCACGATCTTCGGGGACAGATAGCCGATCACCGCCTGACCAGCGGTACACATCCCGAAAGGCCACAGCGCATGGAGCAGTTCGAGCCCGACCGCCTCTCCGCGGCGCAACTCGCCGCGATGCGGCGCAGCCTCACCAGCGGGCGCGGCGCCCTCACCCGCCGCTCGCTGCTGCGCGCCTCCGGAGTCGGAGCGCTCACCCTCGGAGGCCTGTCCACCCTCTCCGGGTGCGGCATCCCTCCCGCCAAGCGGGAGGGCGGCACGGCCGCGGCCTCCGACGACCACTCGGACCGGGAGAAGGAGATCAACTTCTCCAACTGGACCGAGTACATGGACACCAGTGAGGACGAGAAGTCCCGTCCCACGCTGGAGGAATTCACCAAGCGGACCGGGATCAAGGTCAAGTACACCGAGGACATCAACGACAACGTCGAGTTCTTCGGCAAGGTCAAACCGCAGCTCGCGGCCGGCCAGGACACCGGCCGCGACCTGATCGTCGTCACCGACTGGCTCGCCGCGCGCATCATCCGCCTCGGCTGGGCGCAGAAGCTCGACCCCTCGCACCTGCCGCACGCCTACGCCAACCTCTCCCCGCAGTTCCGCAGCCCCGACTGGGACCCGGGCCGCGCGTACAGCTACCCCTGGACCGGTATATCCACCGTCATCGCCTACAACGAGAAGGCGACGGAGGGCAGGAAGGTCGACTCCGTCACCCAGATGCTCGACGACCCCTCCCTCAAGGGCCGGGTCGGCTTCCTGACGGAGATGCGCGACAGCGTCGGCATGACCATGCTCGATCAGGGCAAGAACCCCGCCTCCTTCACGGACGCGGACTTCGACGAGGCGGTCGGCCGGCTCCAGAAGGGCGTGGACAAGAACCAGATCCGGCGCTTCACGGGCAACGACTACACCTCCGACCTGGACAAGGGCGACCTCGCCGCCTGCCTCGCCTGGGCGGGCGACATCATCCAGCTCCAGGCCGGAAACCCGGACATCAAGTTCGCCATCCCCGCCGCCGGCTACATCACCTCCAGCGACAACCTGCTGGTGCCCGCCAAGGCGCGGCACAAGGCCAACGCCGAACGGCTCATCGACTACTACTACGAGCTCCCGGTCGCCGCGCAGCTCGCCGCCTACATCAGCTACGTGTGCCCCGTCGAGGGTGTGGGCGACGAGCTCGCGAAGATCGATCCCGAGCTCGCGGAGAACACCCTGATCGTCCCGGACAAGGCGATGACCGCCAAGTCCCACGCCTTCCGCTCCCTCACCAGCGAGGAAGAGACGGCGTACGAGGAGAAGTTCGCCAAGCTCATCGGAGCCTGACGCCGGCCCGACGCGCCTGCGGCCGCCCCGCGGCGGCCTTCCCCCCTTGACCTCTTCGCCCACCCAACCCCGGGACCCCTCCATGACTGACAAGACCGAAGGCGGCGACGTCCGCCTCTCCGGGATCAGCAAGCACTACGGCACCTTCACCGCCGTGCACCCGCTGGACCTCACCGTCCCCCAGGGCTCCTTCTTCGCCCTGCTCGGCGCCTCCGGCTGCGGCAAGACCACCACCCTGCGCATGATCGCGGGCCTGGAGGAGCCCTCCACCGGCACGGTCCACCTCGGCGACCGGGAGGTCACCCACCTGCCGCCGTACAAGCGCCCGGTCAACACGGTCTTCCAGAGCTACGCGCTCTTCCCGCACCTGAGCATCTTCGAGAACATCGCCTTCGGTCTGCGCCGCCGGGGCATCAAGTCGGTCCGGAAGCAGGTCGACGAGATGCTGGAGCTGGTCCAGCTCGGCCAGTTCGCCCAGCGCAAGCCGCACCAGCTCTCCGGCGGCCAGCAGCAGCGCGTCGCCGTCGCCCGCGCCCTGATCAACCACCCGCAGGTGCTGCTCCTCGACGAGCCCCTCGGCGCCCTCGACCTCAAGCTGCGCCGCCAGATGCAGCTGGAGCTCAAGCGGATCCAGACGGAGGTCGGCATCACCTTCGTGCACGTCACGCACGACCAGGAGGAGGCCATGACCATGGCCGACACGGTCGCCGTGATGAACGGCGGCCGCGTCGAGCAGCTGGGCGCCCCCGCCGAGCTCTACGAGAACCCGCGGACCACCTTCGTCGCCAACTTCCTCGGCACCTCCAACCTCATCGAGGCCTCCGTGGAGTCCGCCGGCTCCGATGTCGTCGTCTCTGCCTCCGGCACCACGCTGCGGCTGCCCGCCGCCCGGTGTTCGACCACGCCCCGGGCCGGCGGGAAGCTGCTCGTCGGCGTCCGCCCGGAGAAGGTGTCTCTGGTCCCGGCCGAGGAGGAGCAGGCCATCGCGGCCGGCCGCAACAAGATCACCGGCCGGATAGCCGCCTCCTCCTTCATCGGAGTCTCCACCCAGTTCGTCGTCGACAGCCCGGTCTGCCCCGAGCTGGAGGTCTACGTCCAGAACATCGAGCGCGACGCCCGCCTGGTCCCGGGCGCCGAGGTCGTCCTGCACTGGAACCCGGAGCACACCTTCGGCCTCGACGCGGCCCAGGACATCGACGCGGGCGTCGAGACGGTCGAGGAGAGCGCGTGACCGCCACCGCCGCGCCGCCCCAGGCGCCCGCCCCCGCCGGACCCCCGGTCCACAAGCCGTCGACCCGCAAGCGGCTGGTCCCGTACTGGCTGCTGCTCCCCGGCATCCTGTGGCTGCTGGTCTTCTTCGTCCTGCCGATGGTCTACCAGGCCTCCACCTCGGTGCAGACCGGCTCCCTCGAAGAGGGCTTCGAGGTGACCTGGCACTTCCGGACCTACTGGGACGCCTTCACCGAGTACCTGCCGCAGTTCCTGCGCTCCCTGCTCTACGCCGGCACCGCCACCGCGCTGTGCCTGCTGCTCGGGTATCCGCTGGCGTACCTGATCGCCTTCAAGGCGGGCCGCTGGCGCAACCTGCTGCTGGTCCTGGTCATCGCGCCGTTCTTCACGAGCTTCCTGATCCGCACGCTGGCCTGGAAGACGATCCTGGCCGACGGCGGCCCGGTGGTCGCCGGACTCAACGCGATCGGCTTCCTCGACGTCACCAGCTGGCTCGGCATGACCGAGGGGGACCGGGTGCTGGCCACGCCGCTCGCGGTCGTCTGCGGCCTGACGTACAACTTCCTCCCCTTCATGATCCTGCCGCTGTACTCCTCGCTGGAGCGCATCGACACCCGCCTCCACGAGGCGGCCGGGGACCTGTACGCCCGCCCCGCCACGGTCTTCCGGAAGGTCACCTTCCCGCTCTCCATGCCGGGCGTGGTCTCCGGGACCCTGCTCACCTTCATCCCGGCGAGCGGCGACTACGTCAACGCCGAACTGCTCGGCTCCACGGACACCCGGATGATCGGCAACGTCATCCAGTCGCAGTACCTGCGGATCCTCGACTACCCGACGGCGGCCGCGCTGTCCTTCATTCTCATGGCCATCGTGCTGATCATGGTCACCATCTACATCCGCCGAGCGGGGACGGAGGACCTGGTCTGATGCGCACCCCCCTCACCTGGCTGCGGCGCAACCTGGTCGTGATCGCGGGCCTCGGCACGCTCGCGTACATGATCCTGCCGAACGTCGTCGTCACCGTCTTCTCCTTCAACAACCCCTCCGGGCGCTTCAACTACGCCTGGCAGGAGTTCTCGCTCGACGCGTGGAAGGACCCCTGCGGCGTCGCCGACATGTGCGGGTCCCTCGGGCTGTCGCTCCAGATCGCCCTGTGGTCGACGCTCGCGGCGACCGCCCTGGGCACGGCGATAGCCTTCGCGCTGGTGCGCTACCGGTTCCGGGCGCGCGGCGCGGTCAACTCGCTGATCTTCCTGCCCATGGCCATGCCGGAGATCGTGATGGCGGCCTCGCTGCTCGCGCTCTTTCTCAACATGGGCATCCAGCTGGGCTTCTGGACGATCCTGATCGCCCACATCATGTTCTGCCTCAGCTTCGTCGTCGCCGCCGTCAAGGCCCGCGTCCTGTCCATGGACCCGCGGCTGGAGGAGGCCGCCCGGGACCTCTACGCGGGCCCGGTGCAGACCTTCCTGCGGGTGACCCTGCCCATCGCGGCACCGGGTATCGCGGCGGGTGCGCTGCTCTCCTTCGCGCTCTCGTTCGACGACTTCATCATCACCAACTTCAACTCGGGCAACACCGTCACCTTCCCCATGTTCGTGTGGGGATCGGCC
Source organism: Streptomyces sp. NRRL S-378 (assembly GCF_000720645.1). Taxonomy (NCBI): domain Bacteria; kingdom Bacillati; phylum Actinomycetota; class Actinomycetes; order Kitasatosporales; family Streptomycetaceae; genus Streptomyces; species Streptomyces sp. NRRL S-378. The sequence goes on from NZ_JOBX01000007.1 coordinate 134,695, forward strand.
CAGCGCGGTACGCCCGTGCAGATCAACGTCATCGGCACGGCGATGTTCGTCATCGCGGTGCTGGTGGTCCTCGCCGGCCAGATGGTCGGCAACCGCCGCAAGAAGGCACAACCGAAGTAGTTCCGTAGTCCCGTAGGGAGTTGGAAGACATGGCCCCAGTCGCCATGCGTAGTGTTGCGAAATCCCTTTCCGAAGCGAAGCCGGTCTCGTACTGGCTGGACGATCCCGGCAAGCCCGCCCCGCAGCCGGCGCTGACCTCGGACGAGCGCTGCGACCTGCTGGTCATCGGCGGCGGCTACAGCGGTCTGTGGACCGCGCTGCTCGCCAAGGAGCGCGACCCCGAGCGGGACGTCGTACTGATCGAGAGCAAGGAGGCGGGCTGGGCCGCCTCCGGCCGCAACGGCGGCTTCTGCGCGGCCTCCCTCACCCACGGCCTGGGCAACGGGCTCGCCCGCTGGCCCGGCGAGCTGGCGAAGCTGGAGGAGCTGGGCGCCCGCAACCTCGACGCCATCGAGGAGGCCGTCGCCCGCTACGGCATCGACTGCGACTTCGAGCGGACCGGTGAGATCGACGTCGCCACCGAACCGCACCAGGTCGAGGAGCTGCGCGAACTCCACGAGGAGGCCAAGCGCCTGGGCCTGGCCGGCGGCTCCGAATGGCTCGACGGCGACGCCGTGCGCGCCGAGGTCGACTCCCCGACCTTCCTCGCCGGCCTGTGGGACCGCGACGGCGTCGCCATGCTCAACCCGGCGAAGCTGGCCTGGGGCCTGAAGCAGGCGTGCCTGGACCTCGGGGTGCGGATCTACGAGAACACCCGAGGTCTGAAGCTCGCCCCGGCGGGGCGCGGGATGACCGTGCAGACGCCCTACGGCACGATCCTCGCCCGCCGGGTGGCCCTGGGCACCAACATCTTCCCGTCGCTGGTCCGGCGGATCCGCCCGTTCACCGTCCCGGTCTACGACTACGCGCTGATGAGCGAGCCGCTGGACGAGGCGCAGCTGGCCTCGATCGGCTGGAAGCGGCGGCAGGGCCTGGGCGACAGCGCCAACCAGTTCCACTACTTCCGGATCACCAGGGACAACCGGATCCTGTGGGGCGGCTACGACGCGATCTATCCCTACCGCGGCAAGCTCGACTCCGAGTACGACCACCGTCCCGAGACCTACCTCCGGCTCGCGGAGCACTTCTTCACCGCCTTCCCGCAGCTGGAGGGGCTGAGGTTCAGCCATGCGTGGGGCGGTGCGATCGACACCTGCTCGCGCTTCTCCGCCTTCTTCGGAACGGCGCACTCCGGCAAGGTGGCGTACGCGGCCGGCTACACCGGCCTCGGAGTGGGCGCCACCCGCTTCGGCGCGGACGTGATGCTGGACCTGCTCGACGGGCTCTCCACCGAGCGCACCCGGCTGGAGATGGTGAAGTCCAAGCCGATGCCGTTCCCGCCCGAGCCGTTCGCCTGGACCGGGATCGCGCTCACCAAGTGGTCGCTGGCCCGCGCGGACGCCCGGGGCGGACACCGGAACCTGTGGCTGAAGGCGATGGACAAGCTCGGCCTCGGCTTCGACAGCTGAGCAGGCCGCGCCCCCCGGCGCGCACCGCCCCCGTGGCCGTGTGACCTGATTCACCCACACGGGGCGGGGAAACCCGCGTCATGGCCGCGCCCGGCCCCGCTCTGTGCGGGTGAGAACCCCTCACCTACAGGGAACGGAGGCCGGGCGATGACGACCCCGGGGGAAAAGGCCGCAGTGGACTGGCTGGTATCGGCGGCGCCCGATCCGGAAGCCTGCCGGTCGGAGTGGGAGCGCGACCCCCTCGGGGTCGCCCTGCTGCCCGCGGGGCGGCTCTGGGACGTGCTGGTCCTGCCGGGGGAGCTGGGACGGGCCACCCTCGACGTGCTGGATCCGCTCACCGAACGGCCCGGCCCGGTGCTCGCCGACTTCGGCGCATCGCGGCTGGGCTTCTTCGTGCCCCCGGGCACCGCCTCCCACTGGATCGGCACGGGCGTACGGGGGGCCGGGCGCGGGGCGTGGATCGTGGTCCCGTACCCGGGCCGGGCGACCGGGGGAGTGCGCTGGGAGGTGCTCCCGGACGGCGGGGGGACCCTCACGGACCCGGTCCTGCTGGAGCTCGCCATGCACGAGGCGGCCGCACGCGCGGTGATGGGGAAGGTCAGGAGCCCTTGAAGGTCCAAAGCCCTTGAAGGTCCGGAGCCCTTGACAAGAGGATTGGTCTGGACCATCTTGGGCGCCGCTGTTCCCGTTCCGCCAGCCTGGCTCCATCCCCCCATGTTCCGGAGGCAGTTGTGCGCAGAGCCTGGTCCCTCCTCACCGCCGCCGCCCTCGCGGCGGCCGGTTTCCTCGCCGCGGGCCCGCCCGCCGCAGCCGCGGACGCCGACCTCGTCCGCAACGGCGGCTTCGAAGCCGGACTCGATGGCTGGAGCTGCCCGGCCGGCAGCGCGGCGGCCGTCACCACCCCCGTCCACGGCGGCACCTCCGCCCTCCGGGCCACCCCGGCCGGGCAGGACAACGCCCGCTGCTCCCAGACCGTCACCGTCAAGCCGGACTCCACCTACACGCTCGGCGCCTGGGTGCAGGGCGCGTACGTCTACCTCGGCGCGAGCGGCACCGGCACCACCGACGTGTCGACCTGGACGCAGAGCCCGGGCGCCTGGAAGCAACTGACGGCCACCTTCCGCACCGGCCCGTCCACCACGTCGGTGACCGTCCACACCCACGGCTGGTACGGCCAGCCCGCCCACGTCACCGACGACGTCACCCTGGTCGGCCCCGATCCCGGCGGCCCCGGCCAGCCCCAGCTCCCGGCCGCACCCACCGGCCTGACCGCCTCGGCGGCCTCGTCGAGCTCGGTCCTGCTGTCCTGGACGGCGGTGCCCGGCGCCACCTCGTACACCGTCCACCGGGACGGCGCCGCACCCCTGCCGGTCACCTCCGCCCCGGCCACGGTGACCGGCCTCGCCGCCTCCACCGCGTACACCTTCCGCGTCAGCGCGGTGAACGCGGCGGGCGAGTCCCCGCAGAGCGCCCCCGTCTCCGTGACGACGGGCAGCGGCGGCGGAGGGGGCGGCGGACTCCCCGCACACGCCCTCGTCGGCTACCTGCACACGAGCTTCGCCAACGGCTCCGGCTACGTCCGCATGGCCGACGTGCCCGCCTCCTGGGACGTCATCAACCTCGCCTTCGGCGAACCCACCTCGGTGACCTCCGGCGACATCCGCTTCCGCCTCTGCCCGGTCGCGGAATGCCCGAACGTCGAATCGCCGGCCGAGTTCAAGGCGGCCGTCAAGGCGAAGCAGGCCGCCGGCAAGAAGGTGCTGATCTCCATCGGCGGCCAGAACGGCCAGGTCCAGCTCCCGACCCCCGCCGCCCGTGACACCTTCGTCTCCTCCGTCGCCAAGATCATCGACGAGTACGGGCTCGACGGCCTGGACATCGACTTCGAGGGCCACTCCCTCTCCCTGGCCGCCGGCGACACCGACTTCCGCAACCCCACCACCCCGGGCATCGTCCACCTGATCTCCGCGGTGAAGGCCCTGAAGGCCCGCTACGGCCCCGGCTTCGTCCTGACCATGGCCCCGGAGACCTTCTTCGTCCAGCTGGGGTACCAGTTCTACGGCTCCGGCCCCTGGGGCGGCCAGGACCCGCGCGCCGGCGCGTACCTCCCGGTCATCCACGCCCTGCGCGACGACCTCACCCTGCTCCACGTCCAGGACTACAACTCCGGCCCGATCATGGGCCTCGACGACCAGTACCACTCCATGGGCGGCGCGGACTTCCACATCGCCATGACCGACATGCTGCTCACCGGCTTCCCCGTCGCCGGTGACACCGCCCGCGTCTTCCCGGCGCTGCGCCCCGACCAGGTCGCGATCGGGGTGCCCGCCACCACCAACGCGGGCAACGGCCACACCTCGCCGGCCGACGTCACCAAGGCCCTGAACTGCCTGACGAAGAAGACCGACTGCGGGACGTACCGGACCCACGGCACCTGGCCCGGCCTGCGCGGCCTGATGACCTGGTCGATCAACTGGGACCGCTTCGGGGGCCGGGAGTTCAGCCGGAACTTCGACGCGTACTACGGCAGGACCGCCTGACCGCCAGCAGCAGCGGCGTGCACATCAGCAGGCTGGCCAGCACGTCCAGCGGCCAGTGGAACCCCCGCAGCACGAGCCCGGCGGCCGTCGCCCCCGTGAGTACGAGGGCGGCCGCCGCCGGCCACCACCGGCCCAGGTACGGCCGCACGAGCAGGGCCGCGCCCGCGTACGCGACGAAGGCCGTCGCGGTGTGGCCCGAGGGGAAATAGCCGGCGGCCCACGGCTCCAGGGGCCCGGGGCGGGCGGTCCACACCTTCAGCGGGACGACGGCGGCCGGCACCAGGGCCATGGCCAGCACCGCGGCGACGGCGCCGCGGCGCTCGCCGCGGAGGGCGGCGTACCCGGCGGCGAGGAGCAGCACGGGCAGCGCGACCGGGACGTTCCCGAGATCGGAGAGGGACTCGGTGACCGCGTCGGGGACGGTGCGCACGAGCGCGGCGCTCAGCCGGGCGTCCCAGGACAGCAGCGGACCCCGCACCAGGACCTGCCAGGCGATCAGGGCGAAGAGGAGTGCGCAGAGCGCGGAGGGGGCGAATGCGCCGAGAAGGGTGGCCGGCCGTCCCGGAACAGGGGGGATGGTTCCGGGACGGCCGCCCGGACCGGGTTGCCGCACGCCCCGGGGGGTTTGGGGCGGCCGGCCGTCCGATCGGTGAGGAGTGTGCGCGAACGCATGCCCGGTACGGCGCTGGGGAAGCCCGGTACCGGTATCGCCCCCGGTTTCCCGGGAGCGGGCTGTTTCACTCATCTGCAGAAACCGTACGGCAGCGGGAAGGGGACCGACAGCAGGAACGCGCTCCCGCCATCGGCCCCCCACAGCTTCTTCACAGCGCCCGCCCGTTACCGTCGGTAGGTGGGGGTGCGCTGCGCTCGGACGTTCTAGACGTTCGAGCACGTGGTCGTGTCGACCGGCTCAGATGTCCGTGCCGATGGCCGCGAACGCGGCCTCGATCAGGTCCAGGCCCTCGTTCAGCAGGTGCTCGCCGATGACGATCGGCGGGAGGAAGCGGAGCACGTTGCCGTAGGTGCCGCAGGTGAGGACGAGGAGGCCCTCGGCGTGGCAGGCCTTGGCGAGCGCGCCGGCCGCCTCCGGGAACGGGGTCTTGGACTCCGGGTCCTTGACCAGCTCGATCGCGATCATGGCGCCGCGGCCGCGGATGTCGCCGATGATGTCGTACTTCTCCTGCATGGCCGACAGACGGGCCTTCATGATGGACTCGATCTTCTTCGCCTTGGCGTTGAGGTCGAGCTCCTTCATGGTCTCGATGGAGCCGAGCGCACCGGCGCACGCCACCGGGTTGCCGCCGTAGGTGCCGCCCAGGCCGCCCGCGTGGGCGGAGTCCATGATCTCGGCGCGGCCGGTCACGGCGGCGAGCGGCAGACCGCCAGCGATGCCCTTGGCGGTGGTGATCAGGTCCGGGACGATGCCCTCGTCCTCGCACGCGAACCACTGGCCGGTGCGGCAGAAGCCGGACTGGATCTCGTCGGCGACGAACACGATGCCGTTCTCGTTGGCGAACTTCACGATCGCCGGGAGGAAGCCCTTGGCCGGCTCGATGAAACCGCCCTCGCCGAGGACCGGCTCGATGATGATCGCGGCGACGTTCTCGGCGCCGATCTGCTTGGTGATCTGGTCGATCGCCTGGGCGGCGGCCTCGGGGCCGCAGTTCTCGGCACCGGTGGGCCAGCGGTAGCCGTAGGCGACCGGGACGCGGTAGACCTCGGGGGCGAACGGACCGAAGCCGTGCTTGTACGGCATGTTCTTCGCGGTCAGCGCCATGGTGAGGTTCGTGCGGCCGTGGTAGCCGTGGTCGAAGACGACGACGGCCTGGCGCTTGGTGTACGAACGGGCGATCTTGACGGCGTTCTCGACGGCCTCGGCGCCGGAGTTGAACAGGGCCGACTTCTTGGCGTGGTCGCCCGGCGTCAGCTCGGCGAGGGCCTCGCAGACCTCGACGTAGCCCTCGTACGGGGTGACCATGAAGCAGGTGTGGGTGAAGTCGGCGAGCTGCGCGGAGGCGCGGCGCACGACGGCCTCGGCGGAGGCGCCGACCGAGGTCACGGCGATGCCGGAGCCGAAGTCGATCAGCTGGTTGCCGTCGACGTCCTCGATGATGCCGCCGCCCGCGCGGGCCGTGAAGACGGGCAGCACGGAGCCCACGCCACCGGCCACGGTCTGCAGGCGGCGCGCCTGCAGCTCCTGCGACTTGGGGCCGGGGATCGCGGTGACGATCTTGCGCTCCTGCGGGACAGCAGTCATAGAGGGCTCCTGGGGGGTGTTTTCGGACGCACTTGTGTCTTTGTCCGCAGGCTAGGCCCGGGAGCGGGGGTCCTGCATGCTCCGTTCGGTAGTGATCTCAGCGTGTCCTTGTCCGCGACGGCCATAGGAAGGCCCCGGGGCCTGTCTCGTGGATCAGGACCGGGTACGGGCGTAGCGCACCCCCAAGGCCCGGGCCGGGCACTAGATTGAGCGCCGCAGGGCAAGGGATGGGCAGGGGGCAGGGGTTCATGGACACCGAGGGAACGTACGACGGGCAGGCGACCCGAGCGGGTCACGTACCAAGGCCTGCCACCTCGCCTGAACACCCTCCGAAACCGCTCCACGCACCCGGCGGCGCCCCCGGACAGCTGCTGCCCCTCGCCGAATGGATCAGCACCCCGCGCCCGGCCGCCGAGCCGGGCGTCTGGCGCTACGGCCACACCCCGCGGGCGGCGGCGGAGCCCGAGCGGACCCCGGACCGCGCCCTGGCGAGCGGCGCGCTCATCTCCTTCCTGGGCTGCGTTCTCGTCTGGTCCCTCATGCGCAACACCTACATCCCCTTCTGGGACACACCGCTGAAGCTGTTCACGCCCGACAGCTGGTGGGCGGCGGACGGCGAACCCGTCGCGAAGACGGGTGGCGTGCAGGCCAAGCCGATCTACGAGCTGCTCTTCGTCGCAGCGCTCCTCTACGGTTTCGGGAGGCTGGGCAACTGGCGGACCGTCTGGACGCGCCTGGTCGTCGCGCGGGGCCCCGTCGTCCAGGCCCTCGCGGTCGTTCCCCTGGCCTACGTGACGATCCTCCTCGTGCACAACTACCAGCTGCCGCTGCGGCAGCTCGCGGAGGGGTTCCTCACCTTCGAGGGCGATCCGGTGGCCAACCGGGCCCTCATGGACACCACCCGGACCGTGATCGACGTGGTCCTCCTCCTCGCCTTCTCCCTCCTCGGCGGTGTCGTGGGCCTGGTCCGCCGCCTTGCGGGCGTCGGCGGCGCGAAGGGACCGGCCACCCCCGACCGGCCGCCCGCGCCGGGCCCCGAGGCGGGAGGACTCGAAGACCCCGTGCGGTGGCCGCAGTTGCGGGGGGCCGGGCTGGGGGACGTGGCCGATCGGCTGGAGGGGGAGGCCGGGGGTGGGCGGATGAACGACGTGGACTACGCCCGCATCCGGCGGGCCTGGGACTCCGTCCGCGTCGACCCCTCCCGCATGCGCGCCTTCGCCGACTCCGTCCGCGACAAGGGCGCCGGGGCCTGCGTGCACCCCTCCGGGGACCGGGACCTGCCCGTGCGGGCCGCCCGGCACGACCTGCTGGCCCGGCAGGTGCTCCTCGGCACCGTCGAGGACGGCGTCCGCAACCCCTACGCCCGCCGCGGCACCTCCCTCGCGCTCGACCCCGATGTGCTCGGCACCTCCCTGCTCGCCGTCGGCCCCTCCGGCACCGGCAAGACGCAGCGACTGGTCCGGCCCGTCGTGGAGTCCCTCGCCCTCCAGGCCCTCGCAGGCCAGGCCGCCGTCGTCGCCGTCGGCGCCGCCGGGGCCCAGCTCGGGCCCGACGCCGCCTACGACGTCGTCGTCCGCATCGGCGACCCCGGCTCCGTCTACGACCTCGACCTCTACGGCGGGGCCACCGACCCCGACGAGGCCGCGACCCTGCTCGCCGAGGCCTTCGTCGGAGACGTCCCCGGCATCGACGTGCGCCGGGCGGCGACCGCCCTCGCCCAGCTCCTCGGGCCGTTCCGGACGGCGTACGGCCGCTTCCCCGCCGTGCCCGAGCTGCGCGAGCTGCTCGACCAGGTCCCGGCCGCCTTCGACGCCCTGCGCCGCGAGCTCGCCGCCGACGGCGCCGCGCACCACGCGATGCTGCGCGAGCTCGACGCCCGCACCCGCCAGCACGGGGCGCACGGCGATCCCGGACCGGCCCTCGCCGACCGGGTGGCCCTGCTGGACCGGCCCGCGTTCGCCGGCTTCTTCGACACCACCGGCCAGGGCCGGCCCTTCTCGCTGCGCGCCCTGGAGCACCCGATCCGGGTCCGTGTCGACCTCCCCGAGCGGGGCCACGCCGACGCCTCCCGGATGCTGGCCCGGCTGCTGCTCGCCCAGTTCAACGCCGCCGCGGCCGCCCGCGCCGACCGCTCCCTCTTCGCCTTCCTCGCCTTCGACGACGCCTCGCACACCCTGACCCCGGAGACCGTGCGCGGCGTCCAGCGGCTGCGCTCGGCGCACGCGGGCGTCCTGCTCACCCTGCGCACGCTGGACGACGTACCGGAGGCGCTGCGCACGCCGCTGCTGGGGGCGGTCGGCTGCCGGATGGCCTTCTCCGGGGTCACCACCTGGGACGGCAAGCGCTTCGCCGAGGCCTGGGGCACCGAGTGGGTGGAGACGCGCGACGTCACCCACCGCACCGTCTTCGCCGACCAGCCGCTGACCCGGGCGATCCACGCCTTCCGCAAGCTCGTCACCGGCAAGGCGGTCACCACGGACGCGGTGACCGTGCGGCAGGTGGAACGGGAACGGTGGTCCGCCTCGGACCTGGCACACGCCGTGCCCCCCGGGCACGCCGTGCTCTCGCTCACCTCCGTAAAGGGGGAGCGGGCGGCCCCGCTGCTGGTCCGGCTGGCCGGAACGGCCTGAACAGCGCCCCCGACCCGTACGAGGTGGCAGAATCGAGGGGAGTCGTTCGTACGACACGGCGAAAAGCGTCGGCGGCTCCTCCACCGCTTCCCTCCCGCTCACCCTCCCTCCCGCTCACGCTCCTCTCCCGCTCCGAAGGCCCCTGGTATCCGATGCCGCTGACCCTCGCCTCACTCGTCCAGCACTCGGCGCTCAAGCTCAGCGTCCGGGCGGGCGAGAGCCGCCTGGACACCCCCGTGCGCTGGGCCCACGTCAGCGAGCTCGCCGACCCCGTCCCCTACATGGAGGGCGGGGAGCTGCTGCTGATCACCGCGATGAAGCTGGACGCCGACGACCCGCAGGAGATGCGGGCCTACGTACGCCGACTCGCCGCGGCCGGAGTGGTCGGCATCGGCTTCGCGATCGGCGTCAACTACGAGGCGGTCCCCGAGGCACTGGTCGAGGCGGCGCGGACCGAGGACATGCCGCTGCTGGAGGTGCCGCGCCGGACGCCCTTCCTCGCGATCAGCAAAGCCGTCTCCGCGGCGCTGGCGGCGGACCAGTACCGGGCGGTCACCGCCGGGTTCGAGGCCCAGCGCGAGCTGACGCGCGCCGCGCTCTCCGCCGACGGGCCCGCCGAGCTGCTGGCGAGGCTCGCGGCGCACGTGCACGGCTGGGCCGCGCTCTACGACACCTCCGGCGCGGTCGTGGCGGCCGCCCCCGAGTGGGCCGCGCGCCGCGCCGCCCGGCTGACCCCGGACGTGGAGCGGCTGCGGGAGCGGCCGGCGCCCGCGAGCGCCGTGGTCGGGGGTTCCGAGGACCGCGTCGAGCTCCAGTCCCTGGGCACCGGCCGACGGGCGCGCGGCGCGCTCGCCGTCGGCACCGGCGCCCCGCTGGGCACCGCCGAGCGGTACGCCGTCCACTCCGCGGTGGCGTTGCTGACGCTCACCACCGAGCGGTCGCGGTCGCTGCACGACGCCGAGTCCCGGCTGGGGGCGGCGGTGCTGCGGATGCTGCTGGCGGACGAGCCGGACCACGCCCGGGCCGTGGCCGGCGACCTCTACGGGTCCCTGCTGGACGCGCCGTTCCGGCTGGTCGTGGCGGAGCCGGCGCTGGCGGGGACGGCGCAGCCCGAGGGGCTGGCGCTGCTGGCCGACACGGTGGAGTCCGCGGCGGCCCGTACCGGGGAGGCGCTGCTGGTGGTCCCGGAGGCGGGGCGGCTGGTGGTCCTCGCCTCCGACGCCGGGTCGGCCGTACAGGCGTGCACGGACCACGCCGAGGCCTTGGAGGCCCGGCGCGGCCGGGACGCGGCCGGGCCGGAGCCGGACGAACTGGTCATCGGGCTGTCCGCGCCCGCCGGCCCCGGCGGCGTCGCCGCGGCCCTCAAGCAGGCCGACCAGGCGCTCGCGGTGGCCCGCCGGCGCGGGCGCCCGATGGTGGAGCACGAGGACATGGCGGCGGGCTCGGTCCTGCCGCTGCTGGCCGACGACGCGGTGCGGGCCTTCGCGGACGGGACCCTGCGGGCGCTGCGGGAGCACGACGCGACAGGACGCGGGGACCTGGTGGCCTCGCTGCAGGCCTGGCTCTCCCGGCACGGCCAGTGGGACGCGGCCGCGGCCGACCTCGGCGTGCACCGGCACACCCTGCGCTACCGGATGAAGCGGGTCGAGGAGATCCTCGGCCGCTCCCTGGAGGACCCGGACGTCCGCATGGAGCTGTGGCTCGCCCTCAAGGCCACCTCCACCTCCGGCTAGCCCGCTCCCGGCCAGTGCGGGTCCGCTCCCGAGCCGTGTCCGCTGCCGGCCAGGGCGTGTCCGCTCCCGAGCCGTGTCCGCTCCCGGCAGGGCGGCCCCGCTCCGGAGCCGCCCTGCCGGGCAGGGCTGTCCCCCGGCGACAGTGACAAAGCGGCGCGGCTCCGACGGCGGGTACTACACCCCGGATAAACGCCGAATCCCCCGCGGAGTCCTACGGTGGAGGGGTCAGGACCCACCGCACACTTCCGAAGGGCCGGGATTCGCATGACTTCCACCCACGCCTTCTGGCTCGCCGGCCGCCAGGCCACCGGCGAGGACAGCTTCGACGTCCACTCCCCGTGGGACGGCCGACTGGTCGGCACGGTCAGCGTGCCCACCGACGCGCAGGTCGAAGAGGCCGTGGCCGCGGCGTACGCCGTGACGGCGGAGTTCTCCGCGACCCCCGCCCACGTACGGGCCGCCGCCCTGGACCACGTGTCCAAGCGGCTCGTCGAGCGCACCGAGGAGATCGCCCAGCTGATCTCCGCCGAGAACGGCAAGCCCATCAAGTGGGCCCGCGGTGAGGTCGGCCGTGCGGTGTCCGTGTTCCGCTTCGCCGCGGAGGAGGCCCGTCGCTTCAACGGCGGCGAGGCCCAGCGCCTCGACACCGACGCCGGCGGCGTCGGCCGTCTCGCGCTGACCCGGCGCTTCGTCAAGGGCCCGGTCCTCGGCATCGCGCCGTTCAATTTCCCGCTGAACCTGTGCGCCCACAAGGTGGCCCCGGCCATCGCCGTCGGCGCGCCGATCATCCTCAAGCCGGCCCCGGCCACGCCGCTGTCCGGCCTGATCCTGGGTGAGCTGCTCGCCGAGACCGACCTCCCGGCCGGCTCCTGGTCGGTCCTGCCGGTCGCGAACGACAAGATGCCCGCCCTGGTCAAGGACGAGCGCCTCCCCGTCATCTCCTTCACCGGTTCCGACACCGTCGGCTACGCCATCCAGCAGTCGGTGCCCCACAAGCACTGCACCCTGGAGCTCGGCGGCAACGCCGCGGCCGTGGTCCTGGACGACTGGTCCTCCGACGCCGACCTCGACTGGGCCGCGACCCGCATCGCGACCTTCTCGAACTACCAGGCCGGCCAGTCCTGCATCTCCGTGCAGCGCGTGATCGCCGACGCCTCCGTCTACGACCGCCTCGTCGAGAAGGTCGTCGCGAAGGTCCAGGCCCAGGTCACCGGCGACCCGAACGACGACGCCACCGACGTCGGCCCGCTCGTCTCCGAGGCCGCCGCCCAGCGCGTCGAGTCCTGGGTCGACGAGGCCGTGTCCGCCGGCGCCAAGCTGCTCACCGGGGGCAAGCGCGAGGGTGCCTCGTACGAGCCCACCGTCCTCGCGAACGTCCCCGACGGCGTCAAGCTCGCCACCGAGGAGGTCTTCGGCCCGGTCCTGACCCTCCTGCGGGTCGAGAACACCGACGAGGCCTTCGCCGCGGTGAACGACTCGAAGTTCGGTCTGCAGACCGGCGTCTTCACCCGCGACGTCCGGACCGCGTTCCGCGCCCACCGCGAGCTCGAGGTCGGCGGCGTGATCATCGGTGACGCGCCGTCCTACCGCGCCGACCAGATGCCGTACGGCGGCGTCAAGCAGTCCGGTGTGGGCCGCGAGGGCGTCCGCTACGCGATGGACGACTACACGTACGAGCGGGTCCTGGTCCTGACCGGCCTCGACATCTGATCTCGTACGGCCATTGAGCCGACGGCCGGAGCCCACTGTGCGGGGGCTCCGGCCGTCTTCTTTCCCAGGCCGTCCGACACGGGGGAACAGCAGGATCCCGGCTGGTTCCCCCGGACGCATCACCGCCGTTCGGCCGTGCCGTGCAGCAGGGAATGGACCGCCGCCACGTCCAGGACGGATGCCGTGCCGGGGACCAACCGGGCAGGCAGCGATGCGGAGCGGCGTCCGACTGCCGGAGCAGGGGTACGCCGCCTCCCGGAACGCCTCCCGCAGCCGTTCCCCGGTGGGCTGCCCGTCGCCCGCCGACGCGATGACGAGGAACCGGGCGAGGTGCCGGTCCAGGCGGTGGGCGTCCAACGGCCGGCGACCAGGTCGTGGGCCCGGACGAGGAAAGCGGCGCGCACGCACCCGGTCGGCGGCATCCCGGCGGTGGCGCCTGCCGGGCGTTCCCCGAGGGCGTCCGGGGCCCGTTCCCCCGACTGGTCCGTCCCGGCTTTTCCCGCGGAGCCGGGCGGGGTACGACTCACAGGTAGCACCGGCCAGTAGGCCGGTACACCGACTCCGGCGGCGAGGTGAGTCCCCTCATGTCCGCAACACAGCCCGTACAGCCCAGCGGCACACAGCCCAAGGTGACCGAGCGCGAGGCACGACAGGTCGCGGAAGCGGCCCGGGAGCAGGACTGGCGCAAACCCAGTTTCGCCAAGGAGCTCTTCCTGGGACGGTTCCGCCTCGACCTGATCCATCCCCATCCGCTCCCCGCCGACGAGGACGTCCGCCGGGGCGAGGCCTTCCTCGCCCGGTTGCGCGATTTCTGTGAGACCCGCATCGACGGCGCCCTCATCGAGCGCGAGGCGAAGATCCCCGACGAGACCGTGCGCGGCCTCAAGGAGCTCGGCGCCCTCGGCATGAAGATCGATCCCAAGTACGGGGGCCTCGGCCTCACCCAGGTCTACTACAACAAGGCGCTCGCCCTCGTCGGCTCGGTCAGCCCGGCCATCGGGGCCCTGCTCTCCGCCCACCAGTCGATCGGCGTGCCCCAGCCGCTCAAGATGTTCGGCACGCAGGCCCAGAAGGACGCCTACCTGCCGCGCTGCGCCACCACCGCCATCAGCGCCTTCCTGCTCACCGAACCCGACGTGGGCTCCGACCCGGCGCGCCTGGCCACCACCGCGGTCCCGGACGGGGACGATGCCTACGTGCTCGACGGCGTGAAGCTGTGGACCACCAACGGGGTCGTTGCGGACCTGCTCGTGGTCATGGCCCGGGTCCCGAAGTCGGAGAACCATCGCGGCGGGATCACCGCCTTCGTCGTCGAGGCCGACTCGCCCGGCATCACCGTCGAGCACCGCAACGCCTTCATGGGCCTGCGCGGCCTGGAGAACGGCGTCACCCGATTCCACCAGGTACGCGTCCCCGCCGACCAGCGCATCGGCGCCGAGGGAGCCGGCCTGAAGATCGCCCTGACCACGCTCAACACCGGGCGGCTCTCCCTGCCCGCCATGTGCGTCGGCGCCGGCAAGTGGTGCCTGAAGATCGCCCGCGAATGGTCCGGTGTACGCGAGCAGTGGGGCCGGCCGGTCGCGAAGCACGAGGCGGTCGGCGCCAAGATCTCCTTCATCGCCGCCACCACCTTCGCCCTCGAGGCGGTCGTCGACCTCGCCTCCCAGATGGCCGACGAGGACCGCAACGACATCCGCATCGAAGCCGCCCTCGCCAAGCTCTACGGCTCCGAGATGGCCTGTCTGATGGCCGACGAACTGGTCCAGATCCGCGGCGGGCGCGGCTTCGAGACCGCCGAGTCGCTGGCCGCCCGCGGCGAGCGCGCCGTCCCCGCCGAGCAGATGCTGCGAGACCTGCGCATCAACCGGATCTTCGAGGGCTCGACGGAGATCATGCACCTGCTGATCGCCCGCGAGGCCGTCGACGCCCACCTGTCGGTGGCCGGCGACCTCATCGACCCCGACAAGGCACTCGGCGACAAGGCCAGGGCCGGCGCCCGCGCCGCCGGGTTCTACGCCCGCTGGCTGCCCAGACTGGCCACCGGCCCCGGCCACGTCCCCGGCACCTACCGGGCCTTCCACCCCGGCGGCCACCCCGACCTCTCCACGCACCTGCGGTATGTGGAACGCAGCGCCCGCAAGCTCGCCCGGTCCACCTTCTACGCGATGTCCCGCTGGCAGGGCCGCATGGAGACCAAGCAGGGCTTCCTGGGCCGGATCGTCGACATCGGCGCCGAACTCTTCGCGATGAGCGCAGCCTGCGTGCGCGCCGAGCACCTGCGCGCCGCCGGCGAGCACGGCCGCGAGGCGTACCAGCTCGCCGACGCCTTCTGCGAGCAGTCCCGGCTGCGCGTCGAGGAGCTGTTCGGCCGGCTCTGGTCCAACACCGACGACCTCGACCGCAAGGTGGTCGCAGGCGTCCTGTCCGGGACCTACGCCTGGCTGGAGGAGGGCGTGCTCGACCCCTCCGGCGACGGCCCCTGGATCGCCGACGCCGCACCCGGACCCTCGAACCGGAAAAACGTACACCGCCCCATCCGCTGACCTGCGATCATCGCCGCACGTCGGACAGACGTACGAGGATGAGTACGCGTGCGGACCCGGCACGCGTACGCGCACAGCACGAGGCGGACGAGAACGATGTCGACGGCCGAGCAGGACCGCACCAGCCGACGGCTGGCCTGGTGCGTGGCGCACTTGCTGCGCCACGCACCGGACCACGTCGTCATCGACACGACCCGCCGGCTCGACCGGCCGACCCTCAAATACCTCTGCCGCGACGAATGGCTGGCGGCCTCGACGGTCACCCTGCTGCTGCGCCACGGGAGCGCGGCCGACCGCGGCTACATCGCCCGCAACCCCCGCGTCGTGGGCCGGCCGCTGCCCGGCCTGCCCGGACCCGCCCGCTACGCCCGCCGCCGCACCCCGCCCGAGCTCCTGCCCGTGCTCCGCGCCGAGCTCGGCCGGGACCCCGAAGCGGAACCCCTCACCGCCGCCGAGCTGATCGTGCTGCTGCGCCGCCACGGCCGCCGCGGACCACGCGTCCCCCTGGACGTCCTGGCGCTGCCCCATGCGGCGGATCCCGCGCTGC
Organism: Streptomyces sp. NRRL S-378; assembly: GCF_000720645.1. Lineage (NCBI taxonomy): Bacteria > Bacillati > Actinomycetota > Actinomycetes > Kitasatosporales > Streptomycetaceae > Streptomyces > Streptomyces sp. NRRL S-378. Next base: position 150,223 of record NZ_JOBX01000007.1, read on the forward strand.
TGCTCGCCGAGCACGCCCGCCGGCCGCTGCCCGCCGGATCCGTCGAGGCCCTGCTGCTCGTCGCCGACCTGCCCCGCGAGACCGTCCACGGGCTGCTCTCCACCGCCGCGGCGGCGGCCGACGGCCGCACCTGGCACCGGCCCGCCGTCCGCGCCGTACGGATGGGCCGCCTCACGCACGAGGAACTCGTCGCCCACGTCGCCCCCGCCCGCCACACCCTGCTCCTCGGCCACCTGCCCCGGCGCCGCTCCCTGCGCTGGACCCTGCCCGAACAGGCCGGCATGCAGACCGCCGTGATGCGGGCCCTGCGCCCGCTGGGCGACGACCCGCGCCTGTGGGCGGAGCTGCTGCGGCACGCCCCAGGCCACCCCGGCCCGCTGCCCGGGCTGGTGGCCGGCGTCGTCGACGGGAGCCTGCCCGGACCGGACGGCGCGGGGGAGCCGGGCCCCGGCCTCGTCCCCGCCGTGCGCCACCTCGCCCCGACCGCCGCCGAGCCCTCCGGGGACGTGGAGCGCGAACTGGCCCTCGCGAGCCTCGCCGTGCCCATGGAGAGCGTGGAGGAGGACATCCGCTGGGTGCGCGACTGCCTCGACCGCGGCCTGATCACCGGCATCGACGTGATCCGGCACAAGCTGCCGGCCTGCTGGGCCCTCGACGAGGACCACTGGCTCGGCGACGTGGACCACCCCGACCGGCACGACCACCCGGACGCCGTCCTCGCCGCCCATGCCGAGGCGTACCGGCTGCTCACCGTCGCCCTCGGGGAGGACCCGGAGGCATGGTGGCGCACCGCCCGGACGCTCCCCGACTTCGCCGGAACGCTCCCGCACCTCCTCCTGCGGGTCACGGAAGGGGGCTCCGTGTCGGGCCGTCCCTGACTTGCGGCAACAATGGGGGCATGAGCGACCGTCCAGCCCCCCTCGCCGACCCGCACCTCCTCTTCGATGCCGCGGCCGGCCGCCGGGACATCGTGATCCTCGGGTCCACCGGCTCCATCGGCACCCAGGCCATCGACCTCGCGCTGCGCAACCCGGACCGGTTCCGGGTCACCGCCCTGTCCGCCGCCGGCGGCCGGGTGGCGCTGCTGGCCGAGCAGGCCCGGCTGCTGCGCGTGGGGAAGGTGGCCGTCGCCCGCGAGGACGTCGTACCGGCCCTGAAGGAGGCGCTGAGCGCCCAGTACGGTCCGGGCGAGACGCTGCCCGAGATCCTCGCCGGGCCGGACGCCGCGACCGAACTCGCCGCCTCCCCGTGCCACACCGTCCTCAACGGCATCACCGGCTCCATCGGCCTCGCGCCGACCCTCGCCGCCCTCCGGGCGGGCCGCACCCTGGCCCTGGCCAACAAGGAGTCGCTGATCGTCGGCGGCCCGCTGGTCAAGGCCCTCGCGCAGCCCGGCCAGATCATCCCCGTGGACTCCGAGCACGCGGCGCTCTTCCAGGCGCTGGCCGCCGGCACCCGCGCCGACGTGCGCAAGCTCGTGGTGACCGCCTCCGGCGGCCCCTTCCGCGGCCGCACCCGGGCCGAGCTCGCGAAGGTCACCGTCGAGGACGCGCTCGCCCACCCGACCTGGGCGATGGGCCCGGTGATCACCGTCAACTCGGCGACCCTGGTCAACAAGGGCCTGGAGGTCATCGAGGCCCACCTGCTCTACGACATCCCGTTCGAGCAGATCGAGGTCGTGGTCCACCCCCAGTCGTACGTGCACTCGATGGTGGAGTTCAGCGACGGCTCCACGCTCGCCCAGGCCACCCCGCCGGACATGCGCGGCCCCATCGCGATCGGCCTCGGCTGGCCCCAGCGGATCCCGGACGCGGCCCCCGCATTCGACTGGACCAAGGCCTCCACCTGGGAATTCTTCCCGCTGGACACCGAGGCCTTCCCCTCCGTTGGCATCGCCCGGCACGTGGGCGCCCTCGGCGGCACCGCCCCGGCCGTTTTCAACGCGGCGAACGAGGAGTGCGTCGAGGCGTTCCTGGCCGGTCGGCTGCCGTTCACAGCAATCATGGATACGGTCTCTGCCGTGGTCGACGAGCACGGGACGCCGGAGTCGGGAACCTCCCTGACCGTCCAGGACGTCCTTGAAGCAGAGGCCTGGGCCAGGGCCCGGGCGCGGGAGATGGCGGCTCGGGCCGCCGCGGAGGCGCGCGCATGACACTTCTGATGACGGTGCTCGGAATCGTGATCTTCGCGGTCGGCCTGCTGGTCTCCATCGCGTGGCACGAGCTGGGGCACCTCTCCACGGCCAAGCTGTTCGGCATTCGCGTGCCGCAGTACATGGTGGGCTTCGGCCCGACCATCTGGTCGCGGAGGAAGGGCGAGACCGAGTACGGGATCAAGGCCATCCCCATGGGCGGCTACATCCGCATGATCGGGATGTTCCCGCCCGGCGAGGACGGCAAGGTCACCGCCCGGTCCACCTCGCCGTTCCGGTCGATGATCGAGGACGCGCGTTCGGCGGCTTACGAGGAGCTCCAGCCCGGCGACGAGACCCGGCTCTTCTACACGCGCAAGCCGTGGAAACGCGTGATCGTGATGTTCGCGGGCCCGTTCATGAACCTGGTCCTGGCCGTGGCGATCTTCCTCACCACCCTGATGACCTTCGGGCTGAACACCCAGACCACGTCGGTCGCCACCGTCTCGGACTGCGTCATCCAGCAGAGCGAGAAGCGCGACAAGTGCCAGCCGGGCGACCCGGCCGCACCGGCCAGGGCCGCCGGCCTCAAGGCGGGCGACAAGATCGTCGCCTTCAACGGCCGCCCCGTCGACGACTGGTCCGCCCTCCAGAAGGACATCCGGGCCACCGTCGGGCCCGCCACGATCACCGTGGTCCGGGCCGGCGAGCGCCTCGACCTCAAGGCGAACCTGATCGAGAACAAGGTCGCCAAGACGGACGGCAGCGGCAAGTACGTCAAGGACGAGTACGTCACCGCAGGCTTCCTCGGCTTCGCGCCCGCCTCCGGCTACGTACCGCAGTCCTTCGGTCAGTCCGCCGAGCGCATGGGCGAGATGATGGAGGCCGGCGTGCAGTCGCTGGTCGCCCTGCCGTCGAAGGTCCCGGACCTGTGGAACGCGGCCTTCAACGGGGCCGAGCGCAAGCAGGACAGCCCGATGGGCGTCGTCGGCGCGGCTCGCGTCAGCGGGGAGATCTTCACCCTCGACATCCCAGCCCAGCACCAGCTGGTGTTCTTCCTCAACCTGCTGGCCGGCTTCAACCTCTCGCTGTTCCTCTTCAACATGCTGCCGCTGCTCCCGCTCGACGGCGGGCACATCGCCGGCGCCCTGTGGGAGTCCCTCCGGCGGGGCGTCGCACGGATCTTCCGCCGCCCCGACCCCGGCCCGTTCGACGTGGCGAAGCTGATGCCCGTCGCGTACGTGGTCGCGGGCCTGTTCATCTGCTTCACCCTGCTGGTGATGGTCGCGGACGTGGTGAACCCGATCAAGATCACCTAGTGCGCGGGGGGCATACCCCCGTCGTACCGGAGCCGGGCACGGATCGTGCCCGGCTCCCTACGTTCGGGTGGCGCACCCCCTCGGATGCACGGCCCGCGCCCGGGTTGGCGTAATCTCGAAGCCTGGAGCCCGCCGATCTCGGGACCTTGATCCACACCTTGGGGTTGCACAGCAGATGACTGCCATCTCTCTCGGAATGCCGGCCGTGCCGACGAAGCTTGCCGACCGCAGGGTCAGCCGCAAGATCCAGGTCGGCAAGGTGGCCGTCGGCGGCGACTCACAGATCTCCGTGCAGTCGATGACCACCACCAGGACCTCCGACATCGGGGCGACGCTCCAGCAGATCGCCGAGCTCACCGCCTCCGGCTGCGACATCGTCCGCGTGGCGTGCCCGACCCAGGACGACGCCGACGCGCTCGCCGTGATCGCCAAGAAGTCGCAGATCCCGGTCATCGCCGACATCCACTTCCAGCCGAAGTACGTGTTCGCCGCGATCGACGCCGGCTGCGCCGCGGTCCGCGTGAACCCGGGCAACATCAAGCAGTTCGACGACAAGGTCAAGGAGATCGCGAAGGCCGCGAACGAGACGCGCACGCCGATCCGCATCGGTGTGAACGCCGGCTCCCTCGACGCCCGCCTGCTCAAGAAGTACGGCAAGGCCACCCCCGAGGCGCTGGTGGAGTCCGCCCTGTGGGAGGCCTCCCTCTTCGAGGAGCACGGCTTCGGCGACATCAAGATCTCGGTCAAGCACAACGACCCGGTCGTCATGGTCAACGCCTACCGCCAGCTCGCCGCCGCCTGCGACTACCCGCTGCACCTGGGCGTCACCGAGGCCGGACCGGCCTTCCAGGGCACCATCAAGTCCGCCGTCGCCTTCGGCGCCCTGCTCTCCGAGGGCATCGGCGACACCATCCGCGTCTCCCTCTCCGCCCCGCCGGCGGAAGAGGTCAAGGTCGGCATCCAGATCCTGGAGTCGCTGAACCTCAAGCCGCGCCGCCTGGAGATCGTCTCCTGCCCGTCCTGCGGCCGCGCCCAGGTCGACGTCTACAAGCTGGCCGAGGAGGTCACGGCGGGCCTGGAGGGCATGGAGGTCCCGCTGCGCGTCGCCGTCATGGGCTGCGTCGTCAACGGCCCCGGCGAGGCCCGTGAGGCCGACCTCGGCGTCGCCTCCGGCAACGGAAAGGGCCAGATCTTCGTGAAGGGCGAGGTCATCAAGACCGTCCCCGAGTCGAAGATCGTCGAGACCCTCATCGAAGAGGCGATGAAGATCGCGGCCCAGATGGAGGCCGACGGCATCGCCAGCGGCGAGCCCACCGTCGCCATCGGCGTCTGACCCTTCCCGGCCCGCCCCGCCCCGCACGTGGCCCCGGCCCCGTTCCCGCAGTTCGGGAGCGGGGCCGGGGCCTTTTCGTGACCTGCGAACGCGGCATCGCCGGGCGCCGCCGGGTACAGTGCGGAGATCAGCAGACTTGCACGGTGAGGCCCCAGTGTTGACGCAGACCACCACCCGGGTCCTTGAGCCCAGTGATCTCGACGCCGCGCTCGACATCCTCGGACGCGAGCCGGTCGAGAACGCCTTCGTCACCTCCCGGGTCCAGGTCGCCGGACTCGACCCGTGGCGCCTGGGCGGCGAGATGTGGGGCTGGTACGCCGACGGCGAGCTCCGCTCCCTCTGCTACGCCGGAGCCAACCTCGTCCCCGTCTGCGCCGAGCCCGACGCCGTACGCGCCTTCGCCGACCGGGCCCGCCGCACCGGCCGCCGCTGCTCCTCCATCGTCGGCCCGGCCGCGCCCACCCGGCTGCTGTGGCAGCTGCTGGAGCCCAGTTGGGGCCCGGCCCGCGAGGTCCGCGCCCACCAGCCCCTCATGGTCATCGACCGTCCGTCCACCACGGTCGAGGCGGATCCGCAGGTCCGCCGGATCCGCAAGAACGAGATGGACCTGATCATGCCCGCCTGCGTGGCCATGTTCACCGAGGAGGTCGGCGTCTCGCCGATGGCCGGCGACGGCGGCCTGCTGTACCAGGCCCGCGTCGCCGAGCTCGTCGCCGGCGGCCGCTCCTTCGCCCGCGTCGAGGACGACAAGATCGTCTTCAAGGCGGAGATCGGCGCCGCCACGTCCCGCGCCTGCCAGATCCAGGGCGTCTGGGTGGCCCCCGAGTTCCGCGGCCGCGGGCACTCCGAGACCGGGATGGCCGCCGTCGTCGAGTACGCGCTGCGCGACGTGGCGCCCGTGGTCAGCCTCTACGTGAACGACTTCAACACCGCGGCGCGGGCCGCCTACCGACGCGTGGGCTTCCGTGAGGTCGGCGCGTTCATGAGCGTGCTGTTCTGAACCGTCAGGAGACTCGGGCTGCGGCATTCCGGCGCACCCTTACCGCGAAGTAGGGTCAGCGCATGCTGCCTTCCGGAGTCCGTATCGGCCCCCTCGACCTCGCCGGCCGCGTGGACGAGGCCCTGCGCGTGCAGGCCGTCGCCTTCGGCCTCAGCGAGGAGGAGGTCGGCATCCGGCGCTACATCGTCCAGCGCCACATGACCTGCAAGGGCGCCCGCGCCCTCGGGGCCTTCGCCGAGGACGGCGCGCTCACCGGATTCGTGTACGGCATGCCGAACGACCGCACCCACTGGTGGTCCACCATCGTCGAGCCCTACCTGCGGGCCGGCGGGCACGAGGACTGGCTCGACGGTTCCTTCGTCATCACCGAACTGCACGTCCACCCCGGCTTCCAGGGCCACGGCGTCGGCCGCGCCCTGATCACCACCCTCACCGACGCGGCGTCCGAGCCGCGCTCGATCCTCTCCGCCATCGACACCGAGAGCCCCGCCCGCGGCCTCTACCGGGCCCTCGGCTACGTCGACCTCGCCCGCCAGGTGCACTTCCCGAGCGCGAGCCTCCCGTACGCCGTCATGGGCGCCCCCCTGCCCCTGACCAGGCCCTGAAACGGGTTACCGGGGCCCGACGGCGCCCCGGTAACCTCCCGGCATGTCCACACATCACGTACAGCGCATGTCCCGTCTCATGGCCAAGACCCTCCGCGAGGACCCGGCCGACGCCGAAACCCTCAGCCACCGGCTCCTGGTCCGGGCCGGATACGTCCGGCGCAGCTCGGCCGGGGTGTGGACATGGCTGCCGCTCGGCAAGCGGGTCCTGGACAACGTCAGCCGCGTCGTCCGCGAGGAGATGGACGCCATCGGCGCCCAGGAGGTGCTGCTGCCGGCCCTGCTGCCGAAGGAGCCGTACGAGGTCAGCGGGCGCTGGTCGGAATACGGCGACCTGCTCTTCCGGCTCCGGGACCGCAAGGGCGCCGACTACCTGCTCGGCCCCACCCACGAGGAGATCTTCACCCTGGTGGTGAAGGACCAGTGCACCTCGTACAAGGACCTTCCGGTCATGCTGTACCAGATCCAGACGAAGTACCGCGACGAGGCCCGGCCCCGGTCCGGCGTGCTGCGCGGCCGCGAGTTCCAGATGAAGGACTCCTACTCCTTCGACGTGTCCGACGAGGGGCTGGAGGAGTCCTACCGCCTCCACCGCGAGGCCTACGTCCGCATCTTCGAGCGGCTGGGCCTGGACCACCGGATCGTCTCCGCGGTGTCGGGGGCGATGGGCGGGTCGGCGTCCGAGGAGTTCCTGGCCCCGGCCGGGGCGGGCGAGGACACCTTCGTGGACTGCCCCTCCTGCGACTACGCCGCCAACACGGAGGCCGTGACCTTCGCGCTGACCCCCGTGTCCGCGGAGCACCCGCCGCTGGAGGAGGTGGACACCCCTGACACCCCGACGATCGAGACCCTGGCGGCGCACCTCGGGGTCCCCGCCTCGGCGACGCTGAAGAACCTCCTGGTGAAGGTCGACGGCGAGATCGTCGCCGTGGGCGTGCCCGGGGACCGGGAGGTGGACCTCGGCAAGCTGGGCGAGCACCTGGCCCCCGCCGTCGTCGAGCTGGTCACGGCCGAGGACTTCACGGACCGGCCCGACCTCGTACGCGGCTACGTGGGCCCGCAGGGCCTGGAGAAGGTCCGCTACCTGGCCGACCCGCGGGTCGCGCCAGGCACCGCCTGGGTGACCGGGGCCAACAAGGCCGACACGCACGCCCGCAACGTGGTGTGCGGCCGCGACTTCGAGGTGGACCAGTACCTGGACGTGGTGGTCGTGGAGCCGGGCGACCCCTGCCCCTCCTGCGGCGCGGGCCTGCGGCTCGACCGGGCCATCGAGATCGGCCACATCTTCCAGCTCGGCCGCAAGTACGCGGACGCCTTCGGGCTGGACGTGCTGGGCCGCGAGGGCAAGCCGGTCCGGGTCACGATGGGCTCCTACGGCATCGGCGTCTCCCGCGCGGTAGCGGCCCTGGCCGAGCAGACCGCCGACGAGCGCGGGCTGTGCTGGCCGGCGGCGGTGGCGCCGGCCGACGTCCACGTGGTGGCGGCGGGCAAGGCGGTGCCGCTGGCCCTGGCGGAGGAGGCGGCCGCGGCCCTGGCGGGCTCCGGTCTCCGGGTCCTGCTGGACGACCGCCCGGGCCTCTCCCCGGGCGTGAAGCTCACGGACGCGGAGCTGATGGGCGTGCCGTGGATCCTGGTGGCGGGCCGCCGATCGGCCGATGGCGTGGTCGAACTCCAGAACCGCGCCACGGGCACCCGCGAGGAACTCCCCCTGCCCGAGGCCCTCGCGCGCCTCTCCGGCTCCGCCGGCGTCTGAGGCGCGGGGTCCGGGGCGGAGCCCCGGGGAACGGAGGACAGGGCGGGACCGGGAGCGGGCCCCGCGCCAGCGGTACGCCGTCCGGACCGGGGCCCGGAGCAGTGATGCCGACCCCGGCAGGCCCGGGGCCTTCGGAAGCCGGGCCGGCCGGGGCCGGGTCCTGGACGGCTACGGCGGCGACTCGTCCGGCAGCGGCGTCGGCTCCGGGGCCTCGAGGGCCGGCTCCTGCGCCGCCCGGTCGAGAGCCGCCGCCCCGTCCGCCCTCGCGGCGTCGACCGCGGCCGGCTCCGCAGCGGTGTCGACCTCGGCCGGCCCGGGGCCTTCGGAAGCCGGGCCGGCCGGGGCCGGGTCCTCCCGCGCGGCCGCCGCCGGAGGCGGTGGCGCGGCGCGCTCCAGGAAGCGCAGCAGCTCCACCGGGAACGGCAGCACCAGCGTGGAGTTCTTCTCGGCGGCGACCGCCACGATCGTGTGCAGCAGGCGCAGTTGGAGCGCGGCCGGCTGCTCCGACATGACCTCCGCCGCCTCGGCGAGCTTGTGCGAGGCCTGCAGCTCCGCGTCCGCATTGATCACGCGGGCCCGGCGCTCACGGTCGGCCTCCGCCTGCCGGGCCATCGACCGCTTCATCGTCTCCGGCAGGGACACGTCCTTGATCTCGACCCGGTCGATCTGCACCCCCCAGCCCACCGCCGGGCTGTCGATCATCAGCTCCAGGCCCTGGTTGAGCATCTCCCGGTTGGACAGCAGGTCGTCCAGGTCGGACTTGCCGATGATGGACCTCAGCGAGGTCTGCGCCATCTGCGAGACGGCGAAGCGGTAGTCCTCCACCGCCACGATCGCACTCGCCGGGTCGACGACCTTGAAGTACACGACCGCGTCCACCCGCACCGTGACGTTGTCCCGGGTGATGCCCTCCTGCGCGGGCACGGGCAGCGTCACGATCTGCATGTTCACCTTGCGGAGCCGGTCGATCACGGGAACGATCACCGTGAAGCCGGGAGGCCGTATCTCCTCCCGCAGCCTGCCGAAGCGGAAGACCAGGCCGCGCTCGTACTGCTTCACCACCCGGGCCGCGGCGCCCATGTAGACCAGGGCGCCCACACCCGCGGCGACCACTGCCGTCAGCAGTTCCTCGACCATGGCGCCCCCTGCCGGACATACCTTCCTATCTACGGTATGCCCCACTTCGTGCCAGGTCGATCAGGGCGGACCGGGACGAGGCGCGGCGCCGGGCGCCGCGGGCCCGCCCGAGCGGCCCGCCACCCCCTCTACAGCCAGGCCGCGAACTCCAGCAGCAGCTCCGCGTCCCGGCGGCGTCCGGCGGCCAGGGCCCGGTTGCCCGACTCCACCGCCCGGAAGAGCGTCCAGCCCCGCAGCCGGTCCCGGTCCACGTCCAGCGCGTCCGCCAGCTTGTTCACCCGGCGCCGGGCGCCCGCCGCGCCGGCCGAGGAGGCCATCTGGTCCTCCAGCCGGTCCCGGACCAGCCGCGCCAGGTCGTACGCCCGCTCGCCGACGAGCGGATCGGGGCCCACCGTCAGCCAGGGCGCCCGCTCGCCCGCCAGTACCTTGCCCTGCCGGAAGTTCCCGTGCAGCAGCAGCTCCTCCGGCGGGGCCGCCACCAGCTCCGCCCGCAACGCCAGAGCGGTCTCGGCCAGCGACCGGGCCTCCGCCGGGGCCGCCCGCAGCGCCTCCGACTGGCGCCCGGTCCGTTCGGCCACCGTCTCCCAGCCGTGCCCGGCCGGCGGGGCCACCCACAGCCGGCGCAGCGTGCCGCTCGCCTCCAGCAGCGCCTTCGCCTCGGGCAGGGACCGCAGCGACACCTCCGGGTGCAGGCGTTCCAGCAGCAGCGCCCCGTCCTCCTCGTGGTGCCGCGTGTCGAGGACCCGTACGGCGCCGAAACCGCCCCAGTGCGCCAGCGCGGCCAGTTCCCGGTCGGGCCGGGCGTGCGGGGGCGCCAGTTTCAGCGCGGCCGGCGTCCCGTCCGCGTAGGTGACGAGGACGACCAGACTGCTGCGGCCGCCCGGGGCCTGCACCCGCTGGGCCCGTACGCCCCGCCGGGACAGCGCGGCCTCGGTGAGCCCGGGCAACTGCCCCAGCCAGTCCGCGTCCTGCGCCGTCTCCGGCATCTCGCCGAGCGCCCGTACAAGCCGCTCCGGCGGTTCGAAAGCCATGCGTGGGTGGTCCCTTTCAGCTGGTGAGGGCTCGCTATGCGCGTTCCGTGAGCCCAGGGAAGGCTACGCCGACACCGCGCCAGCGTGCCGCGCGCACGGCCGCGGCGCTCAGCGCGTCGGCAGCCTCGCGGCGCAGCGGGCCCTCCGCCGCCCGCACCAGATCGGAGTACGCGCCGGCCACCCGGTCCTCGATCACCGCGGCCAGCCGCTCGGCGTCGGCCGGGCTGCGCACCTCGAACGGCAGGGCGTACGCGGCCTCCGAGGGCCGCGGTGCGCCGCCCAGCTCCCGCACGGTCCGGGCCAGCGCGTCCCGCCGCGCGAGGTGGCCGCCGTACGCCTCCCGAGCCTCCGTGGCGCGGGCGCCGGCGGTCCGCGCGCCGATCACCCCGTACCCGTACGCGGCCGCGTGCTCGGCGGCGAGGGCTGCCTGGGCGGCCTCCAGGGCCCGTCCGGCGGGGGAGGGTTCGGGCTTCACGGCTTGGCTCCGGGAGTCGAGGTCAGCAGATACACGTGCACGGCGCCGCAGGCGGCCACCGAGGCCAGCATCCGGGCCAGCTCCGCCGGCGCGCCGGCCAGGTCGATGGTCCGGGCCTCGGACAGGCTCCGCTCGGCGTCGGCGAGGGCCGTCAGGGCTTCCTCGGGCTTCGCGGGCACCGGCTCGCCGCTCGCCGCGGGCGCGGCGGCCCCCGTACCGCCGGACGGTGACGCCGAGGGGGACGGCGCACCCGGCGCGGCGGGCGACAGGGCGGACACGTGCGCGGCGACGGCGACGCGCAGCGGGGCGAGCCGTCCGGCCAGGGCCGGATGGGCGGCGGCGGTACTGTCGTAACGTTCCAGCAGTCGGGCGCTGTCACGAACGGCCGCCTCCCGCATCCGCCGTTCGAGTGAAATCGCCGGATCGGTCGCCTTCGGGCGGCCGTCGGTGCACCCGGTCAGCAGCACGGCACCGGCCGCGCCGGCGGCACCGGCGAGCAGGCTCCTGCGCGAAGGTCTCGGAGGTCTCGAAGGCAGGGTCCAGGGCACGGCGACGACCTCCGGGGTGATGACGGGGCTGGTGAGCGGGGCAAGGCCTGATCACGGTACCCGGGGCCCTCCTCGCAGGGCGGACGGCAACACCCTCCGACACCGGATACCCTTTGACCTGACACACGACGGAAACCACAACAGCACACGCGGCCGAGGAGTCACCCGGATGAGCACCACCCAGAGCGACAGGCTGCGCGGACTGCTGGAGCCGCTCGTCGCCGCCAAGGGCCTGGACCTCGAAGAGATCGAGCTGTCGCGCGCGGGCAAGCGCCGGATGCTGCGGATCATCGTGGACTCCGACGAGGGCGTGGAACTGGACGCGTGTGCCGAGCTGAGCCGTGAGGTCTCCGACAAGCTCGACGAATCCGACGTGATGGGCGAGGACGAGTACGTCCTCGAGGTGAGTTCGCCGGGCGCGGACCGCCCGCTGACCGAGCACCGCCACTACGTGCGGGCCATCGGCCGTCTCGTGAAGTTCCAGCTGTCCGCCGAGGACGGGAAGGGTGCCGGGGAACTGGTCGCCCGCATCCTCGACGTCGACGACGAGGGCATGGACCTCGAAGTACCGGGCGTGAAGGGCCGCAAGGCGACCGCCCGCCGCATTGCTTTCACCGACATCGCCAAGGCGCGTGTCGAGATCGAGTTCAACCGCAAGGACAAGAAGGAAGAGGAGGCGTAGCCGTGGACATCGACATGAGTGCCCTGCGGGGTCTGGTCCGGGAGAAGGAGATCTCCTTCGACCTGCTCGTCGAGGCGATCGAGTCGGCCCTCCTCATCGCGTACCACCGGACCGAGGGGAGCTTCCGCCGCGCCCGCGTCGTGCTGGACCGCACCAACGGTCACGTGGTCGTGTGGGCGACGGAAGACCCGAGAGATCTCGAAGAGGGCCAGGAGCCCAAGGAGTTCGACGACACGCCGTCGGACTTCGGCCGGATCGCCGCGACGACCGCCAAGCAGGTGATCCTGCAGCGTCTGCGCGACGCCGAGGACGACCTGACCTTCGGTGAGTTCGCCGGCCGTGAGGGCGACGTCATCACCGGCGTCGTGCAGCAGGGCAAGGACCCCAAGAACGTCCTCGTCGACATCGGCAAGCTGGAGGCCATCCTGCCGGTGCAGGAGCAGGTTCCCGGCGAGGAGTACCCGCACGGCCTGCGCCTGAAGGCGTACGTCGTGCGCGTGGCGAAGGGTGTCCGCGGCCCGTCCGTGACCCTTTCGCGCACCCACCCGAACCTGGTGAAGAAGCTGTTCTCGCTGGAGGTCCCGGAGATCGCCGACGGCAGCGTCGAGATCTCGGCCATCGCCCGTGAGGCCGGTCACCGCACCAAGATCGCCGTCCGGTCCACCCGTTCGGGCCTGAACCCCAAGGGCGCCTGCATCGGCCCGATGGGCAGCCGCGTGCGCAACGTGATGGCCGAACTGCACGGCGAGAAGATCGACATCGTCGACTGGTCGGACGACCCGGCGGAGATGGTCGCGAACGCGCTGTCACCCGCCCGGGTGAGCAAGGTCGAGGTCGTCGACTGGGACTCCCGCTCCGCCCGGGTGACCGTGCCCGACTACCAGCTGTCCCTGGCCATCGGCAAGGAGGGCCAGAACGCCCGCCTCGCCGCGCGGCTCACCGGCTGGCGCATCGACATCCGTCCCGACACGGAGGTGTCCCCGGACGCGGACCGGGACCGGGGCGGGGAATAAAACCGGTACCGGCCGGGGCTACCCCGACGGTAGACAGGTTCCACACGGCCGCTGTCCAGGCAGCGGATCAAGACAACACGACAGCCGTTCGATTTTTCCCCCGGCACTCGTCGGGGGAGAGGTCGGTGCGGGGAGGTAGACTTAGGCGTGTCTGGCCGGACGCAAGCCCGCGCACGCCCCGAACGCACCTGTGTGGGGTGTCGGGAGCGAGCGGCCAAGAGCGATCTGCTGCGGATCGTGGCGATCGAGGACGAATGCGTCCCCGATCCTCGCGGTACGCTGCCCGGCCGGGGTGCGTACCTGCACCCCGCCGTGGTCTGTCTCGACCAGGCGGTCCGCCGCCGGGCGTTCCCCCGGGCCCTACGGTCCGCCGGAGCGCTCGACACGACGGATCTGCGCAATGCCGTGGCCGGGAAAGCCGGGACCACAGCGTAAAGAAGTAGTACGGCACGGATACCCCGTGCGGTCAGGTACCTCGCGAGTTGGAAGTAGGTCGAGATTGCGATGAGCACTCGATGAGTACGCGATGAGTACGCCCATGAAGTAGCGACGGTCCGGCGTAACCCGGACCTAAAAGGAGCGAAGTGGCTAAGGTCCGGGTATACGAACTCGCCAAGGAGTTCGGGGTGGAGAGCAAGGTCGTCATGGCCAAGCTCCAAGAACTCGGTGAATTCGTCCGTTCGGCGTCCTCGACGATCGAGGCGCCGGTTGTACGCAAGTTGACTGACGCACTGCAGGGGCCCGGCGGCAACGCCGGCAAGTCCGCTGCAAAGCCCGGCGCGCCCCGCAAGGCCGCGCCCGCCAAGCCCGCAGCGCCCTCCCCGGCCGCTGCGGCACGTCCTGCTGCCCCGAAGCCCGGCGCCCCGGCCCCCAAGCCGGCCGCTGCCGAGGCCCCGGCCGCAGCCCCCGTGACGCCGGCCTCCCCCGGCCCGCGTCCCGGCCCGAAGGCTCCGGCCGCCCCGAAGCCCGCTCCGGCGGCGCCCGTGGCGACCGAGTTCTCCGCGCCTCCGGCGGCCCCGGCCGCCCCGGCGCGTCCCGCCGCGTCCCCCGGTCCCCGTCCGGCGCAGCAGCGTCCGGCGGCCCCGGGTCAGGGCGGTGCCCGTCCCGGCGCCCCGCGCCCGGCCGGCGCCACCCCCGGCGCCCCGGCGCGTCCGGCCGGCACCCCCGGTGCCCAGGCCCCGCGCCCGCAGGGTGCCCGTCCGGCCGGCCCCCGTCCGGGTAACAACCCGTTCACCTCCGGCGGCTCCACCGGCATGGCGCGCCCGCAGGCGCCCCGTCCGGCCGGCGCCCCGCGTCCCGGTGCCCCCGGCACCGGCGGCCAGGGTGCTCCCCGTCCGCAGGGCGGTCCCGGCGGCGCTCCGCGTCCGCAGGGTCCCGGCGGCGCCCGTCCGACCCCGGGCGGCATGCCCCGTCCGCAGGGCGGCGCTCCGCGTCCGGCCCCGGGCGGCAACCGTCCGAACCCGGGCATGATGCCGCAGCGTCCCGCTGCCGGTGGTCCCGGTCCCCGTCCCGGCGGCGGCCCCGGTGGCCGTGGTCCCGGTGCGGGCGGTCCCCGTCCCGGTGGTGCCGGTCGTCCCGGCGGCGGCGGCTTCGCCGGCCGTCCGGCCGGTCCCGGCTCGCGTCCCGCGGGCGGCGGCTTCGGCGGTCCCCGTCCGGGTGGCGGCGGCTTCGGCGGCGGCCCGGCCGGCGCCGGTGGCGGCGGTCGTCCCGGCTTCGGCGGTCGTCCCGGCGGTCCCGGTGCCCGTGGCGGTACGCAGGGTGCCTTCGGCCGTCCCGGCGGTCCGGCCCGTCGCGGCCGCAAGTCGAAGCGTCAGAGGCGCCAGGAGTACGAGGCCATGCAGGCCCCGTCCGTGGGCGGCGTGATGCTGCCCCGCGGCAACGGCGAGACCGTTCGCCTGTCGCGCGGTGCGTCCCTCACCGACTTCGCGGAGAAGATCAACGCCAACCCGGCGTCGCTGGTCGCGGTCATGATGAACCTCGGCGAGATGGTCACTGCCACGCAGTCCGTCTCCGACGAGACCCTCCAGCTCCTCGCGGGCGAGATGAACTACCAAGTTCAGATCGTCAGCCCGGAGGAGGAGGACCGCGAGCTCCTCGAGACCTTCGACATCGAGTTCGGCGAGGACGAGGGCGGCGAGGAGTACCTGCTGCCGCGTCCGCCGGTCGTGACCGTCATGGGTCACGTCGACCACGGTAAGACCCGACTGCTCGACGCCATCCGCAAGACGAACGTCGTCGCGGGCGAGGCCGGCGGCATCACGCAGCACATCGGTGCGTACCAGGTCTCCACCGAGGTCAACGACGAAGAGCGTCGCATCACCTTCATCGACACCCCCGGTCACGAGGCGTTCACCGCCATGCGTGCCCGCGGTGCCAAGTCGACCGACATCGCGATCCTCGTGGTCGCGGCCAACGACGGCGTCATGCCGCAGACGATCGAGGCGCTCAACCACGCCAAGGCCGCCGGCGTCCCGATCGTCGTCGCGGTCAACAAGATCGACGTCGAGGGTGCCGACCCGACCAAGGTGCGCGGTCAGCTCACCGAGTTCGGTCTGGTCGCCGAGGAGTACGGCGGCGACACGATGTTCGTCGACATCTCCGCCAAGCAGGGTCTGCACATCGACTCCCTGCTGGAGGCCGTCGTCCTCACCGCCGACGCCTCGCTCGACCTGCGCGCCAACCCGGAGCAGGACGCTCAGGGTATTGCGATCGAGTCCCACCTCGACCGCGGCCGCGGTGCCGTCGCCACCGTCCTCGTCCAGCGCGGTACCCTCCGCGTCGGCGACACGATGGTCGTGGGCGACGCCTACGGCCGCGTGCGCGCCATGCTCGACGACAAGGGCAACAACGTCGAGGAAGCGGGTCCGTCGACCCCCGTCCTGGTCCTGGGTCTCACCAACGTCCCCGGCGCCGGCGACAACTTCCTCGTCGTGGACGAGGACCGCACGGCCCGCCAGATCGCCGAGAAGCGTGCTGCGCGCGAGCGCAACGCCAACTTCGCCAAGCGCGTCCGTCGCGTGTCCCTCGAGGACCTCGACTCCGTGCTCAAGGCCGGTCTGGTCCAGGAACTCAACCTCATCATCAAGGGCGACGCGTCCGGTGCGGTCGAGGCTCTCGAGTCCTCGCTGCTCCAGCTCGACGTCGGTGAAGAGGTCGACATCCGGGTCCTGCACCGCGGTGTGGGTGCGGTCACCGAGTCCGACATCGCCCTGGCGATGGGCTCCGACGCCATCGTCATCGGCTACAACGTCCGTGCTGCCGGCCGCGCCGCGCAGATGGCGGACCGCGAGGGCGTCGACGTCCGCTACTACTCGGTGATCTACCAGGCCATCGAGGAGATCGAGGCGGCCCTGAAGGGTCTCCTCAAGCCGGAGTACGAAGAGGTCGAGCTCGGTACGGCGGAGGTCCGCGAGATCTTCCGCTCGTCCAAGCTGGGCAACATCGCCGGTGTCCTCATCCGGTCCGGCGAGGTCAGGCGCAACACCAAGGCGCGCCTGCTGCGCGATGGCAAGGTCATCGCGGAGAACCTCACCATCTCCGGTCTGCGCCGCTTCAAGGACGACGTCACCGAGATCCGCGAGGGCTTCGAGGGTGGTATCAACCTCGGCTCCTTCAACGACATCAAGATCGACGACGTCATCGCGACGTACGAGATGCGCGAGAAGCCCCGCGCGTAAGCGCGAGGCGGTTCGCACCGTGTCGTAACTCGTCACACCGGGGCCGGTCGGCGGAATATCCGTCGATCGGCCCCGGCCGTTGCGTGTACGGTTCTGGTGACCCGGCCGCGCGAGCGCCGGGTGATCCTGCCGGGCGACGGCCCGGCAGGCCACCGAACCCGCACCGGCGGGATATCCGGAACTGCATGTACGTGGGGACTCTGTCCTTCGACCTGCTCCTCGGCGACGTCCACTCGCTGAAGGAGAAACGCTCCGTCGTCCGGCCCATCGTCGCCGAGCTCCAGCGAAAGTTCTCCGTGAGCGCGGCAGAGGTGGGCGACCAGGACCTGCACCGCAGGGCCCGCATAGGGGTCGCGCTGGTGAGTGGGGACGCGGGGTTCCTCTCGGACGTACTGGACCGCTGCGAGCGGCTGGTCGCGGCACGTCCGGAAGTGGAGCTGCTGTCCGTACGACGGCGCCTCCACGGTGATGAAGACTGATTGCTTGTCTGCAAGAAAAGAAGGAGACGGACCAGTGGCCGACAATGCGCGGGCGAAGAAGCTGGCGGACCTCATCCGGGAGGTGGTGGCGGAGAAGCTGCAGCGTGGTGTCAAGGACCCCCGCCTCGGTACGCACGTGACCATCACGGACACCCGGGTCACCGGCGACCTGCGGGAGGCCACGGTCTTCTACACGGTCTACGGCGACGACGAGGACCGCGCCAGCGCGGCAGCCGGCCTGGAGAGCGCCAAGGGAGTCCTGCGCTCCGCGGTCGGCCGGGCGGCGGGGACCAAGTTCACCCCCACCCTGACCTTCGTCGCCGACGCCCTCCCGGAGAACGCCAAGACCATCGAGGACCTCCTCGACAAGGCGCGCGCCTCCGACGCCCAGGTGCGCGAGGTCTCCTCCGGCGCGCAGTACGCCGGCGACGCCGACCCGTACAAGAAGCCGGGCGACGACGACGAGGACGCAGCGGCGGAATGAGCACCAACGCAGGGAAGACTCCGGACGGCCTTGTCATCGTCGACAAGCCGTCCGGCTTCACTTCGCACGACGTGGTCGCCAAGATGCGCGGGATCGCCAAGACCCGCCGCGTCGGCCACGCCGGCACCCTCGACCCGATGGCGACGGGCGTGCTGGTCCTCGGCGTGGAGAAGGCCACCAAGCTCCTCGGCCACCTCGCGCTCACGGAGAAGGAGTACCTCGGCACGATCCGCCTGGGCCAGAACACCCTGACGGACGACGCCGAAGGCGAGATCACCACCTCCACGGACGCCACCGGGGTCACCCGGGATGCCGTGGACGCGGGCGTCGCCAAGCTGTCGGGCGACATCATGCAGGTCCCGTCCAAGGTCAGCGCCATCAAGATCAAGGGCGTGCGCTCCTACAAGCGCGCCCGTGACGGCGAGGACTTCGAGATTCCGGCCCGGCCGGTCACCATCTCGTCGTTCCAGGTGTACGACATGCGGGAGGCGGAGGCCGAGGACGGCACGAAGGTCGTCGACCTGGTCGTCTCCGTCGTCTGCTCCAGCGGTACCTACATCCGCGCCCTCGCCCGCGACCTCGGCGCCGACCTCGGCGTCGGCGGACACCTGACCGCGCTGCGCCGCACGCGGGTGGGCCCGTACAAGCTCGACCGCGCGCGGACCCTGGACCAGCTCCAGGAGGAGCTGACCGTCATGCCCATCGGCGAGGCGGCCGCCGCGGCCTTCCCGCGCTGGGACCTCGACGCCCGGCGGGCCTCGCTGCTCGCCAACGGCGTGCGGATCGACATGCCGGAGGAGTACGGGGACGGCCGTACGGTCGCGGTCTTCGGGCCACAGGGCCAGCTCCTCGGGCTCGTCGAGAGCAAGAACGGGAAGGCGAAGTCCCTCGCGGTCTTCGTCTGATCGTCGACGTGGAGCGGTGAGCGCACATGCCGTGCTGCTCACCGCTCCACGACCCCCCTCGGGTAGGTGTCTATCCACCCGGACCCCGCTATTCACCCGTCCGAGCAGGCGCTCGGAGTGAATGGAGGGAGCGTAAGGGGGCGCGTTCGCCGCGTGTGCTTTTCGTGCTGATCTTTACCTGCCTACCGTCGTGAGTACGGGGCGTTGCGGGGAGTGGTGCGGCCATGGCGGAGCTCGTCAAGCTCTGCGATCCGGCCGGGCGGGAGCGCGGCAGCGGGTTCGTCGCGGACGACCGGGGGGACGGTCGTCACCAGCCACGAGGCGGTCGACGGCCTGCCCCGGCTGGTCCTGCACGGCCCCGGACGGACCTGGCCGGCCGACGCGGCCGACGTGACCGCACTGCCCGGCCTGGCGCTGGCCCTCATCCGCACGGACGGCCTCGGGATCCGGCCGGTGCCCGTGGCACAGCGCGAGTCGATCGAACCGGGGACCTACGTACGGCTCCCGGCACGGGGCCGGCGACAGGCACGGGTACTGGGGGCGTGCAGGCCGCGTACGGGCCGGCCGGCCCGCTGCCCGCCGTGGAGCCGGCGATCGGCACCGACGGCCGCGACGCCCTCTCCGAGGGTGGGGAGGCCTGCGGAGGACCGGTCCTCGACGCCGCCACCGGGGCGGTGCTCGCGGTACTGGGCACCGCTCTGCGCGCGGAGCACCGCTCCGGCGGCTTCGCGGTGGCCCTGCGGGCTGCGGCGGGCTCCGACCCGGGCGAGGAGGAACCCTCCGTCCTGTGCCGGGCCGTCGACCGCTGGGCCCACGACGAACGGCCCGGGCGCAGGGTCGCGGCCGCCGCCTACGGCCTCGCCACCGCCCCCCACGTGCGCACCCCGGCCGACCGTGAGCTGCTGCGCCGTGCCGCCCGGGCACTCCTCGCCCGCCCCGCCGACACCACCCTGCACGACAGCGCCCTGGCCGTGCTGCTGCGCGACCCCCAGGTGCGCGCCCGCTACCTGCCCGACGCGCTCGCCTCCTTCGCGGAACCGGAGCCAGGCTCCCGGCTGCCCGCGGCCGCGCTGGTCGCGACCCTGCCCGTACTGCCGGACCAGGACGCGGTGTTCGCCGCCCTGCGGGCCCGGGCCGACGGGGAGAGGCTGTGCGCCCTCGCCCCCCTGACCACACCGACGCTGGCCCGGCGTGCGGCCGCGCTCGTACGGGAGCACCTGGCCCGCAGTCCCGGGGACGCGCGGCACGCCGCAGCCTTCGTCGACCGGCGGCTGGAGCAGGGGCCGGCCGCCGCTCCCGTGCTGCGCCCGCTGGTCCTGGACCGGCTGCGGACCGCGCCGGCCGGCGTACGGGCCGAGCTCGCGGCCGTACTGACGCCGATGCGTGGCACCGGCCCCCGGCATGGCAGTCTTAGACCTGCAATCGGCAATCAGTTCAAGGACCAACCGGGTTCGGGCGAGGAGCGGTCACAGTGCAGCGGTGGCGTGGCTTGGAGGACATCCCCCAGGACTGGGGACGCAGCGTCGTCACCATCGGCTCCTACGACGGCGTGCACCGGGGGCACCAGCTGATCATCGGACGGGCCGTGGCCACCGCGCGCGAGCTCGGCGTGCCGTCCGTCGTCGTCACCTTCGACCCGCACCCGAGCGAGGTCGTCCGCCCCGGCAGCCACCCGCCGATCCTGGCCCCGTACGACCGGCGCGCCGAACTGATGGCCGGGCTGGGCGTGGACGCGCTGCTGATCCTCCCCTTCACCGCGGAGTTCTCGCAGCTGTCCCCGGCCGACTTCATCGTGAAGGTGCTCGTCGACAAGCTGCACGCCCTGGCCGTCATCGAAGGTCCGAACTTCCGCTTCGGCCACCGTGCCGCCGGGGACGTCGACTTCCTGCGCGACCTGGGTTCCACCTACGACTACCGGGTCGAGGTCGTGGACCTGGTGGAGCGCGGTGAGGCGGGCGGCGGCATGCCGTTCTCCTCGACGCTGGCGCGCAGGCTGGTCGCCGAGGGCGACATGGACGGCGCGGCCGAGGTCCTGGGGCGCCCCCACCGGGTCGAGGGCGTGGTGGTGCGCGGAGCGCAGCGCGGGCGTGAGCTCGGCTATCCGACGGCCAACGTGGAGACGCGGCCGCACACCGCGATCCCGGCGGACGGGGTCTACGCGGGCTGGCTGACGGCGGACGGCGAGCGGATGCCCGCGGCGATCTCGGTGGGGACGAACGTGCAGTTCGACGCGACCGAGCGGACGGTGGAGGCGTACGCGATCGACCGGGTCGGGCTGGACCTGTACGGGAAGCACGTGGCGGTCGACTTCCTCGCGTACGTGCGGGGAATGGCGAAGTTCGAGTCGCTGGACGGGCTGCTGGAGGCGATCGCCGACGACGTGAAGCGGGCGCGGGTGCTGACCGACGCGTACGACCTGAAGCGCTGACGCTCAACGGGCGAGGGCCCGTACCGCCCCGGGATCCGATCGGATCCCGGGGTGGTACGGGCCCTTCCTGCAGTGCGGGGTGCGGCGCGGTCGGTCAGCCGAGGCGCGGATCGCGCGGCGGCTGCTGGGGCTGCTGGGGCGGGGCGGCCGGAGGCTGCTGCCAGGGCTGGCCGGGCTGCGGCTGCTGCGGGTAGGGCTGGCCGTAGGGCCCCGGCTGCTGCGGCGGCTGCTGGTACGGGGGCTGACCGTACGGCTGCGGCTGCGTCTGGTGGTGCTGCGGCTGCGGCTGCGGCTGCGCCTGCTGCGGCTGCGTCTGGTGGTGCTGCGGCTGCGGCTGCGGCTGCGCCTGCTGGGGGTGGGGCTGGTGGTGCTGCGGCGCTCCCCAGTGGTTCTGCGGGGCCTGCTGCTGGGCCCGGAGGAAGTCCTCGGCCACCAGGGCGGAGAGGTTGAAGTAGGCCTCACGGGTCTTGGGCCGCATCATGTCGAGGTCGACCTCGGCACCGGCCGCGAGGTGCTCGTCGAAGGGCACCACGACGACACCGCGGCAGCGGGTCTCGAAGTGCTGCACGATGTCCTCGGTCTTGATCATCTTGGCCGTCTCGCGGACCCCCGAGATGACGGTGATCGAGCGGGAGACGAGGTCCGCGTACCCGTGGGCGGAGAGCCAGTCGAGGGTGGTGCTGGCGCTGCTGGCGCCGTCCACGGACGGGGTCGAGATGATGATCAGCTGATCGGCCAGGTCCAGGACGCCGCGCATGGCGGAGTAGAGCAGGCCGGTGCCCGAGTCGGTGAGGATGATCGGGTACTGGCGGCCCAGCGTCTCGATGACGCGGCGGTAGTCCTCGTCGTTGAAGGTCGTGGAGACCGCCGGGTCCACGTCGTTGGCGATGATCTCCAGACCGGAGGGCGCCTGCGAGGTGAAGCGGCGGATGTCCATGTACGAGTTCAGGTACGGGATTGCCTGGACCAGGTCCCGGATCGTCGCGCCCGTCTCACGGCGGACACGGCGGCCGAGCGTGCCGGCGTCGGGGTTCGCGTCGATGGCCAGGATCTTGTCCTGCCGCTCGGTGGCGAGGGTGGCGCCGAGCGCGGTGGTGGTCGTGGTCTTGCCGACGCCGCCCTTGAGGCTGATGACGGCGATGCGGTAGCAGGACATGACCGGGGTGCGGATCAGCTCCAGCTTGCGGCGGCGCTCCGCCTCGGCCGCCTTGCCGCCGAAGCGGAAGAGGCCGCCGCCCCCGCCGTTGTTGTTGCTCTTGGGCTTCTGCTTGTTGCGCAGCAGCCGGTCCGAGGACAGCTCGACGGCGGCGGTGTAACCGAGCGGCGCGCCGCCGCCGGTGGGGCCGGCCGCGTACCGGGGGTCGTGCGGTTGCGGCTGCGGCTGCGGCTGCGGTGGCTGCTGGCCGGGGCCGACGTGCCACTGTCCGGCGGCGCGGGGGTCGTACGGGGGCTGCGGCTGCGGCTGCTGGGGCTGCTGCGGGGCGGGCGCGGGCGCCGGCTGCGGGAAGCCGTAGGAGCCCTGGGTCGCGAACGAGGGCGGCAGCGGCGGCAGTTCACCCGGAGGCACCCCGTACGGGCTGTCCCCGGCAGCCGGGGGCGCCGCCTGCTCGGCCGGGGGTACCACGGGCACCCCCTCGACGGGAGTGGCCCGAGGGCCGGGCCATCCTCCGGAGGTGGCCCCGTCCTCGGCCGGGGCGGCGGCGACGGCCGGCTGCTCGACCACGGGCGACGGTGCCGGCGTGGGCGCCGGCAGGTCCGCGGACGGCGCGGGCGCGGCGTCGGCCGGCTCCGGTGCGGCCTCCTCCGCCGGGGCCGGGAACGCCGGCTCGACCGGGGCGGGAGCCGCGTGGGGCGGCTCGGGTGCCGGAGCCGGGGGTGCCGGAGGCGTGG
Organism: Streptomyces sp. NRRL S-378; assembly: GCF_000720645.1. Lineage (NCBI taxonomy): Bacteria > Bacillati > Actinomycetota > Actinomycetes > Kitasatosporales > Streptomycetaceae > Streptomyces > Streptomyces sp. NRRL S-378. The sequence goes on from NZ_JOBX01000007.1 coordinate 173,113, forward strand.
CCTCGGCCGTGGCCGGGGCCGAGAACGGCAGGTCGGGAGCGACGATCACCTCGGGAGCCGCGTGCGGCGGCAGCCCGTCCGCCGGGGCCGCAGCGGGAGCCGCAGCGGGAGCCGAATGCGGCAGCTCGGGAGCCGGAGCCTGGGGCGCCGGAGGGGTGGCCTCGGCCGTGGCCGGGGCCGAGAACGGCAGGTCGGGTGCCACGATCGGTTCGGGAGCCGACTGCAGGGGTGCGTCAGCCGGGGCCGGGGCCGCGTACGGCAGCTCGGGGGCCGAGATCGGCTCGGGGGCCGGGTACGGCGGCGGCGCGTCGGCCGGGCCGGCGAGCGGGAACGGCTGGGCCGTCCCCTCGCCGTCGGACGGGGGCCGCGGCGCCGGGGGAGCGATCCGCATCGTGGAGGGCGACTCCACGTCCGACGGACGGTGCGGCTCGAAGCCGCTCCCCTCGGGGAGCCCGGGCACCTGCGCGGCCGCGGCCGGCGGCGCACTCTGCGTGTACCAGGCCGGTGGTGTGTAGTCGATGGTGAACTCGCCCGTCATCTCGGGCTCCGCGTCGGACTGATCGTCCGTCGGGACGTCCCACGTCCCGCCGCGCCTCTCGTTCCGATCGCCGCTCACTGGTCCTCCTGGTCTGTCGAACACTGCTCCGGCGCCCACCCACGCCGCGCCGGCGTCCAGCCTAATCGGGGCACGTCGCCCCTGTCCGCCGCGTCCCGCTCCACGGGGAGGGCGGGCGGCCCGCCCGGGGTGCGCGCCCCGTCAGTCGATGCGGCGTGCCGGGCCCAGCAGGCCGGTCTCCGCCTCGGTCCCTTGTGTCATCACGAACTGCCGGTCCCGCGGGGTGCACCACAGGGTCACCCCGTCGCCCAGTGTCGGCAGGGAGGCCACGGCCTGACGGGGCAGCCGCATCAGGCGGCCGATCTGCTCCGCCTCGTCCGGGGACACCCGCTGCACGCCCACCAGCGACGCCTGCCGCAGCAACCGCGGCGCCGTCGGGCTCAGATACGGCAGCAGGGTCAGCACCGACTGCCACGGCCCGGCCACCACGCGACCGCGCGGCGGCCGCATCCCGCAGTCGCGGATCACCAGCACCGGACTGCCCGCGGACGCGCCCTGCGGCGGGACCCGGCCCACCTCGTGCAGGGTCACGCACTGCTGCCCGCCACCGGCGGCCTGGGCCAGCCCGGACCACACCTGCCCGCGCCCGGTCTCCACCGCGACGCGCGCACCCGTGGCCGCCGCGCGCAGCGCCAGCACCTGCGCCGTCCACAGCCCGCCGATCAGCGTCACCTCGTACGGCGTCGGCCGGTTGATGCCGAGCACCGCCGACCGCCCCTCGGCGTCCACACCGATGACGACCCCGTCGTCCCCGACGGGCACCGCCAGCGCGTCCAGGTCTGCCGCGGGCACCACGTGCCGCTCCCGCCGCGGGCCGACCAGTCCGAAACCGCCCCTCATCGCGCGCCTCCCAGTGGCAGCGAAGCCAGCAGCCCCGGTACCTGTTCGCGGTCGAGCCGGACCAGCCCGGTCTTCACACCCCGCGCCGTCCTCTCCAACTCCCGCCGTGCCGCGACCAGTTCCTCGTCGCTGCGTCCTGTCACCCGTACGTGCCCGGTGAGGGTCACGCCCTGCCGCTCCGACGGGGCCATCGTCAGGCTGAAGTTCGTGGCGAGCGCGGGCAGGGAGGTCAGCAGTGCCACGAACTGCGGCAGCGCCGCCGCCCCGGAGCCGCCCAGCTGAGGCCAGCGGCCTATCCAGTACGTCGTGTGCCGGCGGTCGTCGCAGCGCCAGGTCCGCGAGGTCTCCTCGGTGCGCCGCCCGGTGCCGGCCGACCGGCCGGCCTGGGTGATCGCCATCGGGTTCGCGCACGAGGACGTGGCCAGGGCCGCCGTGAGTTCCTGCTCGGTCAGCACGGTGGCCCTGAACCCGGCCCCGGTCAGCCGGCTCGCCAGCTGGTCCGCCGCTCGCACCACGCACCGCTGCGCGCCGGCCAGTCCACCGCCGCGGGCGGTGACCGCCTCGGGGCACAGCTCCGGGTCGAGCTTGAGTGCGATCCAGGTCAGCCGTACCGCGGGGGTGCCCGTCCGGGCCTGCAGCGGTGCGTAGTTGAGCGTGGCCATCGACCGGGCCGGCAGGTGCGGGGCCGGCGCCGGCTGGGTGTGCTGCACCAACTGCGCGGACTCCAGCCGGATGCCGTCCACTTCGAGGACGTCCCGCACGAGGGCGAGCGGCAGCGGCCGCGCCGCCCGGTCCGGCCGCAGCGCGGTGGCGTCCGTGTCCACCTGGACGACCGCGGTCAGGAAGGTCCCGTCGCCGACCATCCCCACCGGGCGCCGGTCGCGGTCGCTGAACGTCAGGGTGCGCAGGGCCGGATCGGCCTCGACCAGCGGTGCGAGCCCCGGCTCGGTGCCCGCCGGTACGACGGAGGACGCGGCGCGGCGGCGTCGTGCGCGCAGCGCCAGCACGCTGCCGATCCACTCGGGCAGGGAGCGCTGGTGGCGGCGTACGACCGCGAGCACCACCAGCACGAGCGCGAGCACGCCGACGGGGGCCAGGAGCAGCGGCTCGACCACCCAGGCCACGAGCAGCCCCGCCGCCGCGACCTGGAGCAGTACGAGTTGTTGCAGTCGAAACGGACCGAAGCGGCCGGGGCTCGACTTCGGGTGCGGCGTCACTCCGCCGCGTGCGGGTGCGGGCGCGCCGGTCTGCGGCTCCGTCGCCGTGGCCATCACTCGCGCACTTCCCCTCTCACGGGCAGGACCTCACGAGTTCCGGCGCTGCGCGACACCCGTCGCGGGGCCCCGGAATCTCCCCAATCCACCCCAACAAGCCCTGATTACCCCGGTGTGGAAGGCCCTGTGGGGCCGCCTCACCCTACCCGGCCCCTGCATACCGTCCGTCAAGAGGCATAGTAGGTGCCCGGTCCGACTATCGAGGCCCGGGGACCGTACTCACCGGCCGGGCCGTGCGGGGAGAAGCAGACGGTCATGGCATCACGACGTGATGAGCTCAACGCGTACACCTTTGCGAAGCGGCGGACGGTGGCTGCGTTCCTCCAGCCCTCCGCCACGGGTACCGAGGAGGGGGCCCCCCGCCCCCTGCGTGCCGTCCTGCCCGGGGTGATCGTCGGAGCCCTCGTGCTCGCCGGGTTCGGTGCCTGGGGCATGTTCAAGCCGACCGCCCCCAAGGGCTGGGACGAGCCCGGTACGAGGGTCATCGTCGGCAAGGACTCGACGACCCGGTACGTGGTCCTGACGACGAAGGTGGGCGGCAAGGACCAGACGCGTCTGCACCCGGTGCTGAACCTCGCCTCCGCCCGACTCCTGCTGGATCCGCAGAAGTTCAAGGTGGTCCAGGTCGAGGACAAGGTCCTCGACGCGGGCAAGCCGCCCCGCGGCCCCATCATCGGCATCCCGTACGCCCCCGACCGGCTCCCCTCCAAGGCCGAGGCCGGGAAGGCCAAGCGGTGGGCCGTCTGCCAGCAGCCCGGCGGCAACGGCCGCGGCGTGCAGACCGCCACCTTCGTCCTCGCGGACCGCGAGGCGTCCGTGACGGACGACGCCCGTCGGCTCACCGACGCCCAGTCGCTGTACGTGGAGAGCACCGGCCCGGGCAAGGAGCGCTACCTCGTCGACGCCACCGGCGCCAAGTACAGGTTCCCCGAGGGCACCCCGGCCGCCGGAACGATGACCAACGCCCTGGTCGGCACCGGAGCCACCCCGCAGCAGGTCAGCCCGGAATGGCTCGGCACCCTCAACTCCGGGGACGACCTGGCTTTCCCGGAGATCCCCGGCAAGGCCGGGGCGGGCGCCGACGTCAAGGGCCTGAGCACCGCCGACAACAAGGTCGGCATGGTGCTCAAGGCCCAGACCGGCTCGGGGACCCAGCACTACGTGGTCCTCCCCGGCAAGGTCGCCCCGGTCTCCGACTTCGTCGCCTGGCTGCTGATCTCGGCTCCGGCCACCGACGGCCTCAACATGCACGGCAAGGCCCGCGAGGTCGACCTCCAGTCGCTCGACCCGGACACCACGCCCTTCGCCGGCGACGTCAGGTGGCCGCAGAAGAAGACCGAGCGGATCAACCAGACCACGCCGCCCGCCGGTGCGCGGGCGAGCAGCCCCCACCACCGCGACACCGTCTGCAACGTCCTGCGCTCGGTCGACGGCCAGGGCAACCAGACCCTGAGCACCTGGGCCGGCACCGGTTACCCCGTCGACATCACCGCCAGCGGCACGAGCGCGTACGTCACCCCGGGCTCCGGCCTGCTCTACACCCAGGTCCAGGGCAAGCAGACCACGGCCGGCGGCTCCCTCTTCCTGGTCACCGACACCGGCCTGCGGTACGCCGTCCAGGCCAACGGCGACAGCGACTCCGAGCAGTCCAAGATCGGCGCCCCCGACCAGTCCAAGGCGGGCGGGGACGGGCGCCCGGAGGCCAGCCAGGCACAGGTCAGGCTCGGCTACGGCGGCGTCACCCCAGCCATGGTGCCCATCGCGTGGTCGGAGTTCCTCTCCAAGGGTCCCCGCCTGGACACCAACTCCGCTCGCCAGCCCCAGGGTTCGTGAGGATGCCGCCGATGCCCCAGAACCGCATGCCCCGGCGCGCCGTCCTCGCCGGCGCCTTCGTCCTCGCCCTGACCGCCGGCGGTGCGGCGGGGACGGCGGGGGCGGCCACCGGGGCCGCCCCGGCGGCAGCCACCGCGCCGCACCCCCCGTACGCCCTGCGCCTCGACGGCGCGGGGGAGTGCACCTTCCCCATGAAGAAGCAGATCGAGGACCGCCCCTGGGCCCTCCAACGGCTGCTCCTCGACGAGCTCTGGGCGCAGACCAAGGGCAAGGACAAGAGCGGCGCGAGCGTCCGCGTCGCCGTCATCGACACCGGTGTCGACCGAGCGAACCCGCAGCTCAGCGGCGCCCTCGACGTCGGGGCGGGCAAGGATTTCGTCGACCCCAAGGGCGGTGACGGCACGACCGACACCGTCGGTCACGGCACCAAGGTCGCCGGGCTGATCGCGGCGCGCCCCCAGCAGGGCACCGGCTTCGTGGGCCTCGCCCCGGACGCCACGATCATCCCCATCCGGCAGAACGACGGCCAGGGCAAGGGCAACGCCCTCTCCCTGAGCCAGGCGATCGACCACGCGGTGTCCAAGGGCGCCCAGGTCATCAACATCTCGCAGGACACCGACGCCCAGCTGTCCGCGGACTCGGAGCTCGGCAAGTCCGTCCAGAAGGCCGTCGCCGCCAACGTCGTCGTCGTGGCCTCGGCGGGCAACGACGGCCTGAGCGGCCAGAAGCGCAAGACCTATCCGGCGGCCTTCCCCGGGGTCCTCGCCGTGGGCGCCTCGGACCGCAACAACGAGCGCGCCGTCTTCTCCCAGCCCGGCGACTTCATCGGGGTCGCCGCGCCTGGCGTCGACATGGTCTCCACCGTCCCGGGCTTCGGCCAGTGCATCGACAACGGCACCAGCTTCTCCGCGCCCTACGTCGCCGGGGTCGCCGCCCTGCTGCGTGCCGAGCACCGCGACTGGTCCGCGCAGCAGATCGTGTGGCAGATCCAGAACACCGCCGAACGCGCCGTCAACGGCCGCGACGACTACGTGGGTTGGGGCGTGGTCGACCCGGTGCGCGCCCTCAGCCAGGACCAGGAGGCCCCGAAGCCGCCTGTACCGGACCCGGGTCCGCCCCCGGCGGCGGCGCCGCAGGCGGCGGCCCTCCAGCTCACCGAGACGGCCCAGGAACGTCAGGAGCGCTACGGCACGTACGCTCTCGGTATCGGCGCCGTAATGATCGCCGTCATCGCGGGCACGGCGACGGTCGTCCGGGATGCCCGGAGCCGCCGACGTCGTTTGCAGTGAACAGTCACAGTTCGTCTACGGAAGCAGCCCACCGGTGTTGGGACTGATCCACGAACTGACTAGAGTGACACCAGGCTTCACGAGTGTGATCGGGGGATCGCGTGAAGCGGAGGGGGACGGTCCGGAGCGCGTGACACACATCCGCGCCGGGCACGCCCGCCCCGCTGCGCAATCCGCCGGTTCTGCCGGCGAATTGAGAAGTGAGGAGCTTCGATGAGCACGAACACCTTCGGACTTGCGGACGATCCGGTCGTCCAGGCGAAGAACAAGATCCAGGAGACGGGCACCGCCGTCTCCAAGCAGGCCCGTGAGCTGGCCGACATCATCGCCACCGTGAGCGCGGGCTGGACCGGTGTGGGCGCCTCCGGCTTCATCACGGCCCAGACGACGCTCAACGACAGCCACGACGAGATCCGCCGGCTGCTCGGCGTCCTGCACAACGCCGTGGCGCAGACCAAGAACCTCAGCAACGCGCAGGACGACGAGGTGCGGGCCGCGTTCAAGAACGCCGTCCAGCCGACGTCCGGCACCGGCCCCCGCTCGGGCCTCGACGGCATCTGAGCAACGCCCCCCTTTCCATTCGTCCGCAGCGACAAGGAGAAGAACATGACGGCGAACGACGGGACCCGGGTCCGGTACGAGACCGTTCAGCAGATGGCCGACCGCATCCGGATCGTCTCCGGGAACATCCTCAAGGACCTGGACCAGATGGAGCAGGCCGTGAAGGTGGTCACGGACACCTGGGACGGTGAGGCGCACCAGGAGTACCTGAACCTCCAGAAGAAGTACAAGGCCAAGGCCGACGTCATGCACGCCGAGCTCGAGAAGGTCGCCAAGCTCATCGAGCGCGGCAAGGACGACTACCGCGCCACCGACAAGCGGGCCTCGACCCTCTTCACCGAGGCCTACTGAGCCCGCCCGGGCCCCGGGTCACCGGGTACCGGCACGCCGAAGGGGCGCGCCCGCCACGGGCGCGCCCCTTCGGCATGTCCTGCCGCCCCTCAGGGCTCCTGGCGGTCCAGGTCGAACTCGCCGTCCCTGGCACCGAGTACGAAGGCCTCCCACTCGGCGGCCGTGTAGCGCAGCACCGTCTCCCGGTCCAGCGAGGACCGCATCGCCACCGCCCCCTCGGGCAGCCGCGCGATCTCCACCCGCTCCTCCTCCGGACTGGTCCCCGGCGGTCCTTCCCACTCCACACCGCTGATGTCGAGCGCGTACAGCTCGTCCTTCTCCTGCTGGGTGCCCATGAGCGGCCTCTCCCTCGGTGGTGCGGTCTTCCCCGCCGATTATCGGGCCCGGGCCGCCGGCCGCGACCGGTTTCCCGCCGATCCGCCCGGCGACCGGCCGGCAAGCCGCGGCCGGCCACCGGCGCGGCTCACACGCCGCCCGGCATCCTGCCGAGCTGGACCAGCGACGTGCCCCGCCGGCGCGAGGCGAAGTAGCCCCGGCCCGGCGGCATCGGACGCGGCCGGACCGTGCCGACCAGATCACCTTCGGCCGGATCACCGGACAGGACGACGCCCTGCGCGCCCAGCTCCTTGATCCGCTGCATGAACGACTCGTACATCGAGCGGGAGGCACCCGCCGAGCTCCGCGCGATGATGAAGCGCACACCCGTGTCGCGGGCGAAGGGCAGGTACTCCACCAGCGGCGCCAGCGGATTGCCCTGGCTCGTGGCCACCAGGTCGAAGTCGTCGATGATGATGAACACGTCCGGGCCCGTCCACCAGCTGCGGTCGCGCAACTGCTGCGGCGTGACGTCCGCCGGGGGCTGCCGGCGCGAGAACACCCCGCCCAGCGCCTCCATGTGCATCTGCAGGGAGCTCGCCATCGGCGCGTACTCCAGCAGGTGCTCCTCCGGCAGCGACCCGAGCAGGGTCCGCCGGTAGTCGCCCACGACCAGGCGCGCCTGGTCCGGTGTGTACCGCTCCGCGATCTGCTTGGCGATGAGCCGCAGCAGGTTCGTCTTGCCCGACTCGCTCTCACCGAAGACCAGCAGGAAGGGGTCGGTCTCGAAGTCGACGAACACCGGCTCCAGATCGGTCTCGTCGATGCCGATCGCGATCCCGCGCTCGGGGAACTCCCCGCCCTTGGGCAACTGGTCGGAGTGGAGCAGCCGCGGCAGCAGCCGTACGCCCGGAGCCGCCGGCCCCGTCCAGTTCTGCCGGACCGCCTCCACGAAGGCCGCCGTGGCCTCCGACAGGTCGGCGGCCTCGTGCGAGCCGTCGATCCGCGGCAGCGCGCCCAGGAAGTGCAGCTTCTCCGGCACCTGACCGCGCCCCGGCATCCCCTGCGGGACGTTCGCCGCGACCTTGCGGTCGAACTCGGAGTCCATGGTGTCGCCGAGCCGCAGCTCCAGCCGGCCCAGCATCTGGTCCTTGAGTGCGGCCCGCACCTCCATGTACCGCGCCGCGGTGATCACCACGTGGATGCCGTAGCCCAGACCGCGGGCGGCGATGTCCGTGACGACCTGCTCCAGGCCCTCGTACTCGCCGCGGAAGTTGCCCCAGCCGTCGACGATCAGGAACACGTCGCCCCACGGCTCGTGCGGCAGGTCACCCGCCGCCCGCCGACGCCGGTACGTGCCGATCGAGTCGATGTTGTTCGCGCGGAAGAACTCCTCGCGGCGGTTGAGGATGCCCCCGACCTCCGCGACCGTGCGCCGCACCCGCTCCGGGTCCAGGCGCGAGGCGACACCGCCCACGTGCGGCAGGTCGGCGATCGCCGACAGGCTGCCGCCACCGAAGTCCAGCCCGTAGAACTGCACCTCGCGCGGGGTGTGCGTCAGCGCGAAGGACGACACCAGCGTCCGCATCAGCGTCGACTTGCCCGACTGCGGACCGCCCACCACCATCAGGTGGCCCGCCGCACCCGAGAAGTCGCGGTACAGCACCTCGCGCCGCTGCTCGAACGGCTTGTCGATGAGGCCGAGCGGCACGATCAGCCCGCCGGGCCGCGTGTAGCCGTCCGCGTGCAGCCCGCGCTCCGCACTCGGCGCCAGCGCCGGGAGCAGCTGGTCCAGCGGCGGGGCCTGGTCGAGCGGCGGCAGCCACACCTGGTGCGCCGGTACGCCCTGGCCCTCCAGCCGGCTCACGATCACGTCGAGCACGGTGTCCGCGAGGGCGTCGTCCTCCCGCCCCGACTGCGCCGCCAGGTACGCCGGGTCCGGGGCCGCGTACACCACCGGCACCGGCGCCGCCGTGAACAGCGCGGGGCGCCGCTCCACCGGGAACTGCCCCACCGACAGGTCCGCCCCGCCCGAGCGGTAGGTGCCCGAGACGTACGCCGCCTTGAAGCGCACCATCTCGTCCGTACCGAACTTCAGGTAGCCCGAACCGGGCACCGACGGCAGGTGGTAGGCGTCAGGCACACCGATCGCGGTGCGCGACTCCGCCGCCGAGAAGGTCCGCAGACCGATCCGGTACGACAGGTACGTGTCCAGGCCGCGCAGCTTCCCCTCCTCCAGCCGCTGCGAGGCCAGCAGCAGGTGCACACCCAGCGAACGGCCGATGCGGCCGATCTGGATGAACATGTCGATGAAGTCGGGCTTCGCCGTCAGCAGCTCGCTGAACTCGTCGATGACCAGCACCAGCGACGCCAGCGGTTCCAGCGGCGCACCGGCCGCCCGGGCCTTCTCGTAGTCGTGGATGTTCGCGTAGTTGCCCGCCGACCGCAGCAGCTCCTGACGGCGCTGCAGCTCACCGCGGATCGAGTCGCCCATGCGGTCCACGAGCGTCAGGTCGTCCGCCAGGTTGGTGATGACCGCCGCGACGTGCGGCATCTGGCCCATGCCCGTGAAGGTCGCACCGCCCTTGAAGTCGGCGAGCACGAAGTTCAGCGTCTCCGAGGTGTGCGTGACCGCCAGACCCAGCACCAGCGTGCGCAGCAGCTCCGACTTGCCGGAACCGGTCGCACCCACGCACAGACCGTGCGGGCCCATGCCCTCCTGCGCGGCCTCCTTCAGGTCCAGCATCACCGGGGCGCCGTCCTCGCCGACACCGATCGGCACGCGCAGGCGCTCACCGGCGGACCGCGGCCGCCAGGTACGGGCCACGTCGACCGCGGCCGCGTCGCCCAGGTTCAGCAGGTCCGTGAAGTCCAGGTTCGCCAGCAGCGGCTCGTCGTCGTCCCCGCCACCCGTGCGCAGCGGCGCCAGCTGCCGCGCCAGCGCCTCCGCCGCGGGCAGCGACAGGGTGTCCGGGACGCCCTCGTACGCGACCCCGCCGCCCGATTCCAGGCGCAGCCGGCCCGGCCGCACCACGACCGACAGACCACCGCGCGGCTCGTCCAGCTCGCCCGCGACCACCTCGATGATGGTGACGCCCTGCAGCCCCTCGGCCGCCGCGAACACCGAGTCCGGGGGCACCATGCCGCCGTCCAGCACGACCACCAGATGCGGCTGGTCCAGGACCGGCGACACGTCACGGCTGAACCGGGGCCGCCCCTCCAGCCGGGACGCCAGCATCCCCTCCAGCTCGGCGAGGTCGTCGCCGAACAGCCGCTTCGTACCGGCCCCGTCGACCTGCCCCGGCAGCTGCGTGTGCGGCAGCCACTTCGTCCAGTCCCACGAGGGCACCGCACCCGGCGCGGCCACCACGGCCACCATCAGGTCCTCGGGGGAGTGCAGCGTCGCCAGCTGCGCGACCATCGCCCGCGCCGCACCGCGCGCCGACTCCGGCTCCCCGGACACCGCCACGTGGTAGAAGGCGCGCATCGACACCGCCATCGGCAGCCCGTCCAGGGACGAGTGCACCTTCAGGAAGCGCTGCATCGCACCCGCCGTCAGCGGCTCCAGCTCGTCCACCGGCGCCGTCTCCGGCGCCACCAGCGGCGTCGACAGGCGCTGCGCGCCCAGCCCAAGCCTGGCCTGGCCGAAGTCAGGATCGCCCACCCGGCGCTCCCACAAACGTGAACCGTCCGCCACCACCGACCACAACTGCTCGGGGGCCGGGTGCAGGTACAGCTGCGCGTCGCGCTGCGCCCGCGCCGTCCGCCGCACCTGACGGCGCGTCTGGGCGAGGTACTTGAGGTAGTCCCGGCGCACGTCCGCCATTTGCCCCTGCGTACCCCGCCGGAAGCGCACCAGCTGCGCCACGACCATGCCCAGCGTCGACGCCAGCATCAGTACGCCCATGATGCGCATGAAGGGCGCCGCGCCCGGCATGAAGAAGAAGACGACGGAAGAGCCCATGCCGAGCATCGGCAGGAGCTGCATCAGCATGCCCTCCTGCTGCCCGCGCGGAAGTTCGGGAGGAGCCTCCAGCCTCAGCTCCTCCGAAGGAACCTCGGGCGGCAGGGACCGCGGCGGGCGTTTGACGACGATCTGGCTCACCGGAGCATCAATCCCTCGAAAACGGACGGGACGTCGCAACCGGCGCCCCCAAGTCCCGGGCGCGCAGGGGGTATCCCCAGCGCGACGGTGATCCTACTTGCCGACTGTCGCTCATACGCCCGGTAGGGTGTCGCGCGCAGCATGCGCATCCGCGAATCGAGCACGGGCGCGGACACCAACCAAGGGGGTCACGCAGGTGAGTACGGCCGGGACGACGGGTTTCTGCAGGGTCACCGTCGTGGCCCCCGACAGCCGCATCGACGTCGCCCTCCCCGAGGACATCGCCGTCGCCGACGTCTACCCCGAACTGCTGCGCCTCACCGGCCAGACCCAGCCCGTCGGCGCCCCGACCGGCTTCCACCTCGTGCGCCGTTCCGGGACCGTCCTCGACGGCGCCCGCACCCTCGCCGCCCAGCAGGTCCTCGACGGCGAGGTGCTGAGCCTGCGCCCCTTCGCCGAGTCCCTCCCGCCGGCCGTCTTCGACGACGTCTCCGACGCCGTCGCCTCCGCCGTCGTCCGCGACCGGCACCGCTGGAGCGACGACATGCTGCGCGGCGCGGGCCTCGCCGGCTCCGCCGTCCTGCTCGTCATGCTGGGCTTCGTCCTCTGGTACGCCGACCCCGTCCGCCACGACATGCACGGCCTGCCCGGCATCATCGCGGGCGCCGTCGGCGTCCTGCTCACCGCCGTGGCCGGGGTGCGCGCCCGCGTGTACCGCGACCGCCTCTCCGCCGTGGCCCTGGGCCTCGGAGCCCTCCCGCACCTGCTGATCGCCGGGTCCGGGATCGTCGGCCCCGCCGCCGGCCAGGGCCCCGGCCGGCTCCAGTTCCTCCTCGGCTGCGTCTGCGTCCTGGTGGCCTCCGTCGCGCTGGTCGCGCTCACCCCCAGCGGCGACGCCCCCTTCGTCGCGGCCACCTTCGTCGCCGCCACCGGCACCCTCGCCACCTTCGCCGCGATCGCCACCGAGGCCTCCGCGACCTACACCGCCGCGGTCTGCGCACCCGTCGCCATCGGCCTCGTCGCCTTCCTCCCCGGACTCTCCGCCCGCTTCGCCCGCCTGCCCATCGGCTACGCGGCCCCGACGAGCGCCACCGACGACTACGAGACCCCGGACCGCTACGAGACCGCCCCGTACGGCGACCAGGCCGACGCCGACCAGCCCGAGCAGGGCACCCCGCTCGACGCCGAGGCGATCGCCGCCCAGGCCCGCCGCGGCCACGAGATGCTCCTCGGCCTCGTCGGCGGCTGCGCCGCCGTCGCCGTCGGCGCCGCCGCGGTCCTCGGCTTCTCCGACAACACCTGGGGCCGCCTCCTGGCCCTGGCCACCGGCCTCGCCATGCTGCTGCGCGCCCGCCTCTTCCGCTACACCTCCCAGGTGGTCTGCGCCCTGACCGCCGGCCTCGCCGCCGTCGCGCTGCTGATCCTGGGCCTGTCCCTGCACCCGCCGCAGGCCCTGCTCGAAGCCTTCGTCGTGGAGCACGACCGCAGCGGCCTGGACCTGCGTACGATCTGGCTCACCGCGGCCGTCGCCGCCGGCGCGGCCCTCCTCGCGGGAATTGCGCTTGTCATCCCCCGCAAGGGCCTGTCACCCTTCTGGGGAAGGCTGCTCGACCTCACCGAGGCGGCGGTCCTGCTCAGCCTGGTGCCCCTGACCCTGGCCGTGCTCGACGTGTACGCCCGGGCCCGCGCTCTCACCAGCTGAGACGGGCCCGAGCGGCAGCCTGGTACGCTGTGTGACGGCCGTTTGTGTACGCGTCCCCCGGATTCCCTTCGAAGGGTCTGTGGACTGCGCCCAGCGGACCCCGCCTCCCGAGTAACGGAAGCTCCCCAGAGACTCAGACCTGGGGCACTCGGTGGCAACGAAGACCAAACGAGGAGTACGCGTGCCGCTCGACGCCGCTACGAAGAAGCAGATCATCACCGAGTTCGGTGCCAAGGAGGGCGACACCGGCTCCCCCGAGGTCCAGGTCGCGATGCTCTCCCGCCGCATCTCGGACCTGACCGAGCACCTCAAGACCCACAAGCACGACCACCACTCCCGTCGTGGTCTGCTGATCCTGGTCGGCCAGCGTCGCCGCCTGCTGCAGTACCTGGCCAAGAAGGACATCCAGCGCTTCCGTACGCTGGTCGAGCGCCTCGGCATCCGCCGCGGTGCGGCCGGCGCCAAGTAAGACGCCGTGAAGGGAGCGGTTCCCACAACCGGGGGCCGCTCCCTTTGCTGTACGTGCGGTACGGACCGGTCCCTTTGTAGTCTGGAACGGACGCACGTGTACGTCCGACGACGAGACGTGCACAACTGAAGAGGAGGAGCGCCCTCCCACGCCGCCGGTCCTCGGTAGTGGCACCCGGAATGCCCCACGGGCAACGAACCGGGTGCTTCGATCGAAGACCGGCCAGCACGCCAGGAGCGCTTCTCCGCAACCGTCCTCCGCCACACGGGCGGCGGACGGAGACGACGAAAATGGAGAAAACGCTAGTGGAGAACGAGACCCACTACGCCGAGGCCGTCATTGACAACGGTTCCTTCGGCACCCGCACCATCCGCTTCGAGACGGGCCGTCTGGCCCGCCAGGCCGCCGGCTCCGCCGTTGCCTACCTGGACGACGACACGATGGTGCTGTCCGCCACCACCGCGTCGAAGAAGCCCAAGGACCAGCTCGACTTCTTCCCCCTGACGGTGGACGTCGAGGAGCGGCAGTACGCGGCCGGCAAGATCCCCGGCTCCTTCTTCCGCCGTGAGGGCCGGCCCTCCGAGGACGCGATCCTCACCTGCCGCCTGATCGACCGCCCGCTGCGCCCGTCCTTCAAGAAGGGCCTTCGCAACGAGATCCAGGTCGTCGCCACCGTCATGGCGCTCAACCCGGACCACCTGTACGACGTCATCGCGATCAACGCCGCGTCCGCGTCCACCCAGCTGGCCGGCCTGCCCTTCTCCGGCCCGATCGGCGGCGTCCGCGTCGCGCTGATCCGCGGCCAGTGGGTCGCGTTCCCGACGCACACCGAGCTCGAGGACGCCGTCTTCGACATGGTCGTCGCGGGCCGCACCCTGGAGGACGGCGACGTCGCGATCATGATGGTCGAGGCCGAGGCCACCGAGAAGACCATCGCCCTCGTCAAGGGCGGCGCCGAGGCGCCGACCGAGGAGATCGTCGCCGCGGGCCTCGAGGCCGCGAAGCCGTTCATCAAGGTCCTCTGCAAGGCCCAGTCGGACCTGGCCGCCAAGGCCGCCAAGCCCGAGGGCGAGTTCCCGGTCTTCCTGGACTACCAGGACGACGTGTACGAGGCCCTCGCGGCCGCCGTCAAGGGCGAGCTCTCCCAGGCGCTGACCATCGCGGGCAAGCAGGACCGCGAGGCCGAGCTGGACCGCGTCAAGGAGATCGCCGCCGAGAAGCTCCTCCCGGCCTTCGAAGGCCGCGAGAAGGAGATCTCCGCCGCGTACCGCAGCCTCACCAAGGCCCTGGTCCGCGAGCGCGTCATCAAGGACAAGGTCCGCATCGACGGCCGCGGGATCACGGACATCCGTACCCTCGCCGCCGAGGTCGAAGCCATCCCGCGCGTGCACGGCTCGGCGCTCTTCGAGCGTGGCGAGACCCAGATCCTGGGCGTCACCACCCTCAACATGCTCCGCATGGAGCAGCAGCTGGACACCCTCTCCCCGGTGACCCGCAAGCGCTACATGCACAACTACAACTTCCCGCCGTACTCCGTCGGCGAGACCGGCCGCGTCGGTTCGCCGAAGCGCCGCGAGATCGGCCACGGCGCGCTCGCCGAGCGCGCGATCGTGCCGGTCCTCCCGACCCGCGAGGAGTTCCCCTACGCGATCCGCCAGGTGTCCGAGGCCCTCGGCTCCAACGGTTCGACGTCCATGGGCTCGGTCTGCGCCTCCACCATGTCGCTGCTGAACGCCGGTGTGCCCCTCAAGGCCCCCGTCGCCGGTATCGCCATGGGCCTGATCTCCCAGGAGATCGACGGCAAGACCCACTACGTCGCCCTCACCGACATCCTCGGTGCGGAGGACGCCTTCGGCGACATGGACTTCAAGGTCGCCGGCACCAAGGAGTTCGTCACCGCGCTCCAGCTGGACACCAAGCTCGACGGCATCCCGGCCTCCGTCCTGGCCGCCGCCCTCAAGCAGGCCCGCGACGCCCGCCTCCACATCCTCGACGTGATGATGGAAGCGATCGACACGCCGGACGAGATGTCCCCGAACGCCCCGCGGATCATCACCGTCAAGATCCCCGTGGACAAGATCGGTGAGGTCATCGGCCCCAAGGGCAAGATGATCAACCAGATCCAGGAGGACACCGGCGCCGAGATCACGATCGAGGACGACGGCACCATCTACATCGGTGCCGCCGACGGCCCGGCCGCCGAGGCCGCCCGCGCCACGATCAACGGCATCGCCAACCCGACCATGCCGGAGGTCGGCGAGCGCTACCTGGGTACGGTCGTCAAGACCACCACCTTCGGTGCCTTCGTCTCCCTGCTCCCCGGCAAGGACGGCCTCCTGCACATCTCGCAGATCCGCAAGCTCGCCGGTGGCAAGCGCGTGGAGAACGTCGAGGACGTGCTCGCGGTCGGCACCAAGGTCCAGGTCGAGATCGCCGAGATCGACCAGCGCGGCAAGCTCTCCCTGATCCCCGTGATCGAGGGCGAGGACGCCGCCGACGAGGCTGACAAGGACGACTCCGACAAGTGACGTCGCGTAGTTCCCGTGTGACGGCCCGCCCCTCCTCGGAGGGGCGGGCCGTCGCCCGTACCCAAACCCTGCTCAAGGGGCAGAACGGCATCGGCACCGTCCGCCGTACCGTCCTGCCCGGCGGACTGCGCGTCGTCACCGAGACGCTGCCCTCCGTCCGCTCCGCCACCTTCGGCATCTGGGCGCACGTCGGCTCCCGCGACGAGACGCCCACGCTGAACGGCGCCACGCACTACCTGGAGCACCTCCTCTTCAAGGGCACGCGACGCCGCAGCGCCCTCGACATCTCCTCCGCGATCGACGCGGTCGGCGGCGAGATGAACGCCTTCACGGCGAAGGAGTACACCTGCTACTACGCACGGGTGCTCGACACCGACCTGCCGCTCGCCATCGACGTGGTCTGCGACATGCTCACCGGCTCGCTGATCCGCGAGGAGGACGTCGACGCCGAGCGCGGGGTCATCCTCGAAGAGATCGCGATGACCGAGGACGACCCGGGCGACGTGGTCCACGACCTGTTCGCGCAGACGATGTACGGGGACACCCCGCTGGGCCGCCCCGTCCTGGGCACCGTCGACACGATCAACGCCCTCGGCGCCGACCGGATCCGCCGCTTCTACAAGAAGCACTACGACCCGACCCACCTGGTCGTGGCCGCCGCCGGCAACGTCGACCACAACAAGGTCGTACGCCAGGTCCGTGCCGCCTTCGAGAAGGCCGGCGCCCTCACCCGCACCGACGCCGAGCCGATCGGCCCGCGCACCGGCACCAAGCGCATCCGCACCGCCGGCCGCGTCGACCTGGTGAGCCGCAAGACCGAGCAGGCCCACGTGGTCCTCGGCATGCCCGGCCTCCACCGCACCGACGACCGCCGCTGGGCGCTCGGCGTGCTGAACACCGCCCTCGGCGGCGGCATGTCCTCCCGCCTCTTCCAGGAGGTCCGCGAGAAGCGCGGCCTCGCCTACAGCGTGTACTCCTACACCTCGGGCTTCGCCGACACCGGCCTCTTCGGCGTGTACGCGGGCTGCCGGCCCAGCCAGGTCCACGACGTCCTGCGGATCTGCCGCGACGAGCTCGACAAGGTCGCCACCGACGGCCTCGGCGACGACGAGATCAAGCGGGCCATCGGCCAGCTCTCCGGCTCGACCGTCCTCGGTCTGGAGGACACCGGCGCCCTCATGAACCGCATCGGCAAGAGCGAGCTGTGCTGGGGCGACCAGATGTCGGTCGACGACATGCTCGCCCGCATCGCCGCGGTGACCCCGGACGACGTCCGCTCGGTCGCACAGGATGTACTGGCCCAGCGGCCCTCGCTGGCGGTGATCGGCCCGCTGAAGGAGAAGCAGGCCGCCCGCCTCGACGAGGTCGTCGCCTAGATCCGTACGTAGGTAAGGAAGAGACTATGAGCAAGCTGCGCGTGGCAGTCCTCGGCGCCCGGGGCCGCATCGGCGCCGAGGCCGTCAAGGCGGTCGAGGCCGCGGAGGACATGGAGCTCGTCGCCGCGCTCGGCCGTGGCGACGAGCTGGAGACGCTGGCCGAGGCCGGCGCCCAGGTCGCGGTCGAGCTGACCACCCCCGCTTCCGTGATGGAGAACCTCGAGTTCCTCGTCCGCCACGGCATCCACGGGGTGGTCGGCACCACCGGCTGGACCGAGGACCGCCTCGCGCAGCTCGACACCTGGCTCGCCGCCTCCCCGAAGACCGGTGTGCTCATCGCGCCGAACTTCTCCATCGGTGCCGTCCTGACGATGAAGTTCGCCGCCCAGGCGGCCCGCTACTTCGAGTCCGTCGAGGTCGTCGAACTGCACCACCCCAACAAGGTCGACGCCCCCTCCGGCACCGCGACCCGTACCGCGCAGCTCATCGCGGCCGCCCGCGCCGAGGCCGGCCTCGGCGCACAGCCCGACGCCACCGCCACCGCGCTGGACGGCGCGCGCGGCGCGGACGTCGACGGCGTGCCGGTCCACGCCGTCCGCCTGCGCGGCCTGCTCGCGCACCAGGAGGTCCTCCTCGGAGGCGAGGGCGAGACCCTGACCATCCGTCACGACTCCCTGCACCACAGCAGCTTCATGCCGGGCATCCTGCTCGGCGCACGCCGCGTGACGCAGACCCCGGGCCTCACCTTCGGCCTGGAAAACTTCCTCGACCTGGGCTGACCGGACTGATTCACGATGCGCGCGAAGATCACGTACTTCATCACGGCCGCCGTACTGGTCGTCTACTTCGTCCTGGTCGGCAGCCGGGGCCTGCTGCTGATCCGGCAGGGAACCCTGCTCACCGTCACCTTCGGCGTGGCCGTGCTGATCCTGCCGCTCATCGGCATCTGGTTCCTCTGGAAGAACACGCAGTTCGTCACCAGGGCCAACCAGCTCGCCGGTGAGCTGGAGGCCGAGGGCGGACTGCCCGTGGACGAGCTGGAGCGCGACCAGTACGGCCGGATCCTGCGGGACTCCGCCGACGAGGTCTTCGCACGCCGCAAGGCCGAGACCGAGGACGCGCCGGGGGACTGGCGCAGCTGGTTCCGGCTCGCCGTCGCCTACCACGACGCCCGGGACACCCCGCGGGCGCGCAAGGCCATGCAGCGGGCGATCGCCCTGCACGACAAGAAGCCCGTACAGGTCTGACACCTGTACGGGCTCCACACGGCGCGTCCCGGCACCACCGGGACCCGGGTGTCAGGCGGGCACGGGCCGGTACTCCTCGGCCCAGGCCTCGACCGTGTCGGCCGCCCGGTCGAAGGCCTCGGCCCGCGACAGGAAGTCGGCGTTGTGGTCGGTCAGCAGCACCGGCGGCTCCGCGACGCCCCGGGCGGACACCGTCAGCGCCTGCCCCTGCACGGTCCTCGGCAGCCCCAGCCAGCGCACCGGCTGCTGCACCGTGCGGATCTCGGTGACCTCGTTCCACGCGATCGTGCGGGTCACGAAGAAGCCGACCCGGCGCAGACCCGTACGGCTGACCCACACGCCGACGCGCAGCATCTGCAGCGCGGACGCGAGGACGGCGAGAGCGGCGGCCAGGCAGGCGCCCGCTCCGCCCCAGCCGCTGCCCGCAAAGGCGACGATCATCGTGGCCAGCAGCATGAAGGCGGACAGCAGGAGCAGCACCGCGGAGATGGCCACCCGCCAGGGGCCGGGCCGGTAGGGCCGTCGCCAGCGGTCGTGGTCGGCGTGGGCCAGGACCTCGTCGCCGTCGTCGTCCGCATCGGACACGCCGTCGGCCGTCAGGAAGGGCAGGGGCACGGCTGGACCTCACTCACATGCACGTTCGGTAGGGCTGTGCCCGTGAGGCTACCGCCCCTCGGCCGCGGTCGACTGCTGCGACTTCTCCGGTGCCTTGTTCGGCTGAAGCGCCGGTATGCCGAAGAGCAGTGAGCCGGCGAGCCCCGCGACCACGGTCAGTCCGACCAGACTACGGGCGGCCAACTGGGCCTTGCCGAGCCGCTCGCGCGGCGGTGGGGTGACGTTGCTCCGGAAACGGTCGGCCTCGGCGACGAAGGCGAACGGAACGGGTTCGCGCCGGCGAAACATGAGAGGGAATCTCCTCGGGCTCGTTGCGGGTGCGTTCTGTTCCGTAGGACGTACGGGCCGCCCAATCGGTGCCGGATTTCACGACATCAACCAAAATTCATGGCTGTGCGTCAGCTGTGCGGATGCCCCGGTGACAGGTGAGCATGCGCAGCGACCCGTGAGGGGCGCCGTAGAGTGGGCGCGCCCCAGGACGCACGTTTGGAAGGACCCCCGGTGAGCGAGACCGCCGCTTCAGATCTGAAACCCAGCTTCCGCAGCGACGTGACGGTGGAGCTGGTGAAGCACTCCGCCGCCGACTCCGACGTGCTGTGGGCGGCCCGCGTCTCCACGGCCGGCGAGCAGTCCCTGGAGGAGCTGCAGAAGGACCCGGAGCGTTCCAAGGGCCTCATCAACTACCTGATGCGGGACCGCCACGGCAGCCCCTTCGAGCACAACTCGATGACCTTCTTCATCAGCGCCCCGATCTTCGTGTTCCGCGAGTTCATGCGCCACCGCGTGGGCTGGTCCTACAACGAGGAGTCGGGCCGCTACAGGGAGCTCGAGCCGGTCTTCTACGTCCCCGACGCGGAGCGCAAGCTCGTCCAGGAGGGCCGCCCCGGCAAGTACGTCTTCGTCGAAGGCACCCGGGCGCAGCAGGAGCTGACCGCCCGCGTCATGGAGGACTCCTACGTACAGGCGTACGAGGCCTACCAGGAGATGCTCGCCGCGGGCGTGGCCCGGGAGGTGGCCCGTTCGGTCCTGCCGGTCGGTCTCTTCTCCTCGATGTACGCCACCTGCAACGCGCGCTCGCTGATGCACTTCCTCGGCCTGCGCACGCAGCACGAGCTCGCGACCGTCCCGTCCTTCCCGCAGCGGGAGATCGAGATGGTCGGCGAGAAGATGGAGCAGCACTGGGCCCGGCTCATGCCGCTGACGTACGCGGCGTACAACAGCAACGGGCGCGTTGCCCCGTAAGGGCAGTTGCACCCATGGCGTACAGATGTACGGAGTCAAGTCCGAAGTGTCCGTATTGCCACGTTTCGTAAACTTCATCTAGGCTGATCAAACGGACCCGGCACTGCTTGAACCCCCGAGCAGGCAGTGCCGGCGTCCAACACTCCCGGTCACCGCCGGGAGGCATCCCCCGGTTGACGTCCCCCGAGGGGACACCGCGAGCATGGCAGCGAGTAGCGTGTTACCCATGGCTCCGATCTCGACTCCGCAGACCCCCTTCGGGCGGGTCCTCACCGCCATGATCACGCCGTTTACGGCGGATGGCGCACTCGACCTCGACGGCGCGCAGCAGCTCGCCGTCCACCTGGTGGACGCAGGCAACGACGGCCTGATCGTCAACGGCACCACCGGTGAGTCGCCGACCACCACCGACGCGGAGAAAAACGACCTCGTACGAGCCGTACTCGAAGCCGTCGGGGACCGCGCCCACGTGGTCGCCGGCATCGGTACCAACGACACCCGCCACACCCTCGAACTGGCCCGCCAGGCCGAGCGCACCGGCGCCCACGGCCTGCTCGCCGTCACCCCGTACTACAGCAAGCCGCCGCAGGAGGGCCTCTACCGGCACTTCACGGCGATCGCCGACGCGACCGGGCTGCCGGTCATGCTCTACGACATCCCCGGCCGCAGCGGCGTCCCGATCGAGACCGAAACCCTGGTCCGGCTGGCCGAGCACCCCCGTATCGTGGCCAACAAGGACGCCAAGGGCGACCTCGGCCGCGCCAGCTGGGCCATCGCACGGAGCGGCCTGGCCTGGTACTCCGGCGACGACATGCTGAACCTGCCGCTCCTGTCGGTCGGCGCCGTCGGCTTCGTCTCCGTCGTCGGCCACGTGGTCACCCCCGACCTGCGCGCCATGCTGGAGGCCCACCTCGCCGG
Organism: Streptomyces sp. NRRL S-378; assembly: GCF_000720645.1. Classification (NCBI taxonomy): domain Bacteria; kingdom Bacillati; phylum Actinomycetota; class Actinomycetes; order Kitasatosporales; family Streptomycetaceae; genus Streptomyces; species Streptomyces sp. NRRL S-378. The sequence goes on from NZ_JOBX01000007.1 coordinate 194,394, forward strand.
GGACGTCCAGAAGGCGGCCGAGATCCACCAGAAGCTGCTTCCCGTCTACACCGGGATGTTCCGTACCCAGGGTGTGATGACCACCAAGGGCGCGCTGAACCTGCAGGGCCTGCCCGCCGGCCCGCTGCGGCTCCCCCTGATCGAACTGACCGACGAAGAGACGGCTCAGCTCAAGATCGATCTTGCCGCGGGCGGGGTACAGCTCTGACAACGGACTTCACAACTGAATAAGCACCACCGGACAAATACAGAGCAGACAACAGCAAGTGCACGAATGACATGCGCGCCACGTGCCTTCCGGGTACGTGGCGTGCGTGGTGAGGAGACACTTTTGAGCCATCCGCATCCGGAACTCGGTCCGCCGCCGAAGCTGCCCAAGGGCGGCCTCAGGGTCACCCCTCTGGGTGGTCTCGGCGAGATCGGCCGCAACATGACCGTCTTCGAGTACGACGGCCGCCTCCTGATCGTCGACTGCGGCGTCCTCTTCCCCGAGGAGGAGCAGCCGGGCATCGACCTGATCCTGCCGGACTTCTCGTCCATCCGGGATCGTCTCGACGACATCGAGGGCATCGTCCTCACACACGGTCACGAGGACCACATCGGCGCCGTTCCGTACCTCCTGCGGGAGAAGCCGGACATCCCGCTGATCGGTTCCAAGCTGACGCTGGCCCTCATCGAGGCCAAGCTCCAGGAGCACCGCATCCGTCCCTACACCCTCGAGGTGAAGGAGGGCGAGCGCGAGGCCCTGGGCCCCTTCGACTGCGAGTTCATCGCGGTCAACCACTCCATCCCGGACGCCCTGGCCGTGGCGATCCGCACCGGCGCGGGCCTGGTCGTCGCCACCGGCGACTTCAAGATGGACCAGCTCCCGCTGGACAAGCGCCTCACGGACCTGCACGCCTTCGCGCGGCTGAGCGAGGAGGGCATCGACCTCCTGCTGTCCGACTCCACGAACGCCGAGGTCCCGGGCTTCGTGCCGCCGGAGCGCGAGATCTCCACCGTCCTGCGGAACGTCTTCGCCAACGCCCACCACCGGATCATCGTGGCCAGCTTCGCCAGCCACGTGCACCGCATCCAGCAGATCCTCGACGCCGCCCACGAGTACGGCCGCCGGGTCGCCTTCGTCGGCCGCTCGATGGTCCGCAACATGGGCATCGCCCGGGACCTGGGCTACCTCCGCGTCCCGGCCGGCCTCGTCGTGGACGTCAAGACGCTCGACGACCTGCCGCCCGAAGAGGTCGTGCTGGTCTGCACCGGTTCCCAGGGCGAGCCGATGGCGGCCCTGTCCCGCATGGCGAACCGCGACCACCAGATCCGGATCGTCCCCGGTGACACCGTGATCCTGGCGTCGTCCCTCATCCCGGGCAACGAGAACGCGGTCTACCGCGTGATCAACGGCCTGACCCGCTGGGGCGCCAACGTCGTGCACAAGGGCAATGCCAAGGTGCACGTCTCGGGCCACGCCTCGGCCGGCGAGCTGCTGTACTTCTACAACATCTGCAAGCCGCGGAACCTGATGCCGGTCCACGGCGAATGGCGCCACCTGCGCGCCAACGCCGAGCTCGGTGCCTTGACGGGCGTCCCCAAGGACCGGATCGTCATCGCCGAGGACGGGGTGGTCGTCGACCTGATCGACGGCAAGGCCCGGATCTCCGGAAAGGTGCAGGCCGGCTACGTGTACGTGGACGGTCTCTCGGTCGGTGACGTCACCGAGTCCTCGCTCAAGGACCGCCGGATCCTCGGCGACGAGGGCATCATTTCGGTCTACGTCGTCGTGGACAGCACCACCGGCAAGGTGGTCAGCGGCCCGAACATCCAGGCCCGCGGTTCCGGGATCGAAGACGGGGCGTTCGGCCCCGTCGTCGCGAAGATCGAGGAGGCCGTCGCCCGCGCCGCGGCCGACGGCGTCGCCGAGCCGCACCAGATCCAGCAGCTCATCCGCCGCACGATGGGCAAGTGGGTCTCGGACAGCTACCGCCGCCGCCCGATGATCCTCCCGGTCGTCGTCGAGGTCTGATCAGGCCCTCGCCGTAGCGCCGTCACCGGAGCGGGGCAACCGGATTTGCATCCGGGGGCCCCGCTCCAGTACGTTTACGTCTCCACCCCGCAAGAGACCCCGGCACACACGTGTGTCCGGGCTGTGTCGTGCGGGCGGGTGGGAATCAGACACCGGGGAGACCTGATAAAGTCTGATCCGCCCGAAAGGGAAAGGCCCTCCAACGGCCACTGAATTCAAATCCGAGCTGGAAACGGCAAGGAAATGGTCTGGTAAGGTTGGATCCGCCGGAAAGGGAAACGCGAAAGCGAGAACCTGGAAAGCGCCGAGGAAATCGGACACGAAAGAGTCTGATAGAATCGGAAACGCAAGACAGCAG
>NZ_JOBX01000008.1:0-166741 GCF_000720645.1 Streptomyces sp. NRRL S-378
AGCCGATCCGGACCTCGGAAGCCGACAGCTTCCTGCCCTCCGTGGCCGCGACGTTCGTCCCGGCGTCTTCCTTCTTCGCCTCGGAGCCGTAGCCGCAGGCCGTCAGGAGGAGGGGGAGCGTTGCGGTGACGGCGATCGTGCGCAGGGTGATGAGCGGTCTGGCGGCAGACACGGAGGTGTCCTTTCACGGGAAGGGCCTTGGGGGCGCTGCGGAGCTGTGGGTGCTGCGGAGTTGCGATGGTGCGAAGTGGCTGAGGTGCGCGGTGCGAGGTCCTCGGCACGCGCGTGCCCGTCGCCGATCGGCGGGACCGTCGTCGTGGGCGGGGAACGGAGAAGGTGTCGCGGATGCCGGATGCCGGATGCCGGATGCCGGATGCCGGATGCCGGAGGCGGAGGTCGAGCCGCCGTACATCGCACGCCGCGCTGAAGGTGCTGCGGGCGGCGAGGTCAGCCGAGTGCGTCCATCCGGCTGCACGAGGAGCGGACGGCGCAACGCACCGTGTCAGGCAGGCTGACAGATGGCGCTGGAGGTTCGGGCCAGGTCGATGTGCCGACGGCTGGTGAGACGGGGCAGCAGGAGGCCTGCGTGATGCGGCATGCGCATGGCGACCTCACCCCTGAATCCCTAGTTTTCCTACCTGGCTGATAGGCATCTTGGCAGAACAGCGCCACCCACCCCAAGGGGTGGCTCATATAGTGGACGCTCCGGTCTCGGATGGCGAGAAACTGCAGGTGAGGAGGCCTGTCGGAAGGTCAGTGGAAGGTCTGACGGACGGCCTTGCTCAGGGGTTGGTCCAGGCATCCGGAACGTCGGCGAGCGCGGACACGTCGGTCGGCAGGTCGGATGCCGCCACATCGGCGATGGTCACACCGTCGAGGATCTCGCGCACGTTGGACCGCAGGGCGATCCACAGAGGGAGCAGCGACTCGGCGGGGCCGGTGTAGGAGAGGTCCGGGGGGCGGACCCCGCGTACCGAGACCAGCGGTCCGTCCACGACGCGGATGACATCCGCGATGCTGATCGACGCGGCGGGCTTGGCCAGCCGGTAGCCGCCGTTGCCGCCCCGCTGGCTGAGGACGAGACCACCCCGGCGCATGTCGTTGAGGATGCCCTCGAGGAACTTGTGCGGGATGTCCTGGGCGTCGGCGATGGCTTCGGCCTTCATGGGCCCGTCGTCCTGTGACGCTGCGAGCTGCAGTGCGGCACGTACCGCGTAGTCCGCCCTGGCTGAGATCCGCATGCGCACATTATCCCGCACGGCTTCGGCCCACGTCGTGCGGGTGGGCGGCGGGCCGCCGGGCGAACGGGCCGGCGAACCGGGCGGGCGGACCGCCGGGCGGACGCGGTGCCCGGCGGTCGTGGCGGTCGTTGCGTGGAGCGGCGGGGCCGTCCCTCGGAGGCCGGACCCGCACGTCAGTGGAAGGCCGCCGCCACCGCTCGGTGCGAGCCGTTGAGGTAGTGCTCGCCGATGGAGCGCAGGCGGTGTGCGACGGGTCGGTGGGCCGTCAGGACGCGCGCGTTGCGCCAGAAGCGGTCCAGACCGGGCGCGTCGGCGAGCTCCAGCACCCGCGTAGTGACGTGCAGGGCGGCCCGCGAGGCCACCGTCTCGGCCGTGGCCACCAGCGCGGCGACGCCCGCGGGCTCCTCGGCGTCCAGGTGCGTGCCGACGTCGAGTGCCTGTGCCATCGCCTCGGTGGCCCGGTCGACCACGGCGATGGCGGTGTGGGCTGCGGAGGCGAGCTCCCCGTACGTCAGCAGGAGGTCCGGGTCCTCACCGGGCAGCCGGTGCGCGCGGCCGCCCCTGCTGAGGTCGCGCGCTTCGGTGAGCGCGCCCTCGACGATGCCGAGGACGACGTGGCACAGGGCCAGCCGGAGGGCCGGCTCGGCCAGCGCGGTGAAGGGTGCGGTGGACTCCTCGTCGTACGGACGGCGGCCCAGCACCTGACCGGGGGTGACGGTGACGCGGTCCAGGACGACCTCGCCGGCGCCGGCGACGCGCTGCCCGAGGCGGTCGGGCGTGGCCTCGACGGTCACGCCCCGCGCGCGGGGCGAGACCCGTACGACCAGGACGTCACCGGTCACGGCGCAGACGGCGTCCAGCACGATCTGGTCGGCGACGGCCACCGCCGTGTCGACGGCCCGGCGCCCGTCCAGCACGTAACCGGTGTTGCGGGGCCTCAGGGTGAGGTCCGCCCCGTCGTCGCCGTTCTCTGCGGGTGCGGGCGCGCGGACCGCCCCGGTCCACAGCCACTGTTCGCGTACCGACGCCTCCTCAAGGGTGGCCGCCTGCTGGTGACTCGCGTAGAAGCGGCCGCTCCAGGTGTGGACGTAGTGACGGGCGAGCACGTCCCCGACGGAGCTGTCCGCCGCGGCGACCTCACGTATGACGGCGCATCCGGTACGCCAGTCCGTGCCGCGGCCGGGCGAGGGCGGGGTGAGGGCCGCGAGCAGCCCGGCCTCGCGCAGCCGGGACCGCTCGTCGGTCGGCGGCCGGCCCGCCTGCTCGCGGACGAGGGCGTCCGCGGCGAGGTCGTCCGCCACGTCGCGGGCGGTTCGCAGGAGCGCGCGGTGCCCGTCGGCGGACCGGCCGACGGGCCGGTCGGCGGCCGTGCTCGGTTTGGTCGCCACGGACTTCACCGACAGGCCGGGTCGGCGTGGCGCGGCGTGGGGGCTGGGCGGACGACGAGGCCGGGCGGGACGGCGGTGATCATGCGGGCTGCTCCGGGGCGTGTCGGGTGGCCGCGGCCGGTTGCCGGGCGATGCGTGGAACGGGGGAAACCGGGCGGACGCCGCACGGCGACTCAATCCCACTATCCCTATCGGATTGATAGGGATACTCGCCCACGCCGGCCTTCTCGACAAGGGAGCGCTCGCATCGTGGACAGGGCTGTCTCGGGAGAAGAGACGCGCTGGTCGGCGGTCCGTCCTGGGATCGGTCCAGCGGCTGTTCGACCGTGCCGGTGCCAGTGCCCTCCTGGGATTCCCAGGCCCAGCCCTCCTCCATATGGGGGCGGCCGTCGGGGAGTTCGGTCACGAGCGAGGTGCACTCGCCGCCGGCCCAGCGCCCGCAGGCGGTCGTGCCGTCCAGGCGGAGCTGGACGTACCCGGAAGCCGACGCTGGTGGCGCCCGCCCGCGTGGCCGATCAGGTCCCCCTGCCACGTCTCCGCCATGGTGGCCGGCCCGGACGGCAGATGAAGCGGGCCCGTGCGGGTAGGCGGAACGGTGAGCGAGGGGCCGGAACGGGCCCGGTGACGGAAGGCGAACCACCCATGACGCAGGACACCGAGACCGCGACGAACGAACCGCACGAGCCGACCTCCGAGGAGCGCGCGGCCCGCGACAGGGTACGCCGACGGGCCACGGGCATGACGCACCACCAGACCGCGGAGGCGCTGGAGGCCGCGGAGGAAGCCGTGGAGCGATCCGCGGGCGACCTGGCCGCGGCGGACACCGGCACCCGTGCCGAGGTGGCCGAATGGCGACGCATCACCGATCTGCTCTTCGGCCACGGAGGCCCGTACACGACGGAGACCGACGCCTACGTCCAGGGCCAGCTCACCGCCCGCAGGAACCGCCCCGCCGCGACCTCCTGAACCGGTCGGACGGTCGCGGCCTCCTGGGCCCGGTCGGGCGGTGCCGCCTCCGGCCGCGTCAGCCGGCCGCGCGGAGGCGGGTCGCGGCCGCCTCGGCCTCACGGACGACCCGGGCCGTGTCGATGTCGACCAGCCGGCCGCCCAGCTTCAGCGCCCGGCCGTCCACGAACACCGCGTCGACGTTCTCGGGCCGCCCGTTGAAGACGATCTGGCCGACCCAGTCGAAGCGTGGTGCGAAGTTCAGCGCGGCAGGGTCGATGACGACCAGGTCGGCCCGCTTGCCCGGTGTCAGGGAGCCCACCCGGTCGGCGATCCCCAGTGCCTCCGCACCGCCCAGCGTGGCCATCCGTAAGACGTCCCCCACCTGTGGGAAGACGCCGGCGTCCGTCGCCCGGGCGCGTTGCAGGCCGATGGCCGTCTTCATCAGCGCGTGGAAGTCCGAGCTGTCGTTGGTCCCGCCGTCGAGACCGAGCCCGACCTTCACGCCCCGGCGCCGGAACTCGGACAGCCGCATGATGCCGGAGGCCAGCCGCATGTTGCTCAGGGGGCAGTGGGCCGCCCGTACGTCGTGTTCGGCGACGGCGGCGATCTCGGCGTCGGTCAGGTGGACGGCGTGGTTGATCAGGAGCCGGGGCCCCAGCGCCCCGATGTCGCCGAGGACCCCGATGGGGTCGTCCGCGCGCTGCTCGGGGCGTTCCAGTACATGGGAGTTGAGCATGACGCCCAGGTCCTGGGCCGCCTCCCAGTGCGCGCGGTTGAGGTCCTGGACGGCCCGCGCCGCGTGCGTGGCCACCTGGAAGGACCCCAGGGGTACCGGATCGACGAGCTCCTTCTTCACCTTCGTGACCAGCGCCGTGTCCGGCCCTGGCGGGAACATCGCGTAGGTGAAGCGCACCCCCGTGCCGGCCAGGGCCCGTACGTAGCTCTCGATGAGCTCGTAGGCGAAGATGTCCACCCAGTCCACCAGCGTGGTGACGCCCGACTGGACGGCGTCGAGGGCGGCGAGCCGTACGAAACTGTGGAGGGCTCCGGGGGTGAGCCGTGCGCGCTGGGGGTCGGTACACCCCGCGAACCACCCGAACAGGTCGCGGTCCGTACAGCCGCCGCGGATCACCGCCTGCCAGAGGTGCGTGTGGGTGTCGACGAACCCCGGCATGACCAGCTTGCCCGAGGCCTCCACCACCCGGGCTCCGGGCGGTCGTTGCAAAGCCGTGCCGACGGCGGCGACGGCGCCGTTCCGCATCAGGACGTCGGCGTTCTCGACGGCCCCGAGAGGCCCGCTGCCGACTGCGGGGTCCATGGTGAGCACGAGGGCGGCCCCACGCAGCAGAATCGTTCCCCCGTACGGGGCGGGCCGGGGGGAGGGGAGGCTCGGGGATGTGGGGCGGTCGGTGACGCCGAGGAGCAGCGGTGCGGCCGCGACCAGACCCAGACCGGTGAGGAGATCGCGGCGGCTGGGGGACGCGTGCGGGGTGGGGGTGGACTGCATGACGTGTTACCTCCCGAGGGCGCAGAACGGAAGGCCCGCCCGGGCGACGCCGGCCGGGGCGTCCGGGGCGTCGGGGAAGGGCGGGAGATCACACGCAGCATTCCCAGCGAACGGCCGTCCGATAGGCGTCAGCGGAAAACATTTTCCGTTCCGGCAGCGCGCCAGTCACGTACCGGCCATGTTGTCGGGGGACCGCCCCCGCGGCAGCCGAAAGGGCCGGCACCGTCGGTGTGACGGTCCCGGCCCTCCTCGGCCGGACGCGCGGCGCACCGGTACACCGGTGCGCCGCTGCAGCGGTCAGGACCTGCGCATGCCCTTCTTGGTCCGGCCCGCAGCCTCCGAGGCCATCTCCTCCGCCTTGCCGGCCATCTGCTCGGCGCTGCCTTCCGCCTGCATGCGCTTGTCGTCCATCGTGTCGCCGGCGGTCTCCTTGAGCTTGCCCTTGACCTGCTTGGCCTTGCCCTTTGCCTTGCTCATGACGAAGTGCTCCTTGCCTGTGGGAGGAATGCACTGCCCACCATGCGTCCGCCGCGGGCGACCCGCAACGCACAGGGGACCGTCCGGCTCGTCTCCCTAGTCGGGCGGCTCGGTGACCGCCGGCCGTTTGCCGGAAGACGGTGGGCCGGGTACCGGGCGGGGGCGCGGTTCATCCGGCCGGGGTGCGCGCTGCGCGTGCGCGGGATCCCGTGGGGTCGGGTCGGGCTTCCTGGGCGTGGGCCCGGAGCCCTCGGGTTCGGCTTCGGACGCCTTCCGGTCCATACGGCTCTCACCTCGCTGTCCGTGTGCTCCAAAGCGGTGCTGCGCCGTCGGCGCGCTCCTGCGTCTGCCCTGCCGGAGGCGTTCCAATCCGATGCGACGGATCGCGTACCGGCACAGATAAGCGCGGTTTTCGCGGGCACACGCCGTCTGAAGCGCCACGGCGGAGCCAACCGTTCCGCCGACACTCCCACACGAGAATGAGGTACTCATGATTGCCGTCGGGCTGATCCTGCTGCTCATCGGACTTCTGACCGGGGTTTCCCTCCTGTGGACCCTAGGGGTCATCCTGCTCGTGGTGGGCGCGGCGCTGTGGATCATGGGATCGGTCGGCCACGCGGTCGGCGGCCGGCGCCACTACTGGTAGTCCAGGACGTGACCGAATCGGGCCTGTCCGGTCGATCATGACCGGGCAGGCCTCGGTGCGTTGCTCGTCGCCATGCGCCCGATGCGGCCATCGCCGTCAACCGTGGCGTCGGTGACGGCCTCGAGGCCGCACAGCGCCTGCTGCGGCTACCAGCCATCCCGGGCGAGGTTGTAGACCAGGATCAGGATCGCCGCCGCCATCACGGCCAGGTGGACCCAGACCGGCGCGTCCACGACGCTCGCAGCCATACCAGCGTTCATCACAGGGCCCTCCCTTCCCGGAAGGTGCCGAACTGCTGTAACCGCGTCAGATTCGCTGTCTCCATGTACCGCACCTGCCCGCGCCGGGCCCGACAACGCACCGCGGGGCCCGAATTGTCGCCGTGGCGACGATCGCACAAGCCCCCGGGTGGGTGCGGCCGGAGCCGCGTCCACCCGGGGACGGGTCCGCTAGAACGCCGCCCGGCAGTTCAGCAGCCCGGTGGTGCCCACCTTGCGGTCGCAGGCGTACGCCTTCACGTCCTTCTTGTTCTTGAAGGTCCAGCTCTTCGAGCCGTTGACCACCGCCACCTTGTTCTTCACCGTAACCCAGGCACCGCCCACCCAGTCCTTGTACGACAGGGCGAGCACCGCCTCGTAACCGTCGCCCGCCACCCTGTCCTTGGCGTAGGCACCCTGGAACGACCCGGCGTAGAGCTTCTCCTGGGACCCGGGGACCGTTCCCGTCACGTGGTACTCGTAGGTACCGCCGACCTCGGCCTTGCCGCTGGTGGAGGTCTGGTGGAAGCCGATGGTGGCGGCGCCGGCCGTGCCGGCCAGCCCGAGGACGAGGGCGGAGGCAACGGCGGAGGCCCCGAAGAGCACGCGCTTCACGGCGATGGTCATGACTGTGTCTCCCTTTCGCAGGGGGTCAGAGGTTCGGAAGAACGAAGGATCACGGTTCGGTACGTGCCGCCGCCGCTGTGTGCTCCCGCAGCGCGGCAGGACAGAAACTAGGCGGGCCGCGGGCCTCCACGCGGCACGCACCGGGATGATCCCGCCCTCCACCCGGCGCGGGTGGCTGCCCCCGGATCTGCAACTCCCGCGGCAGCCGGGGCACACGGACGCGGTAGGGGCCCGTCGTACCACGGGCCCATGGCCCCGCCGGGTAACGGCCCGTAGGCTGCGGCGATGCACGCTGGATCCGGGTCGCGCGACGACCTCGCGGGAGGCGACCGGCATCGGTTCCGGTACCGGCCGCTGGCCATCGACTCGGCGCTCGCCCTGGGCTATGCCGGCGCGGGACTTCTGCTGGGCCAGGAACAACCACCGCCCGGATGGCAGCCGCTGGACCAGTTGGGCGCGGTCCTTACCGTCCTGGTGGGCGTGGTCCTGCTGGCCCGCCGGATCGCGCCCGTCGCGGTCTTCGCCACCAGCAGCGCACTGTGGATCGTGTTCATCACCTGCGGGTACTGGCCCGTGGTCAATTCGATGCCACCGCTCCTGGGCCTCTACACGGTGGCCGCGACCCGCCCCCTGCGCACCTCCGTGGCGTGCACGGCCGTCGTCACCGGGACCTGGGTGTACGCAGGGCTGGGCAACGCGGATAACGGCTCCATGCCCACCGTCCTCGCCCAGGCCGTCCTGTTCCCGGCAGTGGTGTTCGTCGTCGGCCGCGGATCGGGCCGACTCGCCGAACGCAACCGCCAGTTCGCCGAGCTGACCTTCCAACTGCGCAGCCAGCAGCAGGAGATCGCCCGCCAGGCCCTCACCGAGGAACGGGTGCGCATCGCGCGCGAACTCCACGACGTCGTCGCGCACCACATGTCCGTGATCTCGCTCCAGGCCGGCATGGCCTCGTACGTGTTCGCCACCGACCCGGCGGCCAGCCGGCAGGCCCTCGACACCATCGCCGCCACCAGCCGGGAGGCGCTGGAGGAGATGCGCCGCATGCTCGTGCTGCTGCGCGTCGGCCAGGACGGCCCGCCGGACCGACGGGCAAACGGACGGGCGAGCGGACGGGCGGACGGACGGCTGGATCCGGACGACTCCGACGCCCTGGAGGACGGCGGTGCCTATGCCCCGGCCCCCGGACTTGACCTGCTCGACCGGCTCCTCGACCGGGTACGGAACGCGGGCGCCCAGGTCACCATGGAGGTATCCGGTGCCCCCGCGCCACTCCCGCAGGGCATGGCCCTGTGCGTCTACCGGGTGATCCAAGAAGCCCTGACCAATGTGCTGAAGCACGCCGGGCCCACCAGCGCCGCCGTCGCCATCCGCTACGAAAGCCGCGCCGTCGTCGTGACCGTCACCGACGACGGAGGTGGCGCGTTCCAGCCAAAGACCGTGGTCACAGCCGGGCACGGCTTGATCGGGATGAGGGAACGAGCGAAGATCTACGGCGGGTCGGTCACCGCCGGCCCCCGCACCACCGGTGGGTTCGAGGTGCGCCTCGTCCTTCCGGCACCGACCACCGGTGACCGGCCAGGTGGCCGCCCGGCCCCGGGTCCCGGGGACGTCCGTTCCCGATGAGGATGCCCCGATGCCGACGGTACTGGTGGTCGACGATCAGGTGCTGATCCGTGCCGGCCTGGTCTCCCTGCTCAATGCCGCGCCCGGACTGACCGTGGTCGGCGAAGCCCGCGACGGGGACGAAGCCGTCCGTCTCGCGGAGGCCACCGCACCCGACGTCATCCTCATGGACCTCCGGATGCCGGGCACCGACGGCATCACCGCGATGGAGCGCATACTCGGCGCGGCCGCGCCGGGGGACAGTGCGCCGAGGATCCTCGCCCTGACCACCTTCGACCTGGACGAATACGTCTACAACGCGCTGCGCGCGGGCGCCTGCGGATTCCTCCTCAAGGAAACGCCGCCCGAGCGGCTGGTCGCCGCCATCCACACCGTGGCCTCGGGCGACATGCTCTTCGCTCCCACCGTGACCAGGCGGCTGATCGAGGCCTACCACCCGGGGCCGGCGTCACCGAGGACGATCGCCCCGGAATGGGACACCGTGACCGGCCGCGAACGCGACGTCCTGCGCCTCGTGGCCACCGGAGCCACCAACACGGACGTCGCCCGGCAGCTCTTCATCAGCGAAGCCACCGTGAAGACCCACCTCAACCGCGCCATGGCCAAGCTCGGCCTCTCCAGCCGCGCCCAGGTCGTCGTCTTCGCGTACGAGACCGCCCTCGTGACGCCGGGCGGCGGCCCGACCGCCCTGCCGGACACCCCGTAGACCCGGTGGTCACGGCCTGCGGCCCTGATCGCGGCCGCGTTCCGCGTCCTCACCCGTCCGCTTCGACAGCGGTGGGACCCCGTCCAGCGCCACCAGCCGGTGGCGTGCGGCCATGACCGCCACCGCGGCCGCGGCGATGACCACCCCGCCCAGGCGCAGGACCGCGTCGTAGGCCTCCTCGGGCGGCCGCTGCGGGGTCATGGCAGAGATCGCCGCCGCCGTCCCCGCCAGGGCGATCGCCCCCAGCGTGACCAGGAACGTCAGCAGTACGCCCGAAGCCTCGCCCGCCCTGGCCGGCGCGACGACCTGCTGCGTGGCCACGCTGGAGTAGGTCCAGCCCAGGCCCAGCCCCAGGCCGCACAACGCGAACACCGGCACGTACAGCCACCACGCGTCCACCCCGGCCAGCACGAACATCCCGGTGCCCGCGAGGGCCCCGGCCAGCGCCATCACCGCGGTCGGCCGCATGTGCCGGCCCAGCCGCACACCGAGCGGCCCGCTGACCGCCACCAGCAGGGCCGGGGCCAGGAACACCGTGCCTGCCAGGAGCGGCGAGAGCCCGCGCACGCCCTGGAGGTAGAGCGTGGCGAGGAAGACGGTGACGCCGTAGCCCATGTTCGTGAGCGAGCCCATCGCGGTGACCAGGACGTAGGGGACGTTGCGGAAGAGCCGCAGATCGACCAGCGGGTGCCCGGCGCGCCGCTCCCGTACGAGGAACAGCCCGCCCGCCACCACGGCGACGGCGAAGCAGGCAAGGGTACGGGCGCTCTCCCAGCCCCAGGCGTCCCCGCGCTCCACGGCCAGCGTCAGGGCCGCCAGCGAGCACACGATCAGGGCGCAGCCGAGGAGGTCGAGCTGGCGCGGCGCCGACGTGTCGCGCGAGTCCGGTACGTACACGAGCGCGATGAGCAGCGAGAGCAGGCTCAGCGGTGCCATCAGCCAGAAGATCCACCGCCAGCCGGGCCCCTGGGTGAGCCCTCCGCCCACGAAGGGACCGAGTGCGGTCCCGATGTTGGCGACGCCGAACACCGCGCCCAGGGCCCGGGCGCGGGTCTGCTCGGGAAAGGTGTTCGTGATCACGGACACGGACACGGGGAAGACGAACGCCGCGCCCACGCCCTGTGCGACCCGTGCCGCCACCAGCGGTCCGAGCCCGGGAGCCAGCGCGCAGCCCACGGAACCGGCGGCGAACAGGGCCGTCCCGGCCAGCAGCGTGCCCCGGCGACCGAAGACGTCCCCCACCCGGCCGCCCACGACGAAGAAGCAGCCGATGGCGAGCATGTACGCGGACAGGGTCCACTGCGCGGCCGAAACCGTGATGCCGAGCTCCGCCGCGATGCCGGGAAGGGCGAGGTTGAGCGCGAAGAAGTCGAGCTGGATGCAGAACAGGGCCAGGGCGACCGCGACGAAGGCCCCCTTCCTCCGCGCGCCCGGCGAAGACTCAGCGCGCATGGGGGCGTTCCTTTCGGCCGACGCGATCGCGGCTGCACGGCCGACGACGGCCGCACGCACGCCCTCACCCCATTGTGGGGCGACCCACGACCGTCCGCAGTTCCGCACGCGGAGTGCCACGGCGCGGGACTCCCGCCGACTCGGCAGTGCCTGCGGAGCGGCGGCTGAAGACTCGCTCGAGCGTCTTCCGAACCCGCCTGCGACGGGGGGCGGTTGCTGTCTGGAGCGGGCGTCGTGCCCGGAGCGCACCACCGTTGGGGACAGACGTACTCCATGTCTGCGGGACCGTCGCCGTTCGTGCCGCCCGCCTGCCCGCCCGCACAGTCCGGCTCGCCCACGCCACCCGCGCCCCGCCACGAGTTGGGTGGCCACCCGCATCATCCGCACGCTGCTGTGCACCACCACCCTGGCGGCCCGCGCTCTGCTCCTCCACGACCGCACCATCCGCCGAACGGGGAGGGCCGCCGGCTCCGCCCGGCACCCGTCGGCGACTGCGTCGTCTCGGTGGGTCAGTGCAGGGCCAGCGCCCAGGCGAGGAGGCCGAGGGAGACCGTGCACAGTACGGCCCGCCACACGTTCGCCCGTACCCACGGCGCTTCGAAGGCGTGGCGGACCGCCGCCGGGTCGTCGATCCGCTCGACGGGCCCGGCCTGTTCCAGGGCGTTGTTCAGCGGGATGTTGATCCGGGCCGTCACGGCCATCGCCGCGAGGTACACGACGAGCGCGCCGATCAGCGGCCCCAGGGCGTCCCGCCCGCCGCCGCCGACGGCGTGGAGGACGACCGCGGCCGCGCTGAAGACGAGCGCGCCGACGTACCCCAGCAGGAACCAGCCGTTGAGGATCGCCACGTTGATCCGCTGCATCGTCTCGATTGCGGTGCGGTCGGCGGCGACCCGGAGTCCCGGCATCACGGATACGGAGAACCCGTAGAAGAGGCCGCTCATCCAGCCGATGGTGATCGTCGCGGCGATCAGTGTCGCCAACCGTGCCGTTTCCACGTGAACCCCCGGGATCGAGAATCAGGTCGAGCGGGTCGAGCAGGTAGAGCGGCCGAGCCAGCCGAGTGGGTCGAGCGGGTCGAGAACTGGTTCCGGACGGTCAAGTCCCGCCGATCATAGGATGCCGGGAACCGGTCTGCGCCCGCGTAGTCTGACCGAACCAGCACGTCACCCACCAGCACGTCGCATCCTCACCATCACCCCCGAACGGAGTCGCCCGCCATGCTGACCGCCCTCACCGGTGTCCATGGGGACCGCGCGGACGCCGTCACCGTCGCCGGCCGCACCGCCTCCTACGAGGAACTCCTGGGGGCCGCCCGCCAGGTGGCCGTCGATCTCGCCGAGTCGGGGGTGCCGGCCTTCGCGGTGACCGCGACACCCACCCTGGAGACCGTGGCCGCCGTGGTCGGCTCCCTGCTCGCCGGCGTGCCCTGCGTCCCCGTGCCGCCGGACGCCGGTCCGGCCGAGCGCGGGCACATCCTGCGCGACTCGGGGGCCCGCCCCATCGAGGTCGACTTCACCCGTCGCTCGGACCGGACGCCCGACCCGGCCGCCGCACGCACACCCGACGACCCCGCCCTGATCCTCTACACCTCCGGCACCACGGGCGCCCCGAAGGGCGCGGTCCTCAGCAGCGCCGCGATCACCGCCGACCTGGACGCGCTCGCCGAGGCCTGGCAGTGGAGCGCCGAGGACACCCTGGTCCACGGACTTCCGCTGTTCCACGTCCACGGACTCGTCCTCGGTGTCCTCGGCGCCCTGCGTACCGGCAGCCGCCTCGTCCACACCGGCCGGCCCACGCCCGAGGCGTACGCGGCCGCAGGCGGCAGCCTGTACTTCGGCGTGCCGACCGTGTGGTCACGCATCGCCCGCGAGCCGCAGGCCGCGGCCGCCCTGTCGGGGGCCCGGCTCCTGGTGTCGGGCAGCGCCGCGCTGCCCGCGCCCGTCTTCCGGGACATCGAGCGGGCGAGCGGACACCGCATCGTCGAGCGCTACGGGATGACGGAGACGCTGATCACGGTGAGCGGCCGGGCCGGCGGCGACCTCCACCCGGGCACGGTCGGCACCCCGCTCCCCGGTATCGCCACCCGTATCGCGGCCGAGGACGGCGCGGAGATCGGCGAACTCCAGCTCACCGGCCCCACGCTCTTCTCCGGCTACCTGGGCCGGCCCGAGGCGACCGCCGCCGCGTACACCGAGGACGGCTGGTTCCGGACGGGTGACATCGCGGCCGTCGGCGAGAAGGACGGTGTCCACCGGATCGTGGGCCGCGCGTCCACCGACCTGATCAAGTCGGGCGGGTACCGGATCGGCGCGGGCGAGATCGAGAACGCGCTGCTGGACCATCCCCGGGTGCGGGAAGCCGCCGTCGTCGGGGTACCGGACGCGGATCTCGGCCAGCGGATCGTCGCGTTCGTCGTTGCCGAGGGAGTCACCGGAGCCGAGCTCACCGACTTCGTCGCGGCCCACCTGTCGGTCCACAAGCGGCCGCGTGAGGTCCGCTTCGTCGAGGCGGTGCCCCGCAACGCGATGGGCAAGCCCCAGAAGCGCCTCCTCCTGGACGGTGCCGCCCCCGACGCCACCTGACCGGCCGCGCGAAAACGTGAACTGGGCGGGTTCACAGGAGCGACGGACCGGCACCTGGTTGAAGGCCTTCGCCGCGCCCGCCGCTGACGCCGGCACGCGACCGGCCGGGTGACCCCGGCCCGGTCGACGGCCGCGTACGGCGCCGGAGGGCAGGCGCACGGGCGAGGATGCACGAACGCGTCCTCGTCCACCTCGGCAGCCGAAACGGCGGAGAGGAAGAAGATCCACGATGCCGTCCCAGGGATCCGCGCAGCGGCCCACGGCCGAACTCGACGCCCGCTACAGCTCCGCGCTCAACCCCCGCCCCGGTGCCTCCGAGGCCACCGCCACCGACTGGGCCGAGGCCCGGCGGCTCCTGGGGGCCGCCGAGATCTTCTGGCTGTCGACGGTCCGGCCCGACGGACGCCTCCACGTCACCCCCGTGATCGCCGCCTGG
The DNA here is from genome assembly GCF_000720645.1 of Streptomyces sp. NRRL S-378. Taxonomy (NCBI): domain Bacteria; kingdom Bacillati; phylum Actinomycetota; class Actinomycetes; order Kitasatosporales; family Streptomycetaceae; genus Streptomyces; species Streptomyces sp. NRRL S-378. The sequence goes on from NZ_JOBX01000008.1 coordinate 13,897, forward strand.
CACGACGGGGCCGTGTACTTCTCCACGGGACCGGACGAGCAGAAGGCGAAGAACCTGGCCCACGACGGCCACTGTGCACTGACCACCGGAGGGAACTCGCTCACCGAAGGCCTCGACCTCGTGATCGAGGGAAGGGCGGAACGGGTCTCCGATCCGGCCCGGCTGGAGGAGGTGATCACGGCGTACGCGGCGAAGTACGGCCCGCACGTCACCTCGCCGGAGGGTACCTTCCACGGGATCGACGACGCGCTCCGGCAGGGGACCGCGGTGGCGTTCGCGGTGACCCCGGCCACGGCGTACGGCTTCGGCCGCGACGACGGCGTCTACAGCCACACACGGTGGACCTTCTGAGGGCCCGCGCCCGCGGCCACGCCCTCAGCCCGACCGGCGCGCGTTCAGCCGGGCGTTGATCCGGGCGGCCTGGCGCGTCAGATGGTCGCGTTCGGCGAGGTTCGGAGCCTTCCGGGCCGCCTCCGCGTACAACCGGGCCGCCGTCACCGGGTCACCGTCGCGCTCGTGCAGGTACGCGGCCACCGCGGTGTGGCGGGGGAGTGCAGCATCGAGTGCCGCGAGCACCGCCAGGCCCGCCCGCGGCCCGGCGGCCTCGCCGACGGCCACGGCACGGTTGAGCCGTACGACCGGGCTGTCCGTCAGGCGCGCCAGCTCGTCGTACCACTCGACGATCTGCGGCCAGTCGGTCTCCTCGGCGGTGGACGCGTCCGCGTGGAGCGCCGCGATGGCCGCCTGGGCCTGGAACTCGCCCAGCCGGTCGCGGGCGAGGGCCGCCTGCAGCACCGCGACGCCCTCGGAGATCATCCCCGTGTCCCACCGGCCGCGGTCCTGCTCGGCGAGCGGCACCAGACCGCCGTCGGCGGCGGTCCGGGCGGCCCGCCGGGCATGGTGGAGCAGCATGAGCGCGAGCAGACCCGCCACCTCCGGATGATCGACCCCCGCCGCGAGCTGCCGGGTGAGCCGGATCGCCTCGGCGGCCAGGTCGACGTCGCCGGAGTAACCCTCGTTGAAGACCAGGTAGAGGACGCGCAGCACGGTGGCGACATCACCGGGCCGGTCGAAGCGCACGCCGGAGACGGTGCGCTTGGCCCGGCTGATCCGCTGCGCCATCGTCGCCTCGGGCACCAGATAGGCCCGGGCGATCTGGCGGGTGGTGAGCCCGCCGACCGCCCGCAAGGTGAGCGCCACTGCGGACGACGGCGTCAGCGACGGGTGCGCGCACAGGAAGTAGAGCCGGAGCGTGTCGTCCACCCCCGGTGCGGGACCGGGCGGCGGCTCCTGATCGACGAGGTCCTCCCGACGGCGGCGGGAGGCGTCCGCACGTGTCGCGTCGAGGAAACGGCGCCAGGCCACGGTGACCAGCCAGCCCTTCGCGTCCCGCGGCGGGTCGGACGGCCAGACACGGACCGCCTCCACCAGCGCGTCCTGCACGGCGTCCTCGGCCGCCGCGAAATCGGCTCCGCGGCGGACGAGAACGGCGAGCACGCCGGGCGTGAGGCTCCGCAGGAGGACCTCGTCCATCACGGGATCACTCCGTGATGGTGGGCGGCGCGGCCAGGAACGGGCGCACCTCCAGCCACTCGTGGATCGGCTTCCCGCCCGCCCCGGGAGCGGCCGACAGCTCCCCGGCCAGCTCGAGGGCGCGCTCGTAGCCGTCCACGTCGATCACCATCCATCCGGCGATCAGGTCCTTGGTCTCGGCGAACGGCCCGTCGGTGACCGGCGGCCGCCCCTCACCGTCGTACCGGACCCACGCCCCCTCGGGCGCCAGCGCCTGACCGTCGACGAACTCGCCGGTCGCCTCGAGCCGCGCCGCGAAGTCGGTCATGTACCGCATGTGGTCCGAGATCTCCTCCGGGGTCCACCGGTCCATGGGTACGTCGTTGACCGGGGCCGGGGCGCCGCGGTAATGCTTCAGCAGCAGGTACTTGGCCATGGTGCATCTCCTCGGTGCTGGTGCGACCCATTCTGGCCGCCTTCACACCGGGGACGGAGCGGCAGGCCGCTTCTCGACATCCCGGCCCCGACCGGTTTCCGGCGACCGCCGTTCTACCGACCCGGCGCCCCGCGCCCCGGCCGAACGCACCGCCCCGGCCGACGCACCGCCCCGGCCGACCGACACCACCATCGGAATGATGCCCGTGGGCCAGTCGTGCTGCGCCCCCGCACGCCTCCGACGCCTCGGCAGGTCTCGGGACCTACGGTGCCGTCAACCCGTCCAATGCCGGACTCCGTCCCGCCCCTCCGGCGTTCCCTTGGAGGTCACGATGTCCCGTCCCCCCCAGCCGTTCGGCACCGTCGTCAGTACCGCCGGCGTCAACCTGCGCCAATACCCGAGCACGGACTCCTCCGTCGTGGGCAACCTCAGCCACGGCACCGAGATCGGCCTGCACAGCAAGGTGCACGCCCAGACCATCGACGGCAACAGCATCTGGTACCTGCTGCGCGACAGGGCCGGATGGGTGGCCGCCCGCCACGTCGACAACACGGGTGAGGTACCCCTGTCCAAGGACGTCCAGCCGGCCTCCCCCCAGGGCTGAAGCCGGTCCTCGAACCGCCCGCGTCCGCCCGGGCCGTCCCGGGGGCAGCCGGTGTCTGCCCCCGGGGCAGGAGCTGAGCGCGTCCCGGGGGGTGTACGGGGGAACGGCGGGCACCGGCGCGCCGATTCCTCAGGCGACGACGCGCAGCCCCCTCACGCCGCGGTCGACCGCACCGCGTACATGGCCGTTCGGTGCGGCCGCGGTCCGCTGGAGGAACCGGACGACCTCGGCGGTGATGACTTCGCCCGGCAGGACGTTGGGAATGCCCGGCGGGTACGCGGCCAGCGTGTCCGCGGAGATCCGCCCGACGGCGTCCTCCGCGGCCACGACCCGGGCAGGGCTCAGGAACGCCTCCCGGGCGGTGAGCTTCGTGGCGCCCGGGTCCGGCAGCCGCAGCCCCTCCGCGTCCGCGGTTGCTCGCGCGTCCCTGTGACCGGCGGCGGCCGGGCCGCCGAGGGGGGAGGGCAGGGTGTGCAGTGCTTCGACGAAGCGGTCGGTGTCCGGGACGGACCCCGCGCCGATCACGGCGACGACCGCCGCCCCGGTCGCCACCTCGACCATGACCTGATGGTCGAGGAAGAGCCGGCGCCGGGCCTCGTGGCCCGTGATCCCGCCGGCACGGGTGTCGATCGCGATCCGCAGCGGATCGGCACCGACGATGTCGGGGAAGGCGTGGAACCCGTCGCTCACCACCGTGAACCGGCCCAGCGCGCGGACCGCGCCCCGTACCCTCTCCGCGGCCTCGACGCAGCCGCCCGTGGCGTCGGCGTCTGTGGCGAGCCTCCTGCGGGCGAGATCCAGCGACGCGGTCAGCAGGGCACTGGCGCTGGTGGACTGGACGAGCCGGAAGGCGCGGTCCACCAGCGGTTCGAGCCGGTCCGCGAAGGGCCCCTCCGCCAGGTGGAGCATCGCCGACTGCGTCAGGCTGCCCGCCAGCTTGTGCGTACTGGAGGTCACCAGGTCCGCGCCCAGGAAGAGGGCACGCGCGGGGAGGCCGGGGTGGAAGCCGAAGTGCGAGCCCCACGCCTCGTCGACGATCAGCGGGACCCCCGCGGCATGGGCGGTGTCCGCGATGGCGCGCACGTCGGCCACCGCCCCGAAGTAGCTCGGCGAGACGATGTACACGGCGGCCGTGTCCGGTGTCCGCGCGAGCGCCGCCGCCACGTCCGCGGCGGTCACGCCGTGGGCGATGCCCTGGTCGGGGTCGACGGACGGCTGGACGAAGACGGCGTCCATGCCGGACAGCACCAGCCCGTCGATGACGCTGGAGTGCACGCTGCGCTGCACGACGAGGGTGCGTCCCAGTGCGGGGGCGACCATCGAGGCGATCTGGTTGCCCTGTGAGGCGCCGTTGGTCAGGAACCACGTGCGGCGCGCGCCCCAGGCTTCGGCCGCCAGCTCCAGGGCCCGGTCCAGCGGGGTGTCCTGGCCGAGGTCGATGCCGTCGAGCAGCGGCGGGAAGTCCAGCGCGGTGACCCTCGGGCCGAAGTAGCCGGCGAGGTCCGAGCCGGGAGTCGCGGCGTGGCCGGGCACGTTCAGCCTCAGCCAGTCACGTCCGGCATGGTCCAGCAGCGCCTCGGCATACGGGGCGCGGAGCTGGGAGGGAGGGGCGCAGGGAACGGCGTGCTCATCGGTGTGCTGATCGGTGTGTCGATCGGTCGTTCTCGTGTTCACCCTGGGAGGGTGACAGCCCTCGGGCCATCGAAGAAGGGTGGAGTTTTCTTTATCCCTCCATAGGATGTCTATATGCTCGAGGTCAGGCATCTTCAGGTACTGCGGTCCATCGCGCAGGAGGGTTCGCTCGCCGCCGCCGGCCGTGCGCTGCACTACAGCCAGCCCACGATCACGCATCACCTCGCCGCTCTGGAGGCCCACTTCGACGCCCGGCTCGTCCAGCGCGGACCGCGCGGCGCCACGCTGACCGAACTCGGCGAAGCCCTGCTGCCCCACGCCGAGGCCGTGCTCGAACGGCTGCGCCGGGCCGAGCTGGAGGTGCGTGACCTCGCCGAGCGGGGCGCGCGCACCCTCCACATCGGCACGTTCCCCACCGCGGGCGCCCTGCTGCTGGCGCCCGCGGTCAAGCGGCTCCACCGGCAGGGGGTGCACATCTCGCTCACCGAAGGTGAACTCCCGCTTCTGCTGAGGGGGTTGAGGGCCCGCGAGCTCGACGCCGCCCTCGTCTTCTCGCAGCCAGGCGACCGCCTCGACCTCGACGAGGACTTCGAGGTCCATCCGCTGCTGACGGACCCGCTCCTGCTCGCCATGCCGGAGGACCACCCGTGCGCAGCGCTGGACCGGGTGCCCCTCGGTGCGCTGCGGGACGCCGCATGGGTGGGCGCCGCCGATCCGCACGATCCGTGCGATCGCGTGCTCGCATGGGCGTGCGCCCAGGAGGGGTACGAGCCCCTGCACGCGATGCGCACCGACGACTACGCGGTGGTCCAGGCCCTCGTCGCGGCGGGCACGGGCGTGGCCCTCGTCCCGCGGCTCGCTCTCGGACACCCCCGGCCCGACCTGGCCGTGCGCCCCCTGACCAGCCCCGGCCTGGCACGGCAGATCAGCGTCGCCCTCCTGCGTTCCACGTCGGCCGCCGCCGCCCAGGAGCTGATCCCGGCACTGCAGGAGCAGGCCGCGCTGATCACGGAGCGCTGGTCCGAGGCCTGATCGCGGGACGCCGCCCGGCGGCTGGCCCGCCCGGCCGCGGGACGCCGCCCGGCCGCCGGACCGCCCGGCCGCCGGACCGCCGGGCCCCGGTCTCCTTCGCCGCCGCGACGCAGGGCAGCGCTCGCCACGTTCGTTCCTCGGAGGACTGAGCCGCGTCCCGGCATCCTGACAGCCCCCGCAACTGACCGGCACGGCGATGAAAAGTGATGGATCAGGGCAACCATCTGCGCAGGTCGGACGTCTTCTGTGCGAAGAAACGTTTCCAGGGGGTTTTGTCTGTGAAGTTGTCCCGGATTGCCGCAGCGGTCACCACGGCCGCTCTTGCTCCGGCCGTCCTCATCGCGTCACCGGCGTTCGCCGCCGGTTCGGACGCTCCGGCCGCCGGCAACCAGCCGGCTCCGACCACGCCGGACCAGTCCGTTCCCGACCAGGCCGAAGAGGACCGCAAGACCATCCTCGCGATCATCGCTCACCCGATGGCCAGCGAGTACATGAAGGAAGCCGGCCGCAAGGCCATGGCCGACGGCCCACAGGCCATGAGGAAGTTCATCGAGGTCGACCAGCACAGGATCCGCATCGACGACTACCGGGTGGCGATCCTCCGACTCTCCCACGATGCCGGGCCGGGCCTGAAGGAAGGGATCGAAAAGCTCTTCCGGGGCGGGGAGACCCTGGAGCAGCTGCAGCACTTCTACGAGGTGACCCAGCACGAGCTGCGCGACCAGGACAACAAGGTCGAGATCTCCAGGATCATCAGCACGGGCGGGACCGAGGTCAAGGAGGCCGGCAAGAAGGCGCTCCAGGGCACCCCGGCCGACCGCATCGCCTTCCTGAAGACGGGCCGGTACCTGGCCCAGGCATCGGACGACCGCGTCGAGCTCGCCCGCATCGACGAGGGCTGGCAGGGCCCGATCCTCAGCGACGCGATCAGCAAGCTCCTGGGCGGATCGCCGACCCCGGCCGAGCTGCGCCACTTCCTTGAGGTGACCCAGCACGAGCTGCGCGACCAGGACAACCGCGTCTCGATCGCCAAGATCATCGACGGTGGCGGTCCCGAACTGGTCAAGGCGGGCCGCGCCGCGCTGGCGGGCACCGCCGCCGACCGGGCCGAGTTCCTGAAGACGGGTCAGCACGAGGCCCGCGCCAAGGACCAGGCGGCCAAGGACAAGGGGAAGCCCGACGCGGACAAGGACGGCCAGGGGCAGGGCAACGGCTCCGGTACCGGCGGCAACGGCGCCGGCAGTGGTACGTCGGCCGGCGGCGGCTCGGGCTCCGGCAACGCCGCCGTCACCGCCCAGGGCGGCAACGGCGCGTCCCTCGCCACCACCGGCGCGGGCGACAACACGACCATGATCGCGGGCGGCGCGGGCACTGCACTCGTCGCCGGCGCAGGGCTGCTGCTCGCCGCCCGGATGCGTCGCGCCGGAGCCACGGGCTGACCGGCCCGCCCGCCGCGCGTTCACGCAGCAAGGGCCGTCACCCCCACGGGTGGCGGCCCTTCGCCTTCTCACGTAGCGGGCCGGGGCGCGCCCCTCCCTGCCGTTCGGTGCCTTCCTCTCAGCCGGCCGCCGGGCCGCCGCCCACCCCGGCCATGTCACGTGGCCCCTTGCCGTTGAGCGTCGCGCCGTCACGGGCCGGCGGGCCGCTGCCTTCGCCCTTGCGACGGCCGTCGTGGGGCGTAGCCGACGGGCTGGTCGCCCTTGTCAGGTGCAGGACGAACCGGTCGTCGTGATCCGTGCCCAGGCCGGCAACCGACGGTCGAGCAGGATGCCGTACCACCGGTGGTGACCCCCTGTGCCCGGTCGACGTCGTCGGTCACGCGGACCAGGGTGAGTCGCCTGCCCGAGGACCCGGCCTCCCGCGCAGGTACGGACTGACCGCCCCCCGCGGCGCGACACAGATGCCGGCCCCGGTGCCAAGGCTCCCTGTCGATCACAAACCGTACAGGCGGCGGGTGTTGGCCCCTATGGAGTGAACCGCGCCGGAAGCCCGTGACCCTTGGCCGGAACCTTCCATACGGTGGCCCCTCTTCGCTCATCACCACAACTGGGGGGCCGGTGCGCAACCACCGACTCGTAATGACCGCTGCCTTCGTGGCGGCCGGTCTCGGCATCATCCCGGGCACCGCGCAGGCGGCTGATCCCGTACCCGTCGCGGCCGGCGTGGCCGAGGCGATCACCAAAGCATCCACGTCCCAGGGCTTCCACAGCCCCGCGGACCGCACGGTCCGTACCACTCTGCCCGCCGCCACCGAGGGGAAAACCAAGGCGAACGCCAAGACAGCCGCACCGCAGACCGCCCAAGCCGCGGCGACCGAGCAGGCCGCACTCGACGCGGCAGCCAACCCCGGCCTCGCCGTGGACGTCAGCGGCACCAGCTACACCGCGCACGGCATCGAGCTCACCACCCTGATCACGAGCGCCGACTTCGCGCTCGACGTCGTCATCGACTGGGGCGACGGGAAGACCGACACGCTCACCGCCCAGGGCACCGCCGAACTCCACCACTCGCACACGTACGACAAGTCCGGCGAGTACCAGGTGCAGGTGAAGGTGACCGACGTCGCCAACGCCGTCCAGGCCACCAACGGCGGCGCCTTCCTCACCCCGGGCGCCGACTTCACCCCGCACGCCCCGACCCGGCTCCTCGACACCCGCAACGGCACCGGCGCACCCCTGGCCAAGGTCCCCGGCCAGGGCTCCGCCCGCGTGAAGGTGGCCGGGAACGCCGCCATCCCGGCCGGCGTCACCGCGGTCGCCCTCAACGTCACCGTCACGGAGACCGTCGACAGCGGTCACATCACCGCCTGGCCGGGCGCCGGATACGACCGCCCCGTCACCTCCAACCTGAACTACACGGCGGGACGCTCCGTACCGAACCTGGTGATCGTTCCGGTGGGCGAGGACGGCCACGTGGAGCTCTTCAACGGCGGCTGGAGCGCGGTGGACCTGATCGCCGACGTCACCGGTTACTTCACCCGCGCCTCGGACAGCGGGTACACCTCGATGACGCCCGCCCGGTTCGTGGACACCCGCGAGGGCGTCGGCACGCCCCCGGGCATGCTCGCCGCCCGCAGCGCCTTCACGACCCCGATCAGCGGCCGGCAGGGGGTACCGCAGAACATCACGGCCGTGGCTCTGAACGTCACGGTGACCGAACCGCAGGGGCCGGGTCACCTGACCGCCTTCTCCGGCACCGGGGCGGTTCCGACCGCGTCGAACCTGAACTTCGTGCCCGGCCAGACGGTGGCCAACGCCGTGATCGTGCCAGTGGCTCCCGACGGAACCGTCAAGATCTTCAACGGGGCCTGGTCGCCGACCCACGTGGTGGTCGACGTCGTCGGCTACTACAGCAAGGAGAGCAAAGCCGCCTTCCTGCCCTTCACCCCCTTCCGGACGCTCGACACCCGCGTGGAGGAGTACGGCTGGCCCGGCGGCAGGTTCCGGGCCCGCGAGTACATCACGCAGGGGTTCACCCCCGAGGCCGCGACCCCGGCGGGCGTCGAGGCCTACGTGCTCAACGCCACCGTCACCGAGACCGCCGGCACCGGATTCCTCTCCGTGGCCCCGAGCCCCTCCGCGCTGCCCGCGCCGGGCGAGCCCGCCGCACCCGCCGCGGCGCGTCCCGTCTCCTCCACCCTGAACTGGACGGCCGGTACGAGCGTGCCGAACCTGGTGCAGGCGAGCGACGGCGACCACGGCGTCATCAACTTCTGGAACCAGGGCCATGAGGACGCCGACCTGGTGCTCGACGTCTTCGGGGTCTACCAGACGAAGTGACCCCCCGGGGGTGACGCGCCCGTGCGCGTCACCCCTCCCGGTCTCCAGGGGGGTGCACGGGCGTGTCAGTGGGTGCGTCTAGCGTTGCGGCATGATCTGGACCGCCGCTCAGGACACCCTGCCGCCCGTGCCTCCCGCGCGGCGGCTGGACCCCGCGCCCGAAGGCCTCGCCGACACCGTCGAGCTGACGGCGGCCCACCTCGACTCCCGCGCCCACACCGTGGCGGACTTCGAGCGCTCCCTCGACGGGCTGGTACGGCAGGCCCACCGGGACCGCCACCCGCTCGCCAGGGCCCTCTCCTCCGCCCTGGGGCACCGCTACGAGGAGCAGGAGATCGAGGCACACCGGCTCGGCGGGGTGAACGTCGTCGTGGCATCGCTGCTGTGGCTGGTCCCGGGATACAGCCTCAAGCCCGAGTACGTGCGCCGCCACCGGGGACACGAGGAGTGCGCTCAGGAAGGCCTGGAGCTGGTGATCGCCGCCCGGCTGCGGGAGATCGCCTACACCCTCATGTCGAAGGACCCGCTCCCGTTCCTGCTGTCCACGCCCAGCTGGGACACCGGCGCACTGGAGGCGGCCGAACTGGTCGAACGGCTCACCGAGTACCGGCGCGCGGGTGTCCGGCCGGGCCCGGCCGACTTCGGCCAGGCGCTGCTGCGCGTGCGCCGCGACGACCCGGCGGCCGGAGCGGCCGCCGACGCCGCGGCCCGCCTCGGCACCGCCGAGGGCGTCCGGCTCGCCGCCTGGCTGGGCCGCGACGGCGAACCCGCCCCGGCGCTGCGCCGGGTCGTCGAACCCGACCCGGCGGCGCACCGGGCCTGGCGGCGCACCGGAGCCGCCGCCGCGCAGGTCGCTTTCCTCACCGGTGAACGTCAGCTCCTGCAGCGGGAGTTCCCGGAGCCGTTCCACTGGCTGGGCCGTCCGCACGAAGGATTCACCCAGTGCTACCACTGGCACGAAGGGCACCCCGTCCGGGCGTCGGTGCTGCCGGAGGACCGGGAGGCCCAGGCCGCCTGGCTCCTGCCGCAGGTGACCCTGGCGGCGACGGCCGGCGATCACGGCGGCGCCTGGATGCTGCCGCACCTGGCCCGGCTGGGCGGGCCCGCGGGGCCGGCCCTGCACGCCGCCGTGGCGGCGGGACTGGGCGGCCGGTACGTGGAGAGCAGGCGCCCGGCGGTGGAGGCGCTGCTGGTGCTGGCGGCCCGCGGAGAACTCGACGCCCCGCTCCTGGGCCGCGAGCTCGCCGCCATGACGGCCCTGGGTACGGTCAAGCCCAACCGGCTCGCGGACGCCGCCCGAGCCGCCGCGGCAGCGGGTGCCCACGCGACCCTCTGGCGCGTGCTCGCCGGGGTACTGCCGGCCCTGCTGCCCTCCGTACGGGGCGCGGGCGAGGTACTGGCCGTCGCCGCGGACTGCGCGGAGCGGTCCCGTGCCGCGGGCCCGGTCCCCGAGGAGGTGGCTGCGGTCGCGGCCCGCCGAGGCTCCTCCGCCGTCGTGACCGGAGCCCGCCGCCTGACCCTCGCGCTCACCGGCGGGTGAGCCGGGCGTCAGAGGCCCGCCGGTCCGGCGCCGTCGGGCCGGCGCCGCAGGCTCGTCCGGGTCGCCGGGCGGCGCGGGTTTGTGCACGAACACGGACGGCACCGGCAGCAGGCCGCTGCCGGACGCCTTCAGCTGGTGCCGACTGATCATCCGGCCGATGCGCAGCATCCCGTCCTTCCAGCGCAGGTTCGGATGCATGCCGTCGAACAGCAGCCGGGCACCCCCGCGGCCGAGCTGCCTGGCCCGATGGGTCATGTCGGCCTCCAGGACCAGCCGCATGCGCGGCCACACCGGCCGCACGGCCACACCGGCCGCACGGCCACCTCCCAGAACACCGTCGGCATCAATGGGCCACCACGGTCACGGCAGAGCCGCGGCCCGGGATCGTCTTCCGTGACCACGACCAGCCTCAGCCAGGGCGCTCCCTGCCCACGGGACCACCGATACGGGCCCAGTCAAGGCAAGCCGAAATCCGTGGAGCCCACCTGCACGGCGTGGAATGATCTTGGCGACTGCTGACGAAAAGGGAAGGCTGAAAGCGTGTACGTACCGTCATCTGCACGAGCTCTCGATAATGACGAGCGTGAGCTCGTGGAGCTGGCACGCCGCACCATAGACGCGCATACGGACGCCGGGCCCGACGAAGACGGGATCCACACGATGGGGGCGGCGGTCATGGCCGCCGACTACCGGATGTTCGCCGGCGTGAACCTCTACCACTTCACCGGCGGACCCTGCGCCGAACTCGTGGCTCTGGGAGCCGCACGAGCCCAGGGCGCCCGCCAGATGCGCTGCATCGTCGCCGTGGGAAACCACGGGCGGGGGATCATCGGCCCGTGCGGGCGCGACCGGCAGGTCTTCGTGGACTACTACCCCACCATGCGCGTCATCGTGCCTACGCCCCAAGGGCCCAGGTCCGTTCTCGCCGCCGACCTGATGCCGCTGACTCAGCGATGGACTCCCGAAGGTATGAACCGTCTCGACCGGTCGCTCTACCAAGACCCCGATACGGCCGGTCCCCAGATCATCCGGTTCAACCCCCGCTACCTCGAAGACGTCCGCTCTGGCGCCAAGACCAAGACCACCCGCTTCCGGGATCCGGCCCAGCTCGGGCCCGCGCGGCTGGTGTTCGCAAGCGACCCCGAAGTCGTCCTGCCGGCAGAAGTGACCGGCATCAGGCACTGCCTGGTCAGCGACCTCACCCACCAGGACGCCCAAGCCGAGGGGCTGAGGACCGCAACCGAACTCCGGGAAGGCCTCAAGAGCCACTACCCAGAGCTGGCGGGAACCGACGAGGTCGACGTAATCACCTTCCAGATCAACGACAGGACGGGTGCCGCTTAAACCGCGGGGGCATCTGAGGTCAGGATGACCGAGCCCGTTTCGTCAGCGCTTTAAGATCACCTGGAACACCAGGTTGACCTCGGCTCGTTCCACCGGCTGGCAGCAGGCCTCGTCAACGACGAGGACGCCCGGCCGGGGGTAAGGATGGGTGAGCACCGGGGCCGGCACCGGCAGAAGCGGCTCGCCGATCGCTGCGATGTCAGCGCGCACGATATCGGAGTAGTCGGTGTCAGTACCGTGTCCACGGTCCTTGCAATCACCACTCCCGCTTGATCTCTTCTTCTCGTGACCACGACCTCGCCGAACCTGGATCCACCACCCTGGCCGCACTGCGCCGTCGGAGCGAACCTGGACGATCCCGTGGGCTGTCGTGGCCTCATCGTCGACCCGTACGACGCCTGCCTGACCCACCTGCCGGAAGCCCTCCGCGCGACGTACCTGGCCAGCCTGGCCCCCGACACCGAGATCAATCACTCCGGCACCACCTTCACCAGTGATCTGCTGCATCGGCTGCTCCACGCGCTCCGGGACCCGCGCAGCGGGCGACTGCTGGTCAGCCATGCTCGCTTCCAAGCCACCACGTTCGCCGGTACAGCCGACTTCGGAGGAGTGACCTTCGCGGACGTCTCGTTCGACGGGGCGGTGTTTTCCGGTGATGCTGTCTTCCGCGGGGCGACGTTCGCAGGGAGCGCCGGGTTCAGGAGGGCGACGTTCGCCGGGAGCGCCGGGTTCAGCAGGGCGGTGTTCTCCGGTGCTGCAGACTTCGGTGGGGCGGGGTTCGCCCTTGACGCCCGCTTCGACAGCGCGATGTTCACCGACGCTGCGTTCGTCAGGGCGTCCTTCTCCGGTGATGCCTGGTTCGGTGGGGCGGAGTTCCGTCATAGCGCCCGTTTCGACAGTGCCGAGTTCAGCGAAGCCGACTTCCGCAGCGCGGAGTTTTCCGGGGACGCGGAGTTCAGCAAGGCGGCGTTCTCCGGTACGGCTCTCTTCGACGGGGCGGGGTTCTCGGGCGGGGCGAGCCTGCGCGAGGCGGTCTTCTCCGGTGATGCCGGGTTCGGCGGAGTCCTGTTCGGCGGCGACGCCCGGTTCGGCGGGGCGACGTTCGCCCGCAGCGCCGACTTTCGCGGCGTGACGTTCTCCGGCGATGCCTGGTTCAGCCTGGCGACCTTCTCCGGCAGCGCCCGGTTCAGCTCGGCGGCTCTTGCCGGAAGTGCCCGCTTCGACGCTACGACGTTTTCTGGCGAGGCTGCCTTCCACAGAACGGCGTTCTCCAGCGAGGCCCGCTTCGTCGGGACGGTGTTCTCGGACAACACCGACTTCAGCGGGGCGATGTTCTCCGGCGGGGCGGCCTTCCGCGGGGCGGCCTTCTCCGGCGATGCCGTTTTCGGCGCGGCGACCTTCTCCACCGGCGCCTCCTTCAGTGGAGCGACCTTCGACACCTTGTCCCAGCTGGGCCCGTTGGCCTGCCAGGGGGAGCTGGATCTCTCAGGTGCGCGTTTCGGCGGTCCGGTGGCCATCGAGGCGGCAACGGCCTCCCTCTCCTGTGCCAGGACGCGCTGGGACTCCACGGCCACGCTGCGTCTGCGCCACGCGACAGTGGATCTCACGGACGCAGTCTTCGAGTACCCGTTCAGCGTGGCCACGCACCAGTCCGTCTTCACGTACGACCGGCAGCCGCTGGACGAATCCGGGTTGGCCGGCCGGGACCCGACTGCCCGGATCACCTCGTTGACCGGTGTGGACGCGGCGCACCTGGCCCTGACCGACGTGGACCTGTCCAGCTGCAGGCTCACCGGCACCTTCCACCTCGACCAGCTCCGCTTGGAAGGCCGCTGCGCCTTCGCGGCCGCCCCCGCCGGCCTGCACCGGCACGGCGCGTTTCCGACTCGTTGGACACAGCGTCGTACCCTCGCTGAGGAACACCACTGGCGCGCGGCCACCGGCTCGACCGGCTGGACTCCCGCGCCGGCCGGGACGTCCCCCCAACAGCCTGCCGCCCTCGCCCCCGTGTACCGCCATCTGCGGAAATCCCTCGAGGACGCCAAGAACGAACCGGACGCAGCAGACTTCTACTACGGTGAGATGGAGATGCGCCGCCACGACGGCGACCGGCCCCACTCCGAGCGCGTGCTGCTCACCCTGTATTGGGCCCTGTCCGGCTACGGCCTGCGCGCGTCCAGGGCCCTTGCCTGGCTCCTGGGCGCCATAATCGCCACAGTCCTGATCATGATGCTGTGGGGCATCCCGGAGAACGACCCACAGGCCGTAACGACCGGACAGCTCACCGGGCAGAACATCTCACTGGCCACGGAGAACCCCACCCCCGTCAACCCGTCCGGCCCGCTGCGCACCCGAGTGACGTCACAGCGCTGGGAGAAGTCCCTGCGGATCGTCGTCAACTCGGTTGTCTTCCGCTCCTCCGGCCAGTACCTCACCACAACCGGAACCTACACCGAGATGGCATCCCGCCTGACCGAGCCCTTGTTGCTGGGGCTTGCGGTGCTTGCCGTCCGTGGACGAGTCAAGCGGTAGCCCAGCGCCGGCGGCGGGATGGGCACAGCCGCAAACGTCGGCCGCCGCCTCCTGCGCGCGAACCGAGCACCTCGACCGGATCACCGCCGCCCACCTCGCCGCCGCCCCAACCGGAACCCACCCGCACGCCATCTCCCCCTCACTCACGGAATGCCCGGGCCGGTCCGCACCCTCGAGCAGGCAAACGCACACCTGCTGTCCCCGCCGACACGCTCCGCGGGGAGCTGGACCGGGGGGGGTCTGGCCGCACCTGTCCGACGTCCAGTCTCCCGCCTTGACCGTCGTGGTGTGCGGGGACCTTCCCGCCGAGGCACTCCTCCCGGATTCGGGCGGAGCTGGGCGTCGCGGTGCGGGTGGTGTCCCTCCTCGATCCGGCCGTGCTCGGCGATCCCGCCGTGTGGCCCGCCGGCCTCCGCGCCGGTGAGCTGGACGCCGAACACGGCCACGTCCTCGTACTCATGGACAGAGCCCGACGGAGGTCACTACGGACCCGGCCTGGCTCTCCCCGTGAGGTTTCAGCAACTGGTGACGGGTGTGCCGTTGTACAGATTGCTGTCGGCGATGCCGTTGGTGACACTCTTGAGGTAGTAGCCGCAGGTGGGGCGGTTCTTGAAGTCAAAGGTCCGGCCGGGGGAGAGGTGCCAGATCTTGTAGTTGGAGAAGGTGAGGGGCTGTCCCGAGACCGCCTTTTCAGGCTGGTGGTCGCCGAGGACGACGTAGGCGTCGGCGCCGGAGAGGGTAGCGAGGCCGTTCTGGTCTATGAAGAGGGAGCCTCCCTCTTCGACCCCCACCCCCCAGGCCTTTCCGCCCGAGGTGAGACTGTCCTTGAGCGCGCGCGCCACGAAGGCCATGATGCGGCCCATACGGTCGCGGGTGACGAAGTGGGAGTCGTTGATGGTGCCGCCGTAATGGGGCCAGTCGAACATTCCTGTGGTGAACGTCGCGTAGGAGTCGTAGGGGTTGGCCAGAGCCTCGCTGGAGGTGATGCTCCCCTGGCAGGCGTTGTACACGACGGAGCTGTTGATGTGGTGACCTGCGCTGCCTCCGCCGGAGCCGCCGCCCTTGGCGACGACCGACTGCACCGAGGCGCGAAGCGCAGTGGATTTCCAGGCCGCGTACTTGCACTGGTCGCCACCAGCGAAGTAGACGAACTCCGCGTTACGGATGTCGGTGTTGGCCTGTGCGTTGTTGCCGTCGCTCGCCTTCGTGAGCGTCCATGTGGTGCAGGAGTTGATTCCGCCCAGGCGCATGACCGCATCGCACTCGGGTGTCCTGCTACCGGATCCCGGACTCGACGCCGCCAGCACCACCACGTCGAGTGAGCCGGTCCCGCCGCGGATCGCGTCTACGGCCTTCGCCATGGAGGCGGAGACGATGCCACCGGACCCGTTCATGGTGAAGGCGGGGCCCGACCAGCTGGTGCGGCTGACGTCGACGGCGTTGCCGAGGCGGATCCGGCCCGCGGCGGCCTCGACTTGATCGGCCTGGGCGATCCCACCGGCCATGACTGCGACAGCGACTGCGAGGCACGCGGCGATGCGGTGTGCGGGTCGGCGCTGCACCGGTGAGGCGGCGGGGAGCGCGGGGGAGCTGTGGTGGGGGAACGAACTCATGGATCCTCCGTGCGCAGAAGTGACGGGTGCCGACGAAACGGCGAAACAGGACTGCGGCTTGCAGCAACGGAAAGTACAGGTCGATCGCCAACTGCGATAGATGTAACGCACGAGTCGGCCGTGTGGACGGGTGTCGCGCCGATGGAGCAGGTGAGAGCCTCGAACGCGGAAGCATCGTGGCGTGATGCGGCCCGTTACCACGATGAAACATGAGTTACATCTAGCCAATTCTAGGCAGTGCATGTAATTTCCTTGCGTGTCAGACGGTGGCGTACCCAGTCGTCGCCGCCCGGTCTTCCGAGAGGGCTACCTGTATGCCAACCCCGTCCCCCCGTCGCGTGGCCACGGCCACCGCCTTGTCCGCAGCCATCCTCATGACACTCGCGGCCTGCGGGGACGATGGTTCTGACGGTGCCGGTGCGCCGCCCGCCGCCACGATCGCCGGGGTCACCGTCGCCCAGGACGCGGCGCTCCACGACGCCCTGCCCGAGGAGATCAGGAAGTCGGGCGTGGTGCGGGTGGCCACCGATGTCCCGTACGCGCCCTTCGAGATGTTCGTGGCCGAAGGCAAGCCCGAACTGACCGGCCTCGACTATGACCTGGGTCAGGCGCTGGGCGCGAAGCTGGGTGTGAAGTTCGCCTTCACGCCGCAGAAGTTCGACGGCATCGTGCCGGCCATCCAGGCCGGAAAGTTCGACGCGGCGATGTCGGCGATGACTGACAACAAGGAGCGGCAGGCGGTCGTCGACTTCGTCGACTACTCCGTCTCCGGGTCCGGAATCATGGTCGTGAAGGGCAACCCGGAGAAGATCACCACCCTGGACGACCTGTGCGGCAAGAAGGCGGCGGTGCAGGCGGCGACGAACCAGCTGGACCTCCTCCAGGAGCATCAGAAGAAGTGCAAGGCAGCGGGCAAGGCCGAGATCGACATCCAGACCTTCCCCAAGGATTCCGACGCCCAGCTCGCCCTGCGTTCCGACAAGGTCGTCGCCATGGTGCAGACGAAGCCCGCCGCTGGCTGGACGGCCAAGACCGCCGACAACGGAAACGCCTTCGAAGTGGTCGACGACCCGGCCGCCGCAGGCGGCTACGGTGCCTCGCCCAACGGGATCGCGGTGTCCAAGAAGCTGCCGCAGCTCAGTGACGCGATCCAAAAGGCGCTGCAGGCCCTGATCGACGACGGAACCGTCACCAAGATCTTCGACAAATACGGTGTCGCATCCATCGCCGTCAAGGAGGCCACCAAGAACGCGGCGGTGGACTAGAGATGACCACCACCACGGCTCCCGCGGGCATCGACCGCCCGGCGCCCGAGCAGCTCACCATCGTTCCACTGCGCCACTACGGCCGCTGGATCGCGGCCCTCGCGGCGGTCGCCGCCCTCACCGGCGTGGCGGGCTCACTGGCGAAGAACGGCAATCTCCACTGGGAGATCATCGGCCACTTCCTCTTCGCCGACCTGATCTTCTCCGGCCTGGTCACCACCCTGTGGCTCACCGCCGCGTCGATGGCCCTCGGGCTCGCCCTCGGCACGCTGATCGCGGTGATGCGGCTGTCGACCAACCCCGTGCTGTACGGGATGTCCTCCCTCTTCGTCTGGTTCTTCCGGGGCACCCCTCTGCTGGTGCAGATCATCTTCTGGGGGTACGCCGCAGCCCTCTACAAGTACGTGATGATCGGTGTCCCTTTCACCGACATCACCTTCTTCCAGGTCGAAACGAACTCCCTGCTCACCCCGGCCGTCGCCGCGCTGCTGGCCCTCGGCCTCAACGAGGCCGCCTACGCCTCCGAGATCGTCCGCGCCGGCATCCAGTCGGTGGACACCGGCCAGACCGAGGCAGCCCACTCCCTCGGTATGCGACCGGCCCTGACAATGCGACGGATCGTGCTCCCCCAAGCGATGCGAGTGATCATCCCGCCGATGGGCAACGAGACGATCAACATGCTCAAGATGACTGCCCTGGTGTCGATCATCTCGGCACACGACCTGATGTCCAACATCCAGGCCGTTTACGCGCAGAACTACCAGGTCATCCCCATGCTCGTCGTCGCCAGCCTCTGGTACCTCGCACTGGTGACCCTGCTCAGCATTCCGCAGGCGTGGCTCGAGCGCCGCTACGGACGCGGCACAGGCCGCAGCGGCCACGTCTCGCCCCTGCGCCGCATGGTTGCCGGAGCCCTCAGCCGACCCGCTGTGGCGAAGAAGGACACCAAGGAGGCCGTCCGGTGAACGTTCCCATGGTCCACGCCCGAGGCGTACGCAAGCACTTCGGGAAGCTCGAAGTCCTCAAGGGAATCGACCTGACCGTCGAACACGGCCAGGTGTGCTGTCTGCTGGGGCCCTCCGGCTCGGGCAAATCCACCTTCCTGCGCTGCATCAACCACCTCGACCGGGTCGACGGCGGGAAACTCGCGGTCGACGGTGACCTGGTCGGCTACCGCCAGAGCGGGCCCAGGCTGCACGAACTGCGGGAAAAGGAGGTGGCCGCAAGGCGCCGCGACATCGGCATGGTCTTCCAGCGGTTCAACCTCTTCCCCCACATGACCGCCCTGGAAAACGTCATGGAAGCCCCGGTCAACGTCCTTGGACTCCCCAAGACGCAGGCCAAGGACGACGCCCATGAACTGCTGGACCGGGTAGGCCTGGGTGACCGGGCCGGCCATTACCCGGCGCAGCTCTCCGGCGGACAGCAACAACGCGTCGCCATCGCCCGCGCCCTGGCGATGAAGCCCAAGCTCATGCTCTTCGACGAACCCACCTCCGCGCTCGACCCCGAGCTCGTCGGGGACGTGCTGGACGTGATGCGCCGGCTCGCCGCCGACGGCATGACGATGGTCGTGGTGACTCACGAGATCGGCTTCGCCCGCGAGGTGGCAGACACCGCCGTCTTCATGGACGACGGCGTGGTCGTCGAAGCTGGCGATCCCCGCCACGTCCTCGTCGAACCCACGCAGGAGCGCACGCGCGCGTTCCTCTCCAAAGTCCTGTGAGCGCCCTCTCGCCGGAGCAACTGCGCACCACCGGGCTGCTCCCGTACGCCGAGGCGCGCCTGGACGGCTACCTCGCCGACCTGGCCCACCTGGTCGCCATCGACTCCGGCTCGTACAGCCCAGAAGGCGTCAACCGTATGGCCGACTGGACCCGGGAACGGCTGATGAACCTCGGATTCGACGTCGATCGCATCGCTCCTGCGCCCACCCACGGCCATCCGGTCGGCGACGTGCTCGTCGCCCGCCGACAAGGCGACCTGCCCGTCTCCGAGGGCGGCCGGCGCGTCCTGCTCGTCGCCCACCTGGACACCGTGTTCGAGGACGGCACCGCCGCCGAACGGCCCTTCGCACTCCACGGCCGCACGGCGCGAGGGCCTGGCGTCAGCGACGACAAGGGCGGCCTGCTCGCGGGACTCACCGCCCTCGACATCCTGCACGAGACCGGATCCCGGCAATACGCCGAACTCGTCTTCCTCGCCACCCCGGACGAGGAGATCGGCTCACCCGCCAGCCGCCCGACCACGGAGGCGGCGGCATGCGGAGCTCATTTCGCCCTCGCCCTGGAGTGCGCGCGCGAGAACGGCGATGTGGTCGTCGCCCGCAAGGGCGTCGCAGACTTCCGAGTGACGGTCACCGGCCGGGCCGCCCATGCTGGCATCGAGCCGGAGCGCGGGGCGAACGCCGCCCTGGCCGCCGCCCACCTGGTCGTCGCCCTCCAAGCGCTCAACGGCCACTGGGACGACGTCACCGTCAACGTCGGCGTCGTCCGCGCGGGGACCCGCGCGAACATCGTCTGCCCGGAAGCCGAGTTGCGGGTCGAGGTGCGCTCGGCCACCGCCGCCGGTATCGGGGCAGCCAGATCCGCGATCGAAGCCGCCGCCGCACGGCCCGCCGTACCCGGCACCACCGCCACGGTGGAGCAGCTGGACCTGTGCCCTCCCATGGAGGACACCCCCGCCTCCCGCCGCATGTTCGACCGGGCCAGGAAGATCGCCGCGGACCTCGGCATTCCGCTCGGCGGTGCTGCGACGGGCGGCGTGGGGGACGCCAACTTCATCGCGGGCATCGGCGTGCCCACCCTGGACGGCCTCGGCCCGGTAGGCGGCGCCGACCACACACCCGAGGAATGGCTGGACACCTCCACCGTCCCCGTCCGCGTCGCGCTCCTCGCGTCCCTCGTCGCCGACCTCGGCGACAGCCGCACCAGATGACGCCCCAAGAACGTCCCGTACCGGTTTGATCGCGCCATTGCCCGGTACGGGGCCCCAGCCCCGGCAGCCCGGTCCACCACCACGCAGCGGGCTGCCGGCCCGCGCCGGGACCGCGGCAGGCCCTCGCCGCCGCCGTCCCGGCCACCACCTGCACCCACCCCCAGGAGGCACCACATGCGCATCCCGACCGGAGCCCGCCGCACCACCCTCGCGGGCAGCACCGCTCTCCTGCTCACCTTGGCCCTCGCCCCCTCGGCCGGTGCCGACACCACCCACCATGCGGGCGACCGGGGCTCCCTGGTCCTCGTCGGCGGCGGACTGGCGGCGGACAACACCCAGATCTACGGCGAAATCATCAAAAGGGCCGGCGGGGCCTCCGCAAAGATCGGAGTGATCACCGCCTCCTCGGTCCCCGCGAGCCAGGACCCACAGGCCGCCGATCCGGACAAGTGCAGCAACTCGGAGTGCAACGGCGCCCACTACGCCGGCCTCTTCGAACGGCACGGCGCCGCCGATGCCCAGTGGATCCCCATCGACCTCGACCACATCGCCAACGCCGACTCCGACGAGGTCGTCAGGCAGGTCAACTCCATGACCGGCTTCTTCTTCGGCGGCGGCGACCAGTACCGCTACGTCACCACCCTGCTCCACGGCTCTGCGCACACCGATTCGAAGGTACTCGCCGCGATCCGTGCCAAGCTCGCAGCCGGCGCGGTCGTATCCGGCTCCAGCGCCGGAGCGCAGATCGCCGCCGGAGCCGACATGGTGACGGGAGGCGACTCGTACGAAGGACTGCGCGACGGCAGCAGCCCCGGCTACTTCGAGGACCCGACCCGGCTCGGCTACCTGCCCGCCGGCGGGTTCGGCTTCCTGCGCTCGGGACTGATCGACACCCACACCGGCGCCTACGGACGCGAAGGCAGGGCCCTGCGGCTCGCCGCCGACACGGGACACGACCGCGTGTACGCGCTGGAGGAGAACACCGCCCTCATCGTCGATGCTCCCCGCACGCCGCACGAGCGACTGCGCGTGCTGGGCCCACGCGGCATCGCCGTCCTCGACCTCCGTCAAGCCCGGACCCAAAAGGCTTCCTCCGGAGCCTGGTCCCTGACCGGAGTACGGTACAACTACCTGACCGACGGTGACCGATACGACCCGAACCGCTGGCGCGTCCTTCCCGCCCTCGACAAGCACCCCCTGATACCGACCGCCGCCTCACCCGTCCCTCCCAACCCCGACGTCTTCGCCTCAGCGGCCAACCCCACAGCCGTCCCGTACTCCTTCATCGGCACCGTACGCGCCCTCGCGGCCAGCAGCTCCCAGCGCACCGCGACCGCCGCCACCTTCGAAAGCGGACCCCGGTTCACGGTCACCCTCAGCAAGCAACCCGGATTCGCCGCATGGACCAACGATGGCGCCACCGCGCACACCGTCACCGGCCTGCGCATGGCCGTCGCCCCGGAGTGACACCGCCTTGACCACCGGGCGACCGGGCCGACCGGCTGCCGGGACGGGAGCCGGCCGGCCCCATCCCCCCGATCAGCGGCAGTAGGCTCGACCCGGCACCTCTCACTCCTGCCCGCAACCCCGAAAGAAGACCCGCGCATGGCCCCTGGCACGCTCGCCGACGAGATCCGCCGCAAGCTGGGCGACGTCAGCCCCGCCGAACGCAAGGTCGCGCGCGTGCTGCTCGCCGGTTATCCCTCAGCCGGCTTCGAGACCATGGCTGTGCTCGCAGAGCGGGCAGCCGTCAGCACCCCAACGGTCCTGCGCTTCGTCAACCGGCTCGGGTACAGGGGCTTCCCCGACTTCCAGGCCGCGCTGCGAACCGAGCTCGACGAGCGCAACGCTTCCCCCCTCTCGCTGTACGAGGCCAGCGACTACGGTCGCAGCAACGGAGGCCCGGACGAGGACCTCTCCCTCCTCCAACGGGGCAGCAACGTCTTCAGCGGCGCCGTGGCGCAGACCCTCGCCGAACTGCCACCGCACGACCTCGAGCACGCGATCAGACTGCTGTCCGACAGCAAACGCCGCATCACGCTGGCCGGAGGGCGCTTCACCAACCTGTTCGCCCAGTACCTCGGCCTGCACCTCATGCAACTACGCGACGACGTGAGATTTCTGCCCGACCGCGACGTCGAACGCACCGCCGTCTTCGCAGCTCTCCACAGACGTGACGTCCTTGTCATCTTCGACTACCGGCGCTACGAGCAGGACAAGGTCGCGATGGCCGAACTCGTACAGGCGCAAGGCGGAAAGGTCATCCTTTTCACCGACATGTGGCTCTCGCCAGCCGCCACCCACGCCGAGGTTGTCCTGCCCAGCCAGGTCGCTGCCCCCTCCCCGTACGACAGCCTGGTCCCCACCCTCGCCGTCATCGAGACGGTCGTAGCTGGAGTGCTCACCGCTCTCGGTGAAGACGCCCACCACCGGATGCGGCACGGGGAGGACACCGCCCGCCGCATGGGCCTGTACTGACGGGCCGCTCTCGGGCGGGACGCCACCCCACAGGGCTGCACAGTGAGTGGGCCGTGGCTGGAGCCGGGCGCAACTCGTGCATGAGGGTTGGCAGCCATGCGCTCGGCGGGGCGCCCTTCGGCAGCCCCTCGGCGATCAGAGCGGGTCCGCAGCGGACGCCGGGTGGCAATGGCGCACGTTCTGCCCAGCGTCAGCGCGGCCGCGCGAGCGGTGGGGTCACTCGAAGCTGCGGTAAGGCGCGGCGTCCGGCTGCAGAAGCTTCAGGGCCGCAGTCGCCAGTCGTCCGGCGGTGAGGTGCGGTTCGTCGGCCGGCAGGACGAGATGGCTGATGGTCATGCGGACGATGACGTCTGCGGCCATCTCCACCGACTCTGTCCGCTGTTGCGGGTACCGCGTGGCCAGCCAGCCCCGGACGAGGGTTTGACCCGCATCGAAGATGGGGTCCGCTCGGGCGGTGAGGTAGGGCAGGAGGCTGTCGGAGCCCTCTCGGGCGGCTGTGATGACGGCCCGTATGAGGGGCCGGTCGTCGGCCTCCTCGAATACGTAGAGGATCGCCGCGCGGAGGCAGGCGTGGGAGTCGGGCGCGCCGGGATACAGGGCCTCGGCCACACCCGTCAGGAACTGCTGGGTTTCGAGGACCACCAGCGCACGGCCCAGGCCGGCGCGGTTGCCGAACTCCTTGTACACCGAGGGGCGCGACACTTCGGCGCGGGCGGCGACGGCCGAGAGACTGACCTGGTCCCAGCCGGCTTCGCAGGTGAGCTCGCGAGCGGCGTCCAAGACGCGCTGCCTCATCTGTTTGCGCCAGGCAACGCGCGGGGGGTCCGGTGCCGTCTGACCCGTGCGTGTCGCCGCTTCGATCCGGTGCATTGCCGCCGCCATGGTGGTCAGTCTGTCAGGGGCTGAGGGCCGTTCGGTGAACCCGCTGGTGAGCACGGGTCCTGCAGGCGGGTGCGCGGGGTGCCGACCCTCGGGAGAAGGGCCGGCACCGCGGTGTGGCACCCCAAGTGATCCGTAGGGATCAGGAGCGCTTGCGCCGCGCCACGAAGAGGAGCCCGCCACCGAGGGCGAGGACCACCGCCGCGATGCCGAGCGGCAGCACCGGGCTGGAGCCGCCCGTCTCTGCGAGCGGACCGCTTCCGCTGTGCGGCTTCAGCCCGGAGCCGCCATCGGTGCCGTCGGCGGCCGGCGCACCCGGGGAGCCGGTGGGGTCACTACCGGCGGGCTGCCCACTCACGGCAGGGGCGTCACCTTGCCGGCCGGGGGAGGAGGTCTCGGCGGCACTTGCCGGGCCACCCGTGCGCTCGGCGCCGAAGCCGTAGGCGCCCCGGTCGGGCGCGCCGCCGGCCCGCCGGGCGCCGGTGAAGTCGGTGGTGACGGCGGCGAACGGCGTACCCGAGCCGACGGCGGGGGAGCCCTCGCTCAGCCGGAAATCCGCGTCCGCCCCGGTGCCCGGTTTGGCGAGCTTCGGATCGGCGATGACATCGTTCGGGCCCTGGACCTCGGGGGCCTTGCCGCCGAAGTAGACGTTGTAGTCGTAGGTGACGTCCACATTGCGAGAACTGCTGTTGGTCGCCTGCCCCGCCCGGCCGTACGCGATGTTGTTGAGCAGCCGCACGTCGGTGCTGTCATGCGCGAAGATGTTGGCGTAGCTCTCCATGCGGGTGCTGCGCCCGTTCGCGTAGGCCGTGTTGTGGACGATGTCGACGTGCTGGCTCTTGTAGGAGTGGATGCCGGAGCCGCCGTTGTCGTACGCGAGGTTGTTGGCGACCAGTACGCGCCCCCCGTAGGCGGGGTGATCGGCGTCGCCTTTGAGGGTGTCGATGATGATGCCGTTGCCGTCGGAGTAGCAGCCGCACTTCTCCCATTTGATCTTGGTCTCGTTGTCGTGGACGCGGTTGCCGGTGATGCGGATCTTGTACGTACCGGCGTCGCCGCCACCCACGTCCCGCGGGGTGAGGACGGAGATTCCGCTGGTTGCGTACACCGCGTACCAGGAGGTCCCGTACACGTGGTTGCCGGAGATGGTCAGGTGGTCGGAGTCGATGGCCGATATGCCGCCGCCGGCGCACCCGTGCACCTCATTGCCGGTCACCTCAACGTGGTGCGACAGCGCGCCCGTGGACCGGTTCTGTTCCACGGCGATGCAGTTCGTGTTGTAGGTGGGGTCACCCTTCTTCGATTCGCGTTCTGCTCCGGCCAGGGTGAGGGCTGCGTTGTTGCCCTTGACTTCGAGGTTTCTGACGGAGATGTAGGAGGCACCGGAGACGCTGATGCCGTTCCACGCCTTCACCGGGTGGATCACCGGATGGTGGCCGGGATGAGCGGTGAAGGTAATGGGGGCTCCGGGCAGGCCGGAGCGCTTGATGGTCAGCACGTTCGACCCCGCCGAGCGCTCGGAGTACGTGCCGTTCATGATCGAGACGGTGTCGCCCGGCTCGACGCTGTCCGCGGCCTTTTGCAGGGTCCGGAAGGGAGCTCGGGTGGAGGTGCCCGCGTTGCTGTCGTTGCCGCTGGGGCTGACGAAGTACGTGCGGGCCGCGGCGTGCGCCGTACCGGCTCCCACAGTGGCGAGCGGTGCGGATGAAGCGAGCAGTGCTGCGGTCAGGGCGAGGGTGCTCGTACGTTTCACTGTTGCCTGGTCTCTCAGTTCGTCCTTGCGAGGCGGTCGGTGCCCTTGGCCGGCCGTAGCCGCACGATGAAGGGCGCGCAATGGATGCATGGAAGTCCGTATCGCCGCGCCGGGTCAGGGCGCGTGGGGCGCGCAGCCCCGTACGGTCCGCACCCAAGTCCGCTGTGAGGGGGGTGAGTTGCGTGAGTGGGACAGTTCCAGACTCGAAAAATGAAAACAACCCTGGACTGGGTGTAAATGTTCTGACAGGACGTCATGGCGGGCCTTGGCTGACTGATGCTGTGGAGTGCGCAGGGTGCTGCCGGCCCGGTTCCTGTTCGCGGGTGGCCGGAGATCGCCGAGTGGCGTGCTCTCGTGACGGAGCTTGCGGCAGGCCCTCGTGCGGGCGCCGCCGGTGGCCGTGCTCGGCGTGGCGGCTTTGACACCACCACACCACGACAAGCCGAAGGCGTAGTGGCCGATCAATTTCGCGAAGACGTCGACGCCTCTGGTGGATGTCGGGGTGCGGCAGACAGCCGCCTACGGGCGCCCTCGAGGGCCTCGACCAGGATGTCGTGGTCGGGGGCGGGAACGCAGTGTGGCCTGATCGGGGGGACCAGGTGGTGCGATGGCCGGGGCGGGATCGTAGGCTGCGGCCATGGCCGAGATCCAGACTCTGACGCCCCGCGACGCCTTCGAGCTGCTCATGGCGGGTAACCAACGTTTCGTCTCAGGTGCATCCGAGCATCCGAACCAGGACGCCGCCCGCCGTGCCGAGACCGCACCGTCCCAGCAGCCCTTCGCCGTACTGTTCGGGTGCTCCGACTCCCGGCTGGCCGCCGAGATCATCTTCGACCGCGGCCTGGGGGACCTGTTCGTGGTCCGCACCGCGGGGCACGTCGCCGGTACGGAAGTACTCGGTTCCATCGAGTTCGGCGCGAGCGTCCTCAACGCGCCGCTGGTCGTCGTCCTCGGCCACGACTCGTGCGGCGCCGTCGCCGCGGCCTGCTCCGCTCTGGAGGACGGGCAGACGCCGGGCGGCTTCGTCCGTGACGTTGTCGAGCGGGTTACCCCGAGCGTGCTGGCGGCCCGCGCAGCCGGCCGCGAGACCGCCGAGGAGATCCTGTCCGAACACATCGAGCACACTGTGGACCTGCTGCTGGAGCGCTCCCGCGTCCTGGCTGAGCGAGTGGCCGACGGCCGCCTTGCCATGGTGGGGCTGTCATACCGGCTGGCCGACGGCAGTGCCCAGCTCGTTGCCGCTCGCGGCCTCGATACGGCGGTTCTCACCACCTCGTGACCACCGCGGCTGTGTTCCTCAGCACCCCTCGCCGAGGTCTGAGGAACCCCGTACCCGTGGATGAGGAAGACCCCGTGGGGCTCGCTTGATCATCCTCGGAAGGGCACTCTCCATGGCTCACGGAGCAGACCGCCCGCCCAGCACCGGCGGCCCGCGCCGATCTGGCGCGGGCCGTGGACTGCGAGGTGTGCCGTGGACGGGTAACCACGGTCACCGATGAGGGGCGGCACGCGCTGTGCGGGGCCTGTCAGGGTGCAGCGTCGCGACCTGGGCCGCCCACGGGCCGGAGCAGCCCCAAGCGGGGGCCTTGAGGGCCGACGCCGAGGCTGGTCACACCGCGGTCCGGGGCCCGGCAGCGCGGCGGAGCCGGTTGGCGATCGCCAGCCCCAGGCCCTCCTCCGGCGGCAGGGACGCAACGATGAGGTCGCAGCCCTGCCGGTCGAGGTTGCGCAGGATCCCGTACAGGCCGCGCGCGTAAGCGGTCATCGAGGCGGGCACTGCCACCACGGCGTGCGCCTTCACCTGGGCGTCGGCGACGGAGGCAGGCACGAGGACGCCCACCTGGTGCCCCCGCTCTTGAGCGAGCTCTGCCTCGGCGACGACCCGATCCGGCTCGACGAGGACGACCCGTGCGCGCGGTGCATAGTGGGACGGATGCTGGCCGGGCACCCGGACGCTGCTTGTCGAAGGGGCCGCGAGGGGGCCGTCCAGCAGCGCTTCGAGGCTTTCACGGGTCACTCCGCCGGGCCGAAGGATGGTCGGGGTGTCGCCCGTGGCGTCCACGATGGTTGACTCGACGCCGACGGCGCAGGAGCCGCCGTCCAGCACGAAGTCGACGGCGTCACCGAGCTCCGCACGTACATGGTCCGCCGTGGTCGGGCTGACCGAGCCGAAGCGGTTGGCGGACGGGGCCGTAACACCTCCGCCGAAGGCCGACAGCAGCTCGAGTGCGACAGGGTGGTCGGGCACCCGCACGGCCACCGTCTCCAGGCCACCTGTCGCTTCAAGCGGCACTCGGCGACCACGCCGCAGGACCAGCGTGAGCGGCCCCGGCCAGAAATGTTCAGCCAGCAGGCGGGCCGTTTCGGGCACGTCCCGGACCCAGTCGTCCAGCAGCTCCGCGCCGGCAATGTGGACGATGAGCGGGTGGGAAGGCGGGCGTCCTTTGGCCTGGAAGATGCGCGCCACGGCAGCGGGGTCCTCGGCGTTGGCGCCCAGACCGTAGACGGTCTCGGTCGGGAGGGCCACCAGGCCGCCGGCGCGCAGCACACC
Organism: Streptomyces sp. NRRL S-378; assembly: GCF_000720645.1. Lineage (NCBI taxonomy): Bacteria > Bacillati > Actinomycetota > Actinomycetes > Kitasatosporales > Streptomycetaceae > Streptomyces > Streptomyces sp. NRRL S-378. Next base: position 41,784 of record NZ_JOBX01000008.1, read on the forward strand.
GGCTGCCTTCTCGATGTCACTGATACTTGCCGTCACCCTCGCCATCCTAGGAGCACTCGACGAGTACCGCGGACAGCACGACCCCGGCGCCCCACCCCCTCGTCCACCCCGGACCAAGCCGCTCTCGCCGAGTGCCCGGCCGCCGCCCTCGCCCGCCCTGCCGACCTGGCGCCCTACCTCTGTGACCGCCAGGCGGACGCTGCGGCGCCGCGCACACCTGTCGGCCGCGGCACAGCGCCGAGTCGTCGCCGTCCCCAAGTCCGTACGTGCCGAGCGCATGGCAGAGAACATGCACGCATACCGAACCCGCGGGTCGGTGCCCGGGCGGGAAACGGCGGCGGCCACCGGCACGGTGACCGCCGCCGCCGTTTCCTGGACAGGTACCTCTGCTCGGGGTGGACGCGACCGGCCAGAAAGGCTTCGCGGGGGACGGCCGGGAGGCCCTTCTAGCAGGGGCCCGCCTTCCAGTAGTAGCTCACGATGTCCTCCCGGTACTCCCGGTCGGCAACGTGGCGGTCCGGCAGGAACTGAGGCGCGTCTTCCACCTGCCCCTTGCGCAGGCTCAGATGGAGCGTGCACGCCGTATGGTCGATGCGCTCTACCGCGCCCGCCGGAATCAGCAGCTTCCCGAAGATCCATCCGCCCGCGTCCACCACCAGGAACGCGTTGCCCGTCTCATCGGAATGCTCGTCCACCTCACCGATGTGCCCGTCCACGGCCTCCACCCGCCACCCGGTCAGGTCGACACCAGCCAGCGGAGCGCACGCCTGCCCGAAGCTCCACGGGTCCTGCTCCATGACCGACACTCCTCTGCTTCAGCGGGCCAGGAACTCCTGAAGGAGCGCGTCGAGATCAAGGAACTCGTCTCCTTCGCCGACCACGTCGTACGTCCGGTCCAGGAATCCCGTCAGCGCGCCGACATCCACCAAGAGCACCGCCTGTCCCTCCAGACCATCGGCATGGTTGCGCAATCCGATACGGACTTCGTCACCACCGGCCCCCCTGTGGGGGCGGAAGGTGACGTCACCTTCACCCACCGGCCGGCTCAGCCCCTCCACCATCATCTCCCGGTCGAACTGCCAGGAAGCAAGGACGGCCAGGCCGTCGAAGAAGTCCGCCCGGACCGTGTACGGCTGGTCGGCGGTATACGACAAGCGGGCGAGGAGCGGCACAGTACCCTCACCCGTCTCAAGACGGACGGCGATCAGACTGGACACGTAGGACATGAGGGAAACCTCTCCGGATCGGTGGTACGCGCGCCCCTCGTGTGCCCACTCCCGCCGTGCTCACCCGCACCGAAGGCCCGTATCGCCCATCTGCCCAGCCCCTGCCTCTCGTCACACCGCCAGGCTCGACGATCGATCAGGGTCGGCCGCACCCTGGTCGGGGAGGCCTGCGCACGGCCGCCAGCACCTCCTCGACGGCCGGAAGTCGGCATGAGATCCACCTCACACGCCACGGCGGCGGGACGTTGTCACGATCCGGGCCCGCTCCCCGGTCCTCATACCGAAGGGCTCACACGGAGCCTCGCGAGAGTGGAACGGGAACATCGACATGGGACAGAAGCAGCACGTCGTGGTGGTGGGCGCCGGGTATGCCGGAGTGACCGCGGCCCTCCGCGTCAGCCGCCGCCACCAGGTGACGCTGGTCGACCCCAAGGAATGCTTCACCGAGCGGATCCGGCTGCACGAAAGGGCCGCCGGCCGCACCGGCACCCCCGTCGTCCTGCGCGACCTCGTCGCCGGGAGGGAGATCAACACGGTCAAGGCCAGGGCCACGTCGATCGATCCGGGTGCCCGTACGGTCCTTCTGGACAGCGGAACCACGCTGACCTACGACCGGCTCGTCTACGCCCTCGGCAGCAGCACCGACACCACCCGCGTTCCCGGCATAGGCGAGCACGCCTACACCCTGGAGCAGGCTCAGGAACTCAGTGATCGACTGTCTCGCGGTCCTGGCACCGGCACCGGCACCGGCACCGTCACCGTCGTCGGCGGCGGAGCGACCGGCATCGAACTGGCCGCAGAGCTCGCCGAGTCGGCCAGTGCATGGCAGGTACGTCTGGTGACCGGCAGCGAGCCAGGGAACGGCCTTTCAGCAGCCGGCCGGGCCCATGTGCGCAACTCCCTGGAACGTCTGGGCGTCCACCTGCACCCCCACACCCGGGTCCGAGCCGTGCACCGCGGTGGACTGTCGACCGATCACGGTGAGCTGACCGGGGACGTGGCCGTCTGGGCTGCGGCGTTCACCGTTCCCTCGCTGGCCGCCGAAGCCGGGCTCCGCGTGGACGAGCGAGGCCGGGCTCTGGTCGACCCAGCCATGCGCTCGCTCTCCCACCCCGACGTGTTCGTCGTGGGCGACGCGGCACGCGTCACCGTGCCCGGCACCGGCGAACTCCGCATGGCGTGCGCGACGGCGATGCCCACCGGAGCGCACGCCGCCGAAGCCATCGACGCACTCGCCCACGGCCGCGAGCCCAAGCCGCTCAGGTTCCGCTACCTGGCCCAGTCCATCAGCCTCGGCCGCCACGACGGCGTCATCCAGCCCGTACGCACCGACGACTCGGCGCACCGCCTGGTGATCACCGGCCGGCCGGCCGCCCGGATCAACGAGTGGATCAACCGCTACACGCTCGCATCCCTGCACGCGGAACGCCGACGCCCCGGCACCTACCGATGGGCCAAGCCGCTGCGCCCCGCCCAAGGGGCCGTGGTCCCTGCCTCCGCTGCCCAGGCACAGTGATTCATCGCGGTGTCGGTCCACGCCCGACGGCGTCGCCCGCTCCACCCCCACCAACGGCGGAGGCAGGCGAAACCTTGGGTGGTGCCGCCGTCAGGAGCACACGGTCAATGCCAGCGAGGCGACGGCGGTGGCGAGGTAGAAACCGGGGAACGCGAGGTTGTAGAACACACGGGCGCGCAGATGAAAGGCGATCGCGCCCAGGTAGAGCAGGACGAGGCCGCAGGCCGCGGCGGCGCTACGGGTCGGAAGGCTCATGCGAGGAGACGAGCGCGTCCGAGCGCATGGCCCAGGTCTCGGCCGCGGCGCCCGCCGAAGGAGTACGTGGTGTCCGTGGAGTCCGCTCTGGACTCATCCGCGAGCGCCTGCTGAACCGCTGACAGCGCACCGAGGCGGCCCGGCGGGCCGACTGCCCGCCGGGCGCCGCTTTCGTGTCCCTGTCCCGCCTGAGGCAGCGTTCGACGACGTTGCGGTGGCGGTAGGTCTCGCGGTCGATGCGGCAGAGACTCTCGCTGCGTCGTCGTCGGCCGCTGATCTGGTCAACGCGTTCCGGGATCGTGCGGGCGATGCCGCGTCTGCGCAGGTAGAGCGGATCTTCCGGGACGAGTGGCCCTTGTTGCCGACGATCACCCTGGCCGGGCGGGTGCGGGGCCGGCCGGCCCCGCGCCGTGTGATGCGGATGCGAGCCATGACCGCCTCGAACTGGGTGCAGTCGTTGACGTTCCCGTCGGTGACGGTGAACGCGAGAGGCCTCCCCGGCCGTCGCAGGCGAGGTCGAACTTCGTGCTCAGGCCGCCGCGGGACCAGCAGAGTGCTTCACCGGTCCAGGACCCCCTCTACAACATCGCGACCTGGGTCGGTCTCGTGGCCGTGGTGCTGGGCAGCGGCGCGCCCCGACGGCGAGCCGCGGGCACCTGACCCACGGGCAGACGCGCAGCGACCGCCGCACCAGCCTGCTTGAAGCCCGACCGACAGCGAAAGCACCACCGTCGGCGCGGTGACTCGATTCGGATACCGCCGAAACGACTGGTCGCTCCGATACCCGCGAATGGAGGCTGGTTCAGTCCTCGTGACGTGCACGTGACAGCTCCATCCGCCGTGTCATGCACAGCGTCCGCTGGGTGTGACTATGAAGGAGGAAGATCTTGGGTCTGTACAAGGGATTCGGCCCGGCCATGGCTGCGACTGCGGCTGCCGTTGCGATGGTTTCCCCAGCGTCGGCAGCCACCCAGCAGGCACCTACGGCAGTTGCCTCGGAAACCGCCGCCGTCTGTGGTGTCACTCCAAGGCACCGCGACTTCAGCGAGTACAAGCAGCACTTCACGCAGAATGTCTACCTTCGCAACGGTCCTGCGTGGGGATGCGACATCCTCAACTCTGCCAGCGTCACCAGCAAGGTTGACTACTGGTGCTCGGCCGACGGCTTTACGTACCTGCGTACGGAGTCGACGAAGTACGGCTGGGTTTCCAACCTCTATCTGCGGGACGGTGGCTCTGCCATGCCCTGCTGATCTTTTCAGGAGGTCATCTGTCGGTCGGCGGCGGGCCGTCGACCGACAGCCTCGCCGGCTCAAGTGGGCGGCCAGGTCACCGGCTGCCAGGGCCCGGTATGGGCCGCGCGGGGTTTACAGGGGTGCGGTCGCACGGTGGGCCGTCCCGGAGGGGAACGGGGCCGCCCCTCCCTTTCCGCACGCAGTTCGCGGAAAGAAGTGCGCGGCGGTCGGTGGCCACACGGTCGAGGAGGCCTGAATCAGGAACGCCCCTCTTTGGGGGATGGCTTTCGGAGGAGAGGACGCGTCGGCACGAATACCCCCAACAACTCCTGCGCATCTCCCCACGCAGCCGCCGGAAGCACCACGGCCACTCGCCCGGTTCAGCGTTGAGCAGCAGGGGCTTGGCGGGGGGCGTGGACGCCCCGCTTCAGCGCGAGGCCGGTATGGCGTGGCAGCCGGCCACCACCCGCGAGTACAGCGCGGAGGGATGCCAGCCTTGGTCGGACGCGGTCGAGACGGTCCCTGCGGCCGTGACCGCGTACCCGAAGGAGACCGGCACGCCGCGGCATGAGGTAAGGCCCGGCCGGCCAGGAACGCAGCCGTGCCGGTCACCACGGCTCCGGCGATGCTGCAGAGAATCCACCGGTCGCGATGATCTCGGGCGGGTGCGGCCGCGGCGCGGGCGGGTCTCTCACCCATATGGGTGGGCGTAGGGAAATCGGCGGCATGCGCCTCCCACACCGCCCAACCGAGCCGTGGACGTACGGCACCCCGCCCTGACGGCGCTCTCTGCATCTGGGCGGGCACGATCAGGTTGCCGTCCTGCCCTGGCTGGGGTGCTGGCGCAGCGGCCGATGGCCTGCACGATGTCCACGGCCGACCATCGGCCGGCAGCTCGGGTATGACGACCGTGTCCGGCGGGGTCGCAGACCTCGATCTCGTGGTCGGGGTGGGCATGGGGCATGGGGCGAATGCGGCCCACCTCGCCGACGCCGTTCCACCCGAGCGCCCGCAGTAGGGGCGGTCCCGCACGGATGAACCCCCGTTGAGCCGGGTGCCCGAGCCGACTGGCGCACGGGCACCGCACGCGCCAGCGTGGCGATGCTTGCCGCCACCGCTCAGCTCCTCCGGAGGTCCGGCTCATGGCCGCCCAACGTTCCGTCACGGTGCCCAGCCCACCGCTTGGCCACGCCGGGCCCCTCCCGCACAGGCCGCGCCGAAAGGACGTGGCCGCGCTGGGAACCGTAGCCGCCGCATACGCGCTGGTCCAGATGGCGTTCATGGCGCCCGGTACCGGGCTCGGGTGGGACGAGACCGTCTACGTCAGCCAGGTCTCGCAGGACACCCCAGCCGCGTTCTTCAGCGCACCGCGCGCCCGCGGAATCAGCTACCTCGTGGCCCCCCTCGTGGCGCTCACCCCCTCCGTGCCCGGCCTGCGGGTCTTCCTCGCCCTGCTCTCGGCGGCGGGCCTCCTGGCGGCACTGTGGGCCTGGCGCAGGCTGCTGCCCCTGCGCGTCCTCACTCTGGCCGGAGCGCTCTTCGCCGGCCTGTGGGTGAGCCTGTTCTACGGCCCGCAGGCCATGCCCAACCTCTGGGTGGCCATCGCCGCCCTGGCGGCCACGGGCTGTGTCCTGAGAGCCGCCCGCGATCCGGGCGACCGCCCCGCGCTCGCCGGGATCGCCGTCGCAGTCGCCCTCGCAGCCCTCATGCGCCCCTCGGACGCTGTGTGGCTCGTCCTGCCGACAGCCTGCGCGACAGCCCTGCTGCCCGGCCCGCGCAAGCCCGCCCGCCTGGTGGCGCTCGCGGCGGGGGCCGTACTCGGCGCGGCGCCCTGGGTCGTGGAGGCCCAGCGCACCTACGGCGGCCTCCTGGCCCGCCTCCACCGCGCCGGCGAGATCCAGGGCGGGTTCGGCTGGAGCCCCTCGTTCGGCAACCACCTGCGCGCCCTCGGCGGCCGCACACTGTGCCGCCCCTGCGACATCCCGTGGACCCAGCCGGTCACCTCCCTGTGGTGGCTGTCCCTGCCCCTGCTCGCAACGGCAGGCGTGGCCCTCGCCCACCGGAGCGGCCGGGCACCCGGCCGCGCGACGGCCGTGGCCGCCCTGACCGGGCTGTCGATGGCGGCGCCCTACCTGCTGTTCGTGGGGTACGCCGCCCCGCGGTTCCTGCTTCCCGCGTACGCGCTGCTCTCGCTCCCCGTGGCCGTGGCCGTGGCCCGGCTGTTCGCCGCGGCCCGCTCCAATCCCATCCTTCTCGGCGCCCTCTGCCTCGCGCTGGCCGCGCACCTTGCGCTCCAGCTGGTGGTCACCGCTCAGCTGGCCGCCCGAAGCCGCACGACCCATACCGCCTTCGGCGCCGTGGCAGAGGCGCTGCGCCGCCAGGGCATGCGCCCGCCGTGCGTGGTCAGCGGCGAGCAGGCCGTCCGCGTGGGGTTCCGTACAGGGTGTGCCTCCCGCCAGCTCTACGGCGGCCACGACGGCAGTATCAGCGCCGCCGCCCTGGCCGCCCTCGCCCGTACCCGGCCGACCGCTGTGCTGGTGGTGGGCAGCGCACCGGCACCCGCGTGGGCCCGTACCTGGCGCCCGTACGAGCTGCCGGAACTGCCGGGGATGAACGGCTACCGCGCCTACCTCGGTCCCGCCGCACGGCCCGACGCCCCGGCGACCACCTCCACGCACGGCCCCGAGACACCAGTCGTCTCAGCTCAGCCGGCGGCTGAGCAGGCAGGGCAGAACTGGTAGAGGTGGGCGAACTCGCTGGTTCCCATCTCGCCGCGGGTTTCGCAGGGTGATGCAGGGCTCGCGGAACCGGCGCCGCTGTGCCGGCGGGGATGGTGCCGGCCGCGTGCGGCTGCTGGCCGCCCCGTACACCATCCGACTCGTCCGCCGCATCGAGCACCTCGCCGGTTCCCGCGCCGACGTGCTCGACGTCCGGGCCGCCGAACTGCGGCGCATCGAAAGGGACCTGCACGACGGGGCACAGGCCCGGCTGGTCTCCCTGGGCATGACGCTGGACGGCGCCACCCGCCTCCTCGACCACGACCCGCAGGCCGCCCGCGGCCTGCTGCAGGAGGTACGGGCCACCTCCCAGCGGGCCCTCCAGGACCTGCGCGAGCTGGTCCACGGCGTACTGCCGCCCGTCCTGGCCGACCGGGGCCTCGGCGACGCGGTGCGCTCGCTCGCCCTCGACAGCCACCTCGACGTGCACGTGGAGGCGGCCCTGCCGGGCAGGCTCCCCGCCCCCGTCGAATAGGCCGGCTACTCCGTCGCGGGACTGCTCGCCAACGCCGCCGAGCACTCCGGTGCACCCGGTCCGCATCCACCTGAGCCACACCGACGGCGCCCTGCGCGTCACGGTCGCCGACGACGGCCGCGGCGGCGCGGACCCCGGCGGAAGCGGACTGCGGGGGCTGCGCCGCCGCCTGGCACCCCTCGACGGAACCCTCGTCCTGCACAGCCCCGGGGCGGCCCGACCACCGCGACCTTGGAGATACCGTGCGCGTCGTCGACCGGATCACGCACACCACGCAGTTCGTCGACGCGGCACGCACCGTGGTGGCGGGCGGCACGGTGATGGACCCTCAGGTCACACAAACGGCGCGTGCGGCGCGTGCTGGCCGTCCTGGCCTACCTGAAGCGAGCGCGGGATGGGCAGGTGCCGTTCGGCGTGGTGAGATGCGGGCATGGAAGCCGTGTTGGCCAGCCTGATAGCCGTCACCGGAACCCTGTTGGGTTCCCTCATCACTCTGACCGTCCAGCGCCGCGCGAGTGCGCAGGCGGAGGTCTTCACCCGGGCCCAGCAGCTGCGGCAGGAGCGCCTGACGACGTACAGCGCCTACGCCGGATCGGTCACCGCACTGAAACGGGCCACCGTCACCCTGTGGTTGCGGCTGCAGGAGGCCCCCGACGGTGCCGAGGCACGGGAGGCCTTCGCGGAGTGCGACCGCCTCGGCGCAGCCACGGAGAACGCGCAGTTCCAAGTCCGGCTCCTCGCCGCCGATTCCATGCTGGTCGCCCTCGCCGCCGCGGCCTTCGACGCCATCGGCCCGCTGCGGGCGGCTCCCACCCGAACGGATCTGGCCGACCGCGAGCGGGACATGCAGGACGCCCTCGACGCCTTCGTCACCGCGGCCACGGCCCAGATCCACTGACGGGCCGTCCCGCGCGGGTGCGTGTCAGTTCGGGCCGGAGGCGCTCTGCTGCTGCAGCGTGTGCAGGAGATCGAAGGCGGGGCGGTCGACCGGGCGGCGGGCGGTGTTGCCGAGGGCGATGACGGCGAGGCGCTTCTCCGGGTCGAAGCCCACGAAGGAGGAGAAGCCCCCGGTCCCGCCGTTGTGCCAGATCTGGAGGTGGGCGCCCTGCCGGGGGTGGAGGCGGTGGGCCATCCAGCCGAGGTGCACCCGGGCGAAGGGGCCCATGCGGTGCTCCACCGCACGGCTCAGGCGGATCGCCTCGGCCAGTTCTGCGGGCCCGTCGTCCAGTTGGGCCCGTACGTAGGCCACCAGGTCGGTCGCGGTCGACCGCAGGGCGCCGGCGCCCGCCAGGTCGGCGAGGTTCCACGGGGCGGCGGGCCGCCCCGGGCGGGCGTGGCCCTGCGCGCAGCGGTCCGACCGGGCGGCGCCCACCGTGACGACGGTGTCGCTCATGCCCAACGGGGCGCAGATCTCCCGGGTGATCAGGGACTCGTAGTCCGTGCCGGCCCGCCGGGCGAGGGCGAGGCCCAGCAGCCCGGCCCCGAGGTTCGAGTAGCGGAACCGCTTCCCCGGCACGGCTCGCAGCCGCGTCCTGGCGAGCCCGGACAGCAGGGCGTCGGCCGTGCAGTCGGCGTACGGGTCCGACTTCGACCGGTTCAGGAGGGCCGGGAGCAGGATGCCCCGGGGCAGTCGTGGCAGCCCGGAGGTGTGCGTGGCCAGATGCTGCAGGGAGATGGGCCGGCCGTCGCGTGACGGTACGGCCGTCCCGGCGGGCAGCAGGTCGGCGAGCGGCTCGTCCAGCGCCGCCGTGCCGACGGATGCCATGCGTGCCAGGGCGAGGGCGGTGAACGTTTTCGTCACCGAGCCGATCTCGAACAGGGTGTCGGGCCCGGGGACCCGCCCGTCGTCCGCGCCGGTGCTCCCGGCGCCGCGGATCTCCACGGTGTCTTCCGCCACCGCGGCCACGACCACGCCGACGTGCTGTTCGGCCAGCCGGTCCGCGGTCCGCTGGGTGAGGGTGCCGAGTTCTTGTGCCATGACCAACATCATTGCGGCGCCCCGCGCGCGCCCGGTGCGCCTTGATGATGATTTCCGGCACCCGTCCCTGCGACCTGAGCAGTAGGGGACGAGGGCGAGGGCGAGGGCGCAGGCGACGGCATCGTGCCGGACAGGTCCGGAAATGCGGTTGCCCCTCCCCGCCGCACGAACGAAGGTCGACAACCCGGTCGGCTACGTCACGAACTGAGGGCCTCGGGCGGGACCTCCCGGGGCCGGGTCACCGTCCTGCCGGGGGGCCGTCGGTCATGGACATCAGGCCGCGCAGGCCGTCGCGGAGCATGGCGGGGTCGATGCCGCCGAACAGCGCCTGTTGGGTGATGTATCCCTGGGCCGCCGCGATGAGGGTGCGCGCGATGTGTGCGGCGGGGACGTCGGAGGTGAGCATGCCCGCCGCGCGGTAGCTCTCCACGAGCCCCACCCACGCCCCGCTGATCTCCTCGTACCCGCGGCGCAGCAGCGCGGCGAGTTCCTCGTTGCGCAGGGTCTCGGTCCAGACCTGGAGCATCAGGCGGGGGAAGTCACGGGGGTCGGCTCCCGGCTCCCCGGCCCGTACGTCCAGGATCGTCCCGAGGACCTCCGAGATCAGGAGGTCCGGGGCGGGCGGCGGGCTCTGCTCCGCCGCCGCCTCGAACGCGCCGCGGATCGACACGAAGGTCTCCTCGGCGATCGCGGCGATGAGTTCCTCCTTGCTGCGGAAATAGCGGTAGACGGCCCCGGCGGACAGGTCCGCCTCCTTCAGCACGTCCTGCATGGACGTGGCGTGGAAGCCGTTGCGCGTGAAGCAGCGGGTTGCGCCGTCGAGGATCTGCCTTCGGCGGGCGTCGAGATGCGCCTGGGATACACGTGCCATGCGCCCAAGCTAAAACGAACATTCATTCTTGACAAGGCGGAGAGGTCGTCCCACAGTGTGAGCCAGAGCGTAAAACGAACGATCCTTCTCTTTGAATCGAGCCCCGTCATGTCAGTGACACCCGCCTCCGACCACGCGGTCCCGGCCTCCCGCCAGGTCCTGGCCGTGATGGTCATGGTCCCGCTCCTCGCCGCGCTGGCCCTCTGGGCCTTCGCCTGGCCGGCCACCCGGACGGCCCCGCGCGACCTGCCCCTCGGCGTCGCCGGACCCGCCGCCGCGACCGCCCCGCTGGAGCAGCGGCTCGCCTCCCACGAGGGGGCCTTCGAGATCCACCGGTACGCCGACGAGGCCGCCGCCCGCACCGCCGTCGGCGACCGCGAGGTGTACGGAGCGGTCGTCGTCACCCCGCAGGGCCCGCACCTGCTCACCGCGTCGGCTGCGAGCCCCGTCGTCGCGCAACTGCTGACGCAGGCCGTCGCGTCCTCGTCGCCGCCCGGAGCTCCGGCCGCGCCCGTCACCGACGTGGTGCCCACACCAGCCGCCGACGCCCGCGGTGCCGCCTTCGGTGCGAGCGTGCTGCCCCTCGCCCTCGCCGGGGTCGCGGCCGGTGCCCTGGTCTCCCTCACCGGCCTGCGCGGCGGCCGTGCCGTCACGGCGGTCCTCGGCGCCGCTGCCCTCGTGGGTCTGACGGGGGCCGCCCTCGCCCACAGCTGGCTGGGCGTCCTCACCGGCAACTGGTGGGCCGAGGCGGGGGTCCTGGCCCTCACCGTCGCGGCCGTCGCCGGCGGCGTCGCCGGGCTCCACGCCCTCCTCGGCAAGCCCGGCATCGGCCTCGGTGTCCTCCTCGTCGTCCTTCTCGGCAACCCCTTCTCGGGCGCCGCGGGCGCGCCGCAGCTGCTGCCCGAGCCCGCCGGACTCGTCGGCCAGTGGTTGCCGCCCGGCGCCGGCAGCTCGCTGCTCCGCTCGGTCGCCTTCTTCGACGGCGCCGGCTCGGCTGGACCCGCGCTGGTCCTCTCCCTGTGGGCCGTGCTGGGAGTGACCGCCGTCATGGTCGCCGGCCGCCGCCGCCCCGCCCCGGCCGGCTCCACCCCTGCGGCCCAGCCGCGGGTGGCAGCGGCGGCCCCGGCGCCCCGCCCGTAGGGGAACCCGGCGCCCCGTTCGCCGACGGTGGGCCCGGGATGCTCCGTACCGTATTCACGAAGGTATTCACCGGTGCATACTCGGGGCATGGCAGACACGACTGTGAAGATCGACTCGGCGACGCGGGACCGGTTCGCCGCGGTGGCCGCCGCCCGTGGCATGAGCGTCCGCGCCTATCTGGCGGAGCTGGCCATCGAGGAGGAGAACCAGCTCGCTCTGGGCAGGGCGACCGCCGTGTTCCGCGACGTCGTCGGCCGACCGGGCATCGCCGAGGCGTTCGACCGTGAGTTCGGCGGGCCGCCCGCGTCCGCCCGCCCGGGCCGGGCGGCCTGATCTTGGAGCTGCACATCGACATCCGATGGCTCCTGGACCGGCAGGAGGAACTCCTGGGCCAGGACCTGGGCGTCCTGGACTACTCGGGCCTGGTCGCCGCCGTCGCCCGGCACCGCGTGAACACCCCGGCCCTGGCGGCCGAGGCGCCAGACGCGTACTGGCGGGCGGCGGCACTGCTGGAGCAGATCGTCCTCCTGCGCCCGCTGCCCGCCAGGAACGAGTACTTCGGCTACGGGGTCGCCGTGGCCTACATCAGGGCCTCCGGCAGGGACGTCGACACGGCGTTCGAACCGTGGCGCGACCTGATCACCGACATCCGCGCCCTGCGCCTGAACGTGTACGACGTGGCCGAGCGGCTGCGCTCGATGCGCCCGCCTTCCTGACCGTCCGAGGGCCGCCGCCGCGCCGACGGTGGCGATGCCCGCGACCGGTCAGGAATGGAGAAGCCCCGGCGGCGGTGCGGCGCCTAGCGTGGTGGACATGGCAACCACCACGCACACCGCAGCCCGCACGTCCCTCGCGTCCGTCACCCTCGAGGTGGCCGACCCCGCCGCCGCCCGCCGCTTCTACGCCGCCTTCGGAGTGGAGCCGTACCTGCGACTGCGGGCTTCCGGGGCGCGTTCCACCGGCTTCCGCGGTTTCACCCTGGCGCTCACCGTGTCCGGGCCCGCCACCGTCGACGGCTTCGTCGCCGCGGCGGTGGAGGCCGGCGCCACAGTGCTGAAGCCCGCCGCGAAGTCCCTGTGGGGCTACGGCGGCATCGTGCAGGCACCCGACGGGACGATCTGGAAGGTCGCGACCTCGACGAGGAAGGACACCGGGCCCGCCACTCGTGAGATCGACGAGGTCGTCCTGCTGCTGGGCGTCGAAGACGTCAAGGCCACCAAGCAGTTCTACGCCGGCCGCGGTCTGGGCGTGGCGAAGAGCTTCGGCGGCAAGTACGTCGAGTTCGTCACCGGCGCGGCCGGCTCCGTCAAGCTGGCCCTGTACAAGCGCCGCGCCCTGGCCAAGGACCTCGGGGTCCCCGCCGACGGCACCGGCTCGCACCGCATCGTCCTCGGCAGCACCTCCGACGCCTTCACCGACCCGGACGGATTCGCCTGGGAAGGTCCCGAGTCGCACACCCCCGCGCAGTACTGATTCCCCGCCCCCCGAGCCCCGGGCCCCGACGGCGTGGGGACGGCTCATGCCGCGTACGGAACCACGCGCGCGTCGTCGACGTACAGGCAGAGCGCGCCGTCCACCGGGCACCTCAGGCCGACCGAGATGCCCCGTACCTCCCCCTCCCCGGTGAAGGAGAGCGCGATCGCGACCTGGAAGACGTCGTGCCCCGCGGGGCAGCGGGGCAGATCCGGCGGTTCGAATCCCGGGCCCGGCGAAGAGGGGGGCAAGGGTGCCTCGGACGGCTCCAGCCGCCACCGGCGGGCGGTGGGACACACGTCCCCGTCCGTGATCCCGAGCGGTATGCAGCAACCCACGCAGAAGCACTCGCCCTTGGCGACCTCGAACTCGTCCTCCCCGGCACCGCACATCGTGCACTCGGCGACCCAGGTCTCGACCCGCCCGCCCGGCTCGCCCCGGACGGCACCGCGCACCCTGCGCAGGACGTCCTCGGGCCCGGCGGCGGGAGCTCCCACCGCTCCGTACGTCCAGACCGTTCCATGATCCATGAGATGGATCCTCGCACGCCGCTCCCGTTCGATGATCATGCAAAGGATCGGGCGGTGGAACGAAAACCAGCGGTGGGGGAGCGGCCGCACCTGCTTGGATGCAGCCATGACCAACGTTCTTCCCGCTGAATACGAGATATCCGCCGACACCGCACGGATCGACCCCGCCCTGGTCCACAAGTGGCTTTCGGAAGACGCGTACTGGGCCCACGACCGGTCCCGGGAGAAGCAGGACCGTGCCATCGCCGGCTCCCTGAACTTCGGCGTCTACGAGCGGGCGTCCGGCCTCCAGGTCGGTTATGCCCGCGTGGTGACCGACCGGGCCGACTTCGCCTGGCTGTGCGACGTCTACATCTCCCGGGAGGTGCGCGGCAAGGGACTCGGTACCGCGCTCGTCGCCGCGGTGCGCGACCATCTCGCCCCGTACAACCTGCGCCGCGTCCTGCTGGCCACCGCGGACGCGCACGAGATCTACGCCAAGATCGGCTTCGCCCCGCTGGAGGCGCCCGAGCGGTGGATGACCCTCGGCAGCCAGTGAGCCGCCCGTCCCCGTCGTGGGACCGGCGGCGGTTCCCCGTCACGGTCCTCGGCGGGCTGCCGGCATTGCCGCCGCGCCGGGCCGCTCCCACCGCGCGCGGGCCGGCTGGAGGGGCGTCCCCGCGCGCATGACCGTCGTGCGGACGTCTCCGCTCACCGCACCGAGCCGACAGCCGGGGCCCGCGGATGTTGTGGGCTTCCTGCTCGCTGCCGGGGTGACGAGTGGGAGATCATGAGGGTGGTGTGGCGCAGTGCGGGGCATTGCGGTTCGGCTCGGTGTGAAGGATATGCAGGCTGTGCGGGAGGCGGAGTTCGTCACGGTCGCGGGACTGGTCGCGGCGGTGGCACAGGGGGAGAGCGGCGCGCTGTGGCGGCTGGAGGCCGCCGACCGGCAGCTGGACGCCAACCTGGTGCGCCACCTGCCCGGGACGGGCGGGGCGGCGTACGTCGAGGACGAGGTCGACGTGATGCTGGTCGTCGTCGGGGGCGGTGGCACGCTCACCCTCGACGGCGCCAAGTCCCGTCTGTCACCCGGATTCCTCGGTCTGCTGCCGCGCGGCACCTCCCGGGCGCTGCTGGCCGGCCCCGAGGGGCTCCTCGTGCTGACCGTGCACAACAGGCGCCGCGGAATGAGCATCGGACGGAGCACCCCCGCCGCACCGCCGGAGCCGTGCGCGCTGCACCTGGTGTGCGGCCGGTGCCACCGGCACGCGATCGAGGCGGACGCCCGCTACTGCAGCGGCTGCGGTACGGCTTTGCCGGAACGCCGTACCACCTAGGGGTGCAGCGGCTGCGGTACGGCTTTGCCGGAACGCCGTACCACCCGAGGGGTGTCTTGTTCGGTCAGGCCGGCGACTGAAGGCCACGGCGACCCGTACGACCGGGTCCTCACTGTCCTGCAGCCGGGCCACTATGTCGGCGGTCAGGTGCGGGTTGTGTGCCACGGCGTGCAGTACGTCCGGGTCCCCGGTCGCTCGCAGCCGTGCGAACCGGTCGGGCGTCAGCGGGACATGTCGAGCGAAGGTCGGCCCGCACGGCCGGATCGGCGAGGCAGCGATCGTGGTGCTCCGGCGGGGCGCCGGGGTGCTCGGCCCAGGTGGCCGCGGCCCGCACCCGCGGGTCGGGGTCGGTGAGCAACGCGGACTGTACGGCGGCCGGGCGGTCCCGCCAGGTCACGGCGACCACGGCGCGCAGACCGGGGTCGGAGGCGGCCGCGAGTTCGGCCGGCGGCCGCCCGTACGCCTCGACCAGGTCCGTGAGGCTGCTCGCGGTCCCGTTCGCCACCAGGTCCCGTACGTGGTCCGTGTGGGCGTCACGGACCGCCGGGTCGGGGTGCTCGGCGATCCGACGGCTCATCGCCGGAGAGACCCGACTACCGTGCAGCAGGACCCCCCCTACAGCGGCCGCCGTGCGTCAGCAGGGCCTCGGCCACCGCGTTGGGTCACGGCCCCGGGAGCAGCGTCAACCCGTGCCGGCCGGCCGGATGCGCGGCCAGGCGCACACCGATGTCCGTGGGTGCGGCCGGATGCTGCCCGAGCCCCGAGAGCTCCGGCTCCTTGAGGTGCACCATGGGCCCACGCTGGCCGCCACCGCCGGGCCGCGGGCATCGAGCGGCTTTGATCCGCCAGATCGACGACCGTCGGGAGCCGCGCCGTCACCTTCAGTGGTGTTGCCGCGGGGCTATGGTGACACAGGGTCAGATGTTGTCGGGTTCCGTGCCGCGGGTACGGGACGCCCTTCCGGAAAGGCTTGCACCCGTGTCTGCTGAACTCTCCGATGATCTGAAGCGCCTCATCGACGACGCTCCGCTGTTCGTGACGGTGGCGACCATCCAGCCCGACGGCAGCCCGCAGCTGTCCGTGACCTGGCTCATGCGCGACGGCGACGCCCTGCTCATCTCCACGACCGAGGGCCGCAGGAAGGAACAGAACCTGCGCCGGGACCCGCGCATCACCGTGATGATCAACCCGCCCGACGCGCCGTACTCCTACGCGGAGGTACGGGGTACGGCCGAGCTGAGCACGGAGGGCGGCCAAGAGCTGATCAACGAGCTCTCGCGGAAGTACACGGGCAAGGACTACCGGGACTTCAACCCCGCCTCGGTCGACGACGCCCCGCGCGTCGTGGTGCGCGTCGTTCCCCGCAAGGTCGTCGGCTCGATCTAGTGCGGCGGCGGCCGTGGGCGCCCGGGGCCGGACGGGCCCCTGTGCGTCCCCGGCGGGTTTGCGGTGAGGGGGTGTCAAAGTGTCGCCCACATCAGGAGCGGTGCGAGGGTGACGGCTGCCTGGGAGGACTGGGCTGTCCGGTCGTACCTGGTCGCGACGGCGCGCCACTGCCGACCCGGTTGAAGCACCGTTCCACCACGTTGCGGTGCTGGTGGACCTCCTGATCGAAGGCCGGTGGGCGGCCCGCCCCGGGCTGTCTGGCCGGGCCCCGTTACGGACTTGGCCGGACCGTTGCGGGACCGTGCGAGTGATGCCGCGGCGCCGCTGCCGAGTATGCGGCGCCGCAGCCCGAAGCGTGCGCCCTTGGACGGGCCTTGACCTGCCAGGATGCTAACGATCGGAGACGTGCAGGGCGGGTCCGCCCTCCTCTGCCTCGGCTCTCTCCAGGGCGCTGATGGCCCTGCGGCGCCAACGAGTGCCGGCTGCAACGACAATCACCCCACCCAACAGGATGACCAGCGGGACACCCCAGGTTGCCGCCATAAACAAGGTTCCGAGTGACTCCATGACGCCCCCTTCGGGTCGAGAGTACTCCGCAGAACGCGGCATCAGGTGTGGAGCTCCCCTTGCCCGAGCAGGGTGGTGCACACCGGTACCGGACTCACCGACCTCGGCCGGCACCAGATCGAACGCCTGGCCAGCCGACTCGCCGCCGAGCAGAGCACCGAAGACCGGATCGACGCCGTCTACGCGGGACCGCGCCGACGCCTCCAGGAAAGCGGCCGCCTCCTCGCGACGCCCCTCAACCTCCCCCCTCCTCACGGACCAGGGCCTCGACCACCCCCTGCACGGCCAAGCGGACGGCATGCTCTGGCGCAGGTGTGCCGCACACCAAACACCACGCCTCCCGGGGCAAACCTGCCCGTGTGCACGCGCCCCGGCACCCCTACCCCCGCGCGGCCGGTGCCCGTTGCCGCGCAGCACCCGTCGGCGGAGCCCAGCTACGTCCCCAAGTCCCATGTCAGGCGCGGCGCTGGAGCGGAGCGGGTGCCGGAAGGCACCAGCGCCGTCGCTGCGCCTCAGGTGATCAGGCGATCCGGGGAGCCACTCGTTCCACGGGGTGCGGACCCGTCTCCCACTGCGGCAGCCAGTCGGTGGCGAGCGCACCGGCGAGGGCTCCGTGGAACCACTCGCCGAAACCGAGCCCGGTATCGTGCCAGTCGCCCCATCCCCTGCGGAACGCCGACACGGTCCAGGTACCGTCCGCCTGCGGGAGCAGAAAAGGTCGATCACCTTCGATCGTGTGCCCCCAGAGCAGGGCCCCTCCCGGCGAGGGCAGGACGGGGCAGGGTACGGAGGGGGAGCCCGCCAGCAGACCGCTCCATCTCTCCCCGTACGCACGCAGGTTCCCGGCGCCGCAGAGATACAGGTAGCCGGAGATCATGACGTCGCCGTACGCGGCCGCTGCGGCCACGTAGTCCGCCGGTAGGACGACCCCCCAGTCACTGGCGACCGCCTCGATCGCAGTGGCGCCGTCATCCGGGGGCCCAACCGGAGGACCCAGCAGCTCGGCCAGGCTCCAGCCGGCTCGTGCCGCGAGGGCCTCCTCCCTCCGCGGGGCCGGCGCGGGCGTCAACGGGGCGCCGTTCAGGTCGCCGTCGCCCTCGAAGGAC
This sequence comes from Streptomyces sp. NRRL S-378, assembly GCF_000720645.1. Classification (NCBI taxonomy): domain Bacteria; kingdom Bacillati; phylum Actinomycetota; class Actinomycetes; order Kitasatosporales; family Streptomycetaceae; genus Streptomyces; species Streptomyces sp. NRRL S-378. The sequence goes on from NZ_JOBX01000008.1 coordinate 59,635, forward strand.
CACCACAGTTCGCCGTCGCCGGTCAGGTAGGGCACGCAGCCGTCGACCACGCCGCCGTAGTCCAGAACGTCGGCCACCTCCGCCAGATAGGCGGCCAGAGACGGCCAGCCTTCCCCGAAGTGGCCGGTGCCGTCGTGGCACGCCGTACCCAGCCGCCCCTGCTCCGGCCCCTCACGCATGTCGATCACCTGCGCGTCCCCGTCGCCGTGGGCCCAGGGGATCCACCGAACATGCCACCAGGGCTCGCCCGACGGCCCCGAAGACCCGCGGAGGTCTGCATCGTCACCCGCGATCTCCTCGCACATCCGCCAGTGGTCCACGATCAGCGCAACCGGTCGGGGCATCTCACCCGGAAAGAGGTTGCCCCACTCCAGCAGGCCGTCATGGCAGCGCAGAGAGTCGACCAGATCGACGGGGAAGCGCAAACCCATCTCCGCCTGCGCCGCCTCGATCCGGTCGGGATCCGCAGGAGGCGCAAGGAGCTCGTACGAGGCGGGGGCGTACATGCGCAGCCAGGCATCAATACGGCCCCACGATGAACGGACCGACGATATGGAAGAACTCATGGAGCCGAGCATGCCCCACACCACCGACGACGGCGTTACGGGGCAGCGATGGCCCTCGTTAGCGGCCTCGGCTCAGCCCCTTGTCGTCGCCACGGGATACGACCGCGCCACCCCCGTGAGTCGAGCCGTGCATCCAGCTCCACCAGGGCTGACCTCATGGGAACGGTCGTCTGACCTTGATCACCGCCGATGCGCTGGGCTGTGACGACCCCCTCCCTGGGACAGCGCTCGCTCCGCGGTGACCTTCCCGTCCCCGACCGGCAGGACAGGCCGGGCGAAAGACGATCTGCAACGGCAGGCTGCGGGCTGACCGACGGGAGCTCGGGCACTGGCGGTCAGAGAGACCTGGGCTTGGCTGCGGCCAGCGCGATCCGTCGTCGGCGTGGGTGTCGTGAACGCCGCCGCTACGTGGGGCCGCGCGGTCGGGAAGAACCACGCGAAGCTCCTGGCAGCAGGGGTGATCTCGGCCGGAACCCGTCCGTAGGAGCTTCGCAGTCACACAGGCAGTCCAGCTCACAGTCAGTACCACGAGCCGGAATGGCTCAGTGGGTCGGACGCCGCGGCGCGCTCGCCACCCCTGCATCCCGGTGCTGCTGACCGCCACCGCGACCAACTGGCCGATCTGCTGGCGAGACACGACCGCATGGAGGAACTGCGCGCATACGCCGCGTCCGAGTACCACGGACACGCCACGCAATCGATCTGGAGACCCGTCGGGAGGTGCATATCGCCGAAGGGCCGCCGGAGCGCTGGAAGCGCCTCGGGTACGGCGGCACGGGTCAACTGGTGTGCTTCTACTGCTTCCACGGGTTCGAGGCCCCGGCGGGCACCCGGGTGCCGCTGGTGACGCGGGGAGGCTGGGCGGGAAGGTCCGCCGGCACTTCGCGCACCCGCCCGGGCAGGCGCCGACCGGGGGCCACGGCCCGGAGGCGGTCTGGCACATCACGACCAAGCACCTCCTGGCGGCCTGGGCCCGGTCCACGCCCGGGGTCGACCGTGTGCGGCTGGAGCAGTGGACGGAGGATCACGACCGGCGGGCCGACGTCGAGGTGCTGCTGCGGGACTGCACAAAGGTCGCACTGGAGGCGCAGCGCAAGCTCATGACCGACGACGGGTGGCGGGCCCGGCATCGGGACTACGCCCGCCAGGGCGTCGTCGACGTGTGGTTCTGGCGGCCGCGGGTGCACTTCCCGCACGTGGTGCTCGACGAGGGCTTGCCGGTGTGGTTCTACTCCGTCTCGAAACGGGAGGCTGCGACGTCGCTGGGGCGGCCTCATGCGCGCGCACATCAGTGGTGGCAGGCACCGGACCTGTCGGTGTTCGGGCTGCACCATCCGCCGTGTGCGCTGGACGAGCTGGAGCGGGTGACGATGCCGCTCGCCGCGCTGGGGCTGGGACCGGGCGACGCGGTGTTGCCAGAGAATCTGCGAAAGCGGGTGCTCGACTCCCAGCGGGAGGCGCAGGACGAGGCGAAGCAGCGCAAGGACGGCGAGGCCCGGTACGCCCGGGCAGTCCGTGAGACCCGGGACCGGGCGGCGCGTGCGCCCGCTCCCCTGCCGCCTCCGCCGGTGCCGGCAGGTGATCTGCGGTGCGCCGCCGTCCGCTGGATCCACTGCTGGTCAAAAACCGGCGACATCTCCTGTGCTGACCCACCCGGATTGCCCCCGTTAGACCTAACCGGGGCAACCCGGGGTGGGACCGGCCGCTCGCCAGCGCCGCCGCAAACCCTGGGCCGTCACTCGCCACCACGGTCGGTGACGCAAATGGTGCGTGATGTGACTTTGGGTGGCAGCGTGATCGGGCAGGAGTCCTTCCGCATCTCAGAGGAGTCGCCGTCATGGGCGGTATGCAGGACAAGCGTCAAGAACCGGGCAAGGGCAGCGAAGAGCAGGAGCGCATGCGCCCGGGCCAGGCCCACCCCGGCGCGGGCCAGGAAGGCGAGCGGGCCCCGAGCCCCGAGGAGCTCAAGCGGCGCCGCCAGGAGGAGATGTTCCGCGAGCGCGAGCGGGACGAGAAGCGCGACGAAGAACTCTGACCACCGTCAGACGTCACACCCACGCACGCAGGACCCGGCCGGGCCCGTAGGCACCTCGGCCGGGTCCTGCCACGTCATGCCACGCAGGCTCCCGCTTGCGGCCCGGATCAGGACAGGACGACGATCGAAACGGGCCGTCATCCGGCCCGCCAGCGCATCAGGGCGGCATGGCGGCGAGGTGTCCGTGGGCGCGTTGGCGGCCGGCCCCCCAAGCTCAACAACCACCAGATCAAGGACCTCATCCAGCAGCACGCCGACGGCGCCCGCGTCCCCGTCCTGGCCAAGAGGTTCAAGGTCTCCCAGGCGACGGTTTATCGCCTGCTCAACCTCTCCCACCTCGAGAGGGCCCCGTCCCAGTCGTCCGGCTCCCGCTGATCTGCGATGGCGAGGCAAGACCTGAAGTCACTCATCGAAGATCGGGAACATCTCGGCATAAGGGTTCGGCTCCCCGGTCAAGGGGTCCAGCCCGGCGACGAGTCGGCGGCGTTGCTCGCGCCAGCTGACGAACACTCCAGGGCGTCCCCAGAGTGATGCGTCGCCGAGCGGGCATTCGTCGAACTCCGCAAGCATCATGCGCGTGAGGAACTTGACCATGCCGCAGTCGAAGATCGCCCACCGGGACTCTCCATAGGAAACCTGGCGACGCCATGCCACGACAGGCCATTTGTTCGGGTCTGCGTCGGTCATCAACCAAGCCATCTCGTTGGCGTTGCAGCCGGTCCCCCACGGCAGTACAGCCTCCGGGCCAGCAGAAACGCCCGGCACACCGCCCTCCTCCTCCCACACCCAGCGGAGCCCCTCGCTCACGCTTCCGATGTGGCAGTCGCTCAAATGGGGGACGTCGATGGACAGTGGCGGGAGGATGACCAACTCCGCGATGTCGCCCACACCATATGTGTCCATGAACGACATGTAGTCGCTCGGCAACCTCGTGCCCAATGCGGCTTCCGCGGCACGCCAGTCGATACGCTCCTCGCCCCGATTTTCTGCGGGAACAATCCGCAGCAAATCCTCTACATCGGGATGAACAGACATGATTCAGACTCCTTGAGTACGGCGGGCCGCTCACCTTAACCCGAGGCTCCGACAGCACTGCCTGGCGACGATCCAGACCGACCGAGGCGACGACCAGCATCCGTGCGCGGACACAGATCAGCGGCAACCGAACCTGAGACGCTCAGCGGCTAACCCGTCAGAGCGACAACGAGATGTGAGACCAGCGAGACCATCCGGTCCCACTCGCCGTTGCATCAGCCCAGTTCAGGGGCTATGCCACCGGCAAAGAGCGAATGAGACGGGACATCAATCAGACGCTAAGGCGGTGGCCGGGACCCCCGAAGGCCGTGGCTACAGACGGGCCAGGTGCTCACGTACGGGGTCGGCGATCTCGGCGTAGAAGTCGATGCGGTCCTGAGCCTGGAGGATCTGGGCGGCCACGGTCAGCAGTCCGGTGCGGGCCTCGGGACGGTCCAGGACGGGGGCGAGCTCAGTCCGGATGCGGGCGGCCGTGGCGGGGGTCAGTAGCGCGTACAGGTACAGGGTGGCGGCGTCGTAGCCGTACGGGGCGCGGCCCCAGCCTTCCCAGTCCAGGATGTGCGGGCCGCGGGTGACGTTGCCGTAGTGGAGGTCGCCGTGGGTGGTGGACCAGGTGACGTCCTCGACCTGGTGGCCGGTGAACTGGGGGATGACACGGCGCAGGTACTCCTCGCGTACGGCCTCGCGGTCCGCCGGCGGTGGCACGTCGGCGAGGGCATCCAGGGCGGCGGTCATCTCCTTCCACCACGTCTCGGGCAGGCCCGGGTCCTCGTCGAGGACGGGGCGCGGGGAGACCATCGGGTCGGGGGCGAGGGCGTAGAGCTCGGCCCGGTAGGCGTAGCCGTCGGTGGTCCAGTCCCGGATGCGGGATGCGGAACAGGTCGGGGCGCGGCACCGCGGCGGGGAGGGTGCGGGAGGTGGACGGGCCGTTCCACAGCGTGCCGCCCTCGGTGCCGGCCTCGGCGCAGACCAGGCGCAGCCAGTGCGGACCGGCGGCTCCGGAGAGGGTCCGGGCCCGGTACCCCCACACCCGGCGGCCGGTGGCACGCTGGCCGAACTGGTCGGCGGCGTGCTGCTGGGCGGCCAGCATCCGGTCGACGGTGGCGGGGGCGGGGGCCTCGAACATGGGCGGGTCCTACCTCGGCTGGGAGACAGCTGCCGCGTCCTTGGATACCAGCTCGGTGGCCAGGGCTGCGACCTGTTCCACGGTGAGACCGGAGCGCTCGGCCAAGTCCCCGAAGGGCAGGCGAGCGCCGGAGACCAGAGCCTCCAGCACGGGGCGCACGGAGGGGTGGAGCTCCCATTCGTGTCCGGCAGCGCGCAGCACGACAGCCTCGTCGGATCCCTCCAGCGCGGCCCGGGCGGTGGTGAGGGCCAGGACCAGCCCCGGATCAGAGGGGACGTCGCCGATGTACGGGAGGGACAGGGCCGGGCGGCCGGGATCGCGGGCGTCCAGGGAGGCGGCGAACTCCGAGACGACGTGGGAGTGGAGCGCCTCGGACACCTCCTTGCACAGTTGCTCGGCGTACGCGTTGCGCTCGGCGGAGCCGGCCACCGTGGGCACGTTCGCGCGCAGGGTGGGGGAGTGGAGGAGCTGCCCGGCCAGCCACACCAGGAGGTGGTGGCCGGTCGCCGGGGTCAGCCCGCACGTCAGGTGCAGGGAGCGGCCCTCGGTGGCGGCCACCGCGTGCCACCAGCCTCGCGGCACGTACAGCATGTCCCCGGCCTGAAGCACCACCTCGGCCAGCGGCGGCCCCTCGGGCTTCTCGGGCGCTTCGACGTCCAGGCGAAGCGGGTCCGTGCGAGTGGCCCCGTACAGGTTCCACCGCTTCGCGCCTTCGAGCTGGAAGACCACCGTGTCGTGGTCGTCCCAGTGGATCCCGAAAGCCTCGGTCGGGTGCCAGGAGGCGTACAGGTTGGCCTGGACGTCGGTGCGGAAGTGCCGCTCCAGCGCCTCGGCGAGGTCCTGAACGCCAGGGTGCAGCTTGTCGACCGCGTCCAGGACGAGGGAGGCGCCGGCGCTGATCTGCCGGTGGAGGCCGGAGGGTTCGACCCTCTGGCGGATCTCGGTCCGCTTGGTGATCGAGGTGTGCAGGTCCTCGTACGGCGGGACCTGCTCCCCGTCGTTGAAGAGGCGCAGGCGTGGGGCGTCGAGGCGGTGGCGGGCGACCAGGTCGTTGAGGTCGTCCCACGTGAACAGGCTGCGCAGCTCTGCGGCGGCCTGTGACCAGTGCTGGTAAGAGCGGCCGAAAGCCCCGGCGAGGAAGTCCCCGCCGAGGCTCCGGACCGCCGCGTTGATCGCGGTGGTCATGGTCGGAGATCAGTCGTTGCCGTCGCCCTTGCCGGTGCCCCCGCCGTCGGGGGTCCGGGTCGCGGCTCCCTTGATGGAGCGGCTGGCCAGGATCAGACCGTTCATGACGTACTCCTTCCCTTCCCGGATGGAGCGTGGACGGCGCCCGCCGCCCCCAGGCGAGGCGGGCGCCCCGTGCGGGACCGGGCCGGAGGGGGAGCCTCTGGAGGCGTTGTCCCGGCTGGTTCCGTTCGACCATTGAACGGGCGGGGAACAACTCGGGGGAGGGCCGGATCAGGGTGCCGATTCCCTCTGCGGGGTGCCGTGTTGGGGGGCCAGGATGGTCTTCCGACACCCAGACGCGGGGAGGACCGGCATGGTGAGCCCGGACGGAATCGGCGAACTGCTCCGCACCATCAGGGAGCGGGCGGACCGGACCCGAGAGCAGCAGGCGAGGCTCATGACGGCCGCCGGCCTCTTGTGCACGGTCGAGAACCTCAAGAGGTGGGAGACCGAACGCCGCTTACCAACACCGGTCTGGCGCTCGGCGATCCGTGCCGTCTACGGCCTGAGCGATGAGCAGCTGGACCAGGCTCTGGAGACCACCCGCAGGCACCGCAGGCAGCAGAGGATGGAGGACGACGACGTGAAGCGACGCAAGCTGTTCACCCTGGCGGCGGCCACGGCGGGGTTCGCCGTGCTGCCTGGCATCGCGCAGGCCCGGGAGGGCATCGACACCGGCCTCGCCGGGGACGGCGCCGGGGATCTTGCCTACCTGGAGGGAGCCTTCGAGCGGCACCGCGGCGGCTACAACGGGCGGGCGCCCGACGTAGTCCTCGCCGAGATGCGCGAGGACCTGGCGCTGCTCGCCGCCGTCTTCGCCGGCCGCACCCTGCGAAGGACCGAGCCGACCTGGCGCGCACGGCCGCCGGGATCTCCGGCCTGGTGGCGATCGTCCAGCACGACCGGGGCGACCAGGCCGACGCGCACCGGTGGTTCGCCACCGCAGCGAAGGCGGCGCAGGAGTCCGGGGACCGGCGGATGACGGCCTGGGTCCTGGGACGGCGCGCCATGGTCGGCCTGAACTACGGAGCACCTGGGCAGGCCGCCCGCATTTGCTGCCCAGGCACGCCGGGAAGCCGGGGCCCGCCCGTCCGGCGCGGCCGCGCTCGCGGCCGTTGTCAACGCCCGCGCGCTGGCCGCCGTCGGCGACATCCCCGGCTCTCGCAGCAACGGTCGACGACGTCCGAACTCTGGCCGAGCAGCTGGACGGGCCCGAGGTCGCCGACACCTGGTTCGGGTACCCCGCCCAAAAGCACGCGGTGCACCTGTCGCAGGCGTACACGCTCCTGGGGGACACCCGCGCCGCCTACCGGGCGCAGGACGAAGCGCTGGCCCTGACGACCTCGCCCTCGGTGATGACCCGGGCCCTGATCGCCATGGACACCGCCGCGTGCCTGCGGGTCGACGGGGATCCGGGCGCGGCCGCCGAGATGGCCGCTGCCGTCTACGACCGGCTGCCCGCCGCGTACCGCAGCGGCCTGGTGCATTCCCGCGCCCAGCTGCTCCATCGGCGTTTGGACGGTACTCCGCGCCGGCTGCTCGGCGACGCGCTGAGGTGAGGAGGCGGGGTAGCTGCTCGCTGAGACCTTCGTCGAGGAACGACGCTCCGGCCGGGGAGAAGGGGGCGAGGAAGCTCGCGAAGATCGCCGAAGCCCCAGGAGGAGGCGTGGGAGCTGACCTACCTTTGTGATGAGCTGGAAGCGGAGGTCCAGAACCAGGCCTGACCGCGCCGGGCGTGGGGCGGCTGCTGCCAAGCGCACCAGGCGGTTGCACAGTCCGCCGCCCGGGCGCTCGACCGGCAGGAGCCGGGCCGCTCCGCCGCCACCCAGCCCGGGGGCACCGCATTGCTTCCGAAGGAAGATTTCAGAAACCGCATGTAGCTGTGCGTGCTTCTGACAACATCCAGTCATGCACACCCCGGGGAAGGGGTCCGCGGCGTAGTGCTGGGACGAGCTGTGGTCCGTGACCTCGACCGCCGGACCGCCGGGCTGGTGGGAGCAGGGTGACGGACCGTGCCGTACAAGCGGCGAAGTCGAGGACGGGTACGAGGCCGGCGAGGCATCCGTCGAGACGTCGTACGAGGAGAAGAGGGAAGCCCGTTGGCCGTGGGGATCACCGAGGAGCAGTTGCTCGCGTCGCGGCAGATGCTGGGCGGGCATTCGGCGACTCTGGTCCACGTGTTGGAGGAAGCGCTCGGCCGGATCCGGGCAGGACGGGCTGCTCCGGAGCTTCTGGCTTCTCAGCTGGAGGAGTGGCGGCAGTTGCGGTCCCGGATCGGCGGCGAGCTCGCCGCCGATGGACGGGAGTGGGGCGGGGAAGCGGGATTCGCGGAACTCGACGAGATCGTGCAGGCACTGCGGGACGCGGCGGAGCGCGCCGAGGAATTGCGCAGGCTGGGTGACGATCGCGAGGGGCTTCGTGTCCTGCTGGAGAGGATCGCCCCCGACGCGCCGCACCGCATACCGCTCCAGCAGTCGCTGGCCGTGTTGGAGGCGCGCATCGGTGAACTCGCGGCGGCATCGGCCGCCGCCGTGGTTTCGTCGGAGGATGCCGCGCCCGACCCTGCTGAGCTGGCTGTCGATGGCAACGAGGGATCCGAGGCGGTGGAGGAACCCGAGCCAAACCTCGCGGCGGCGGGCAACCACACCCCTGACGTCGGCCCGGGGCCGACCGCCGTGGAGGTGCCCCCGGTCGTCGTCCTGATCGGCCCCTCGAAAGTGGACCTGCAGCCGGAGACCGAAGCGGACCCGAATCCGGAGCCTGCTGCGGCACGGCCCCTGGAGGAAGAGCCGGCTGCCGCTTCCATACCCGCGTCGCGGGCGACGGCGACGTCTTCTGCTCTCGGGCAGGAGCCGGACACCGATCCGGCGCTCGAAGCGCGGGCCCTTCCCGAGCTGGGCCGGCCGACCGGTACCGGGCCGCATGCGACCGAGGTGTGGGAGCGGCCGACGCTACAGAGTGAGACCGAAGCCTCCAGCACCCCGGCGGACACCGCGGACCCGGACCTTGGCCCTGTTCCGCAGCCTAGGCCGTACTTCCTGCCCTGGAAGCCGTTGGCGGCGCCTGACAGTGGAGAGGCTGCCGTAGCCCGGCTGATCGGCCAGGGCCGGTTCCAGGAGGCCTACTGGATGACGGTCGGCTCGGCGGAGCCCCCGCACCGTGCCCACTGCCTCGCCTTCGCCGAGGCCGCCTTCTCCTGCGGTGACGAGGGAGAGGCCGTGGCCGTCATGACCGGCTTCGACCCGGAGATCGAACTGCTTCAGTCCGACCGGCCGGCCCTGGTGCTCGCCGCCGTGGCGTCGCTGCGGGCCGGTCTGCTGGCTGGGTGGCCCAACGACCTCCTGATCCAGACGGATCTCTCTTCCACTGTGCCGGAGAACTGGGGCAAGCTGCTCGAACGCGCTGTTGACGCTCTGCGCCGCTATCACCGGGTCGACCTCAGTGCGACCCGCCTGACCACCGAAAACATGCTCACCGCGGACCAGCTCTCAGCCGAGGCGGTCGAGCTGCGGGACGCGTTGCGGCGTCAGCGCATCGGTTACACCCGTGCGACCCAGGTCAGAACCCGTCTGATCGACTCGGACCAACCCCTCGGCAAGGCTCTGGACGGAATCAGCGCCTGGGCGGCTGGCGCGGCCGAGGCTGCCGACCTCGACGAGATCTGGGACCTCTTCCGTAAGCGGGGCTCCGCGGAACGCATGATCGAGGAGGCCGACGCCGAGATCCGCACGCCGAAGCAGGCGAAGGAACCCATCGAAGCCGCTGCCAAGCGGGCCCTGCTGCGCAGCATCGAGCAGGTCTCCGACCTGTTGTCCCACGCGCGGGCGCTGGCCGCCCCGGCCGTCGACGAACGGGCGGCGGACGCCACCACCGGGCTCCGCCATGTCCTGGACCAGGTACGGCACGAAACGCCTCCACCGGGTGTTGAAGGGGCTGCTCTGCTGCGGCTTCGCACGTGGCTGCTGGAGGGCGACCGGTCGTCCGGGGCCGCCGTCCCGGCCCGTGACCCGGAGGCTGTGCGCGCAGGTGAGCCGCCCCGGGCGGAGGCCTTGCTCGCCGCGCCGGAGCTCCCCCGTTCTGCCGAAGGAGCGCCGTGGCCGGGCGAGGAGGGCTTCGGGGAAGCGGTGGTCGGGCTTTTGGAGGCAGTCGATGCACGTGCGGTGCTGCGCAGGTACCTTGAGCGGGGAGACCTGCACCTGGCCGACGCCCTGGTCGCGGCGCTGGAACAGGACCTCGTCCCCGCCCTCCCGGCAGGTCTGGACGCGGTGCCGAGCGACTGGCGGCAGATGCGCGACCCTGAGTGGGCACGCTGGGGTGCCGTTCACCGCAGTGCCCACGCGACCGCGAGTACTCTCCTCGCCGAGCTGAGGACCCAGCAGCTCGACATGCAGACGGAGCGGGAGCTCGTCGGCCGCCTTGAGGAGTTGCGTCGGCCGGTGCCGGAGGGCGCATTCGGCCGGGCCTGCTCCAGCCTCGCCGTCCTGGAGGGCGAGATGCGGGAGAAGGTGCAGGAATACGTGGAGGACCTACGCGAAACGCTGGCCGCGCTGAGCCCCTCGCCCGAGGAGTTGCACCGTCTGACTTCGCTGCTCGACGCGGGGGATACGGTCACCGCCGAGGAGTGTCTGGCGCTGCTGCGTGAGGGCAAGCCTCTCCCCGACTGGAGCACCGTGGATTCGGGGGCGGAGCTGGAGCGCTTCACCGCCGGCATCGAACTTCCGGTGACGCGCAAGGCTGGCACCCAGGGCATTTCGGCCCGGCCGTGGGCCGAGTCTTACCTGGATGGGGAGCCTCTGACGGAGGGCGCTCGCAGCGGGCTGGACTCCTGGGAGGCCTTGTGCCGGCCTGGCACCAGGGGCTCGGAGTGGCAGCGGCACATCCCGTCGGTCCTGCGCGTGCTGGGCCTGGAGTGCCTGCAAACGCCCGTTCGGGACCAGCAGCGAGAGGTGCGCGGCGTGCTGCGGCTCACCGCCCGGGCGCGGGCGAGTGAGACGGCTCCCGGCTATGTGGCGGCCCTGGGGTCGGCCGCGTCTTCGTACACGATCATTGTGGTCTCCGATGAACAGCGCGGCCGCAGTCCGCTGGAGCTGCTGGACGGCAGCGACTCCGGAGCCTGCCTGATCCTTTATCTGTATCCGCTGGGCCTCAACGGGCGCCGGGAGATGGCGGCCCGCGCACGCATTAGCCCCAAGCAGGCCTTGGTGGTGGACCCGGCTGTGTTCGGCTGGGTGGCCGCGCGGTCCCCGCGCTCCTTCCGGGCCACCCAACGGGTCACCCTGCCCTGGACGGCGTACAACCCGTACACGCCCTTCGTGGCCGGGCTCGTGCCGCCGGAGGTCTTCTACGGTCGGCAGGAGGAGATCGCCGCGGTCACCGACCCGCTCGGCGCGCTGTTCTTGTACGGCGGTCGTCAGTTGGGCAAGTCCGCCCTCCTGCGCAAGGTGCAGGCGTCCTTTCCGGGCACCCTCGGCCACAAGGCCATCTATGTCGACCTCAAGGCGCGTGGGGTGGGTGAGGCTGAGCCGGCCGAGCACATCTGGGCGGTGCTGGAGGACGAGCTGAAGCGTGTGGGCGTCCTGGGCGAGTCGGTGGACTGCGCCCACACCCCGGACGTGCTGCTCGCCGCAGTGGAGAAGTGGCTGGAGGAGAGCCCTGACAGGCGAGTGCTAGTGCTCGCCGACGAGGCTGATGCATTCTTGACCGCCGACTCCAAGGCCGTGCGCGGGCGGGGTGGGGAGGCCACGTTCTCCAATGTGCTCCGGCTCAAGGGCCTCATGGACCGCACCGACCGCCGCTTCAAGATCGTCTTCGCAGGCCTGCACCAGGTCCAGCGCTTCAGCCACCTATCCAACGTACCCCTGACGCACGGTGGCCCGGACGTCCTGATCAGCACACTGAAGCCGGCTGAGGCTCAGCGCCTGGTCGTCGAACCGATGGCAGCCTTCGGGTACCGCTTCGAACGACCCGAGCTGGTCTGGCGGGTGCTCGCCGCGACCAACTACCAGGCCTGTCTCGTGCAGATCTTCTGCGAGCAGCTCGTCGCCGCCCTGCGGGCAAAGTCGCTCACCTCAGCGCAGTGGCCAATCACGGTGACCGACGACGACGTGCGGTCCGTGACCGGATCCGCACAGGTCCACCGCCACATCGCCGAGCGGCTGCGGATCACCATCAACCTCGAGGACCGCTACCGGGTCCTCGCTCTGGTGATCGCGCTGCGCAGCCAGGAAGACCGCTACCGGCACGGCTACGACGCCGACGAGCTTCTGAGGGCGGCGAAGGAACGCTGGCGGGAGGGGTTCAGCTCGCTCACCGCAAGCGACGTGAGGATCTACCTGGACGAGATGGTCGGCCTAGGCCTGCTCATCCAGCTCGCCGACGCGCGGCTGTACGCTGTCCGCAGCCCGAACGTCGTCAGCATGCTGGGAACCCGGGAAGACCTCGAGCTCGAGCTGCGCCAGACCGAATTCGACCTTCCCTACGACTATAATCCGCGCTTCTCGAGGCGCTTCGTCGCCCCGGACCGCGAGGGCATTGCCCGCTACAGTCCGCTCACGGAGCACCAGCTGCACCTGGTGACGGCGCCCGGGGTGGCCGCGGTGTGCCTGACCGCAGCCCACGGGCCAGCGCTCGTGACGCACGCTGTGAAGTCGTACTCCACCGCGCGCGGACTGGACTTCAGGGAGGCGGCCCCCGGCGCCGCGCCAAAGACGCTGACACGAGACGCGGACGGCCGCCCCTTTCTGATCCTGGCCGATCTCAGGGGCCGTGGGTCCGCGGAAGTCGCCGAGTGGGTCAAGGCGCTGCACGCGCAGACCTCCCTGCCGGAGGGGGCCCATCAGACGGCTGTCCTGCTGGTGGACCCGGGCGAGCTCAGGCAAAAGGACGAGCTGGTCACCTGTGTCGTGCGTCCCGAACGGTGGACCGCGGACAGTCTCCGCGCCTGGCCGGAGTGCCCGTTCGACACCCCGGACAAGCGGCGGCGGGTCATCGAACTCACCGGTGGCTGGCCCCACCTGCTGGAGCGGACCGTGCACCGCATCACCCGGGAGGGCTCCACTCTCGAATCGGCCCTGGAGGACGCCCGGGACTTCATCAGTCGGCGCGACTTCGCGCGTGTCCACCTGGAGCGGGTCGGGCTCGACACCCCTCTCATCGAGGTACTGACCGAGTGGAGCCGGTACGTGGAGCCGGGGGAGGGGTGCGCCTACGCCGACATCGCGTCGGTCACCGGACTGCAGCTCCAGGACGTCGGATCGCTCGTGGAGCGACTCATCGACCACGGCGTACTCGATGACGGAGCAGAGGGCTGCTCCCTGGACCGAATCACCTTCCGGGCGCTCCAGGTCCTGTCGGAACCGTCGTGACCTCGGTGTCATGGGCCCTGTCGGAGAACTCGGTGACCACGTTGCCGGGGGTGCGGTTGTGGATGCGCCGGCTACTGGGCGACCTGCGGTCGGGCAGGAGCTGCCTCTGCCTGTTCCCGCAGGCCCAGCTGACCGGTGCACCCGTCACTGTCGAAGCCCTGCTGGACGAGCTGCTGCACGAACTGGCGGACTTCGTTCTCGTCCCCGCACCCAGCGACGACCCGGCACACGGCGGCTTCGTCCCGGCCGCCACGCCCCCCGTACCCCCGCGGCCGTGGGACGGCTTGGACCCGATCCTGGATTATGACGACGGCCTGTCCGCGTTCTCCTCCATGCGAAAAAGCCGTGCGGAGATACCACAGGCCCGCTCAGCCCCGGCACCCGCCGCACGGCGGGAGGAAACCGGCTTCCACCCGCTGGCCGACCGGATCGTCAAGGAAGTCGGGGACTGGGCCTCCGACGACCGGGGGCGCACCGGAATCGAGCGACTACTCGATCGCCTGACCAGCCCCGCCTGCAGCTTCGATGCGGGCCGGGTGATCGTGGTGCGCAGCTGGAAAGAGCCCGTCCCGACCGCCGGGACCGACCTGCTGCGACGGCTGTCAGCCACGGTCAAGAGCGCCGGACTGCCTCCGGGCCAGCGCCCGCGGCTGCTGGTGCTGGCCACACCCGGGGACTTGCCCGCAGAACTACCCGACCAGATCGCGCGCGAGGACGTCGGTGTGCACTGGTGGTGGGGCGCCCTCGGCCGACTCGACACCGCCACGGTGGTCGCCATGGCCCGGCCCCAGCCATCCGGCCCAGCCGCCCAGCACCAGCTCCTCGAAGCGGTGGCTCAGGCCACCGTGGTCGAAGTCTGCGGGCCCTTCCTTGACCTGGCAGCCCGGCTGGCGGTCGAGTGGGACGGCCTCCCGGACAACCTTTTTGTCCAGTTGCAGCGACTCACAGCCGGCGCCTCGGCCGACCGGCCCCCCCTGCCGATTCCACAGAAAAGGGAGCCACCCGCCGCTCTGCTGCATCCGAACGCCTCCCAGCGTCCCGAGTGGAACCGGGGCACGCTCGAACGGTGGGACGGACGGCTACGCCGACGCCCAAACGGCGGTGCCGGACAGCAACACAGCGTGCGCACCCGCATCTGGCTCGCCCAGAACCACGCGCTGTTGCCCCTTCTCGACGAGGCCCGCGAGCAGTTCACCGAGGTCATCGGCACCCGATCACGCATCTCCGCAACCCAGCTCACCGACCTCTACGGCCGACGGGCCGGGATGGAACTCGGCGCGATGTGGCATGCGTACGTGCAAGGCCACGTTCGGCTCACCCGACGAGAGGCCGACAGACTGCGCACCCTGTGGGCGTCCCGGAACAAACTCGCCCACCGAACCGCACTCGACAACACCGCCCTGTCGACGTTGATCCACGCGCTTTGCTCCTGAGACCGCAGCAGGCGAGTCCGGGGGACACGCCGAAACCGGGCGCCACGTGAGCGCTGGGGGGCGCGGGCACCTTCCGGGTCCGACACCGGCAAGGAGAGGTCGCAGTCCTGGAAGGCGCTCGGCGCTGAGGGCACAGGACGTTCGGTGGTTGGCATCCGGGGCAGGATGCCGAAGCCGCAACGGCCGCCGGCAAGATCAAGCGCCATCTGGAGGGAGCTCGGCCGTGCTTGGCGGACGGGGACGAGGACCTGGTGCTCGCCTTCGCTCGTGCCCACGCACGGGGACCTGCAGTACCTCAACGTCCTGATCGGCGACGACGGCGAACCGCTGTTGTTCGACTTCGAGCGCTCCGAGTACAACACCGCGACCCGGGACATGGTGCGGCTGAGCGACACCTGGACCGGCCGCCCGGACCTGCGCAACGCGTTCCTCGACGGCTACGGCAGAGCGCTCACCCCCGCCGAGGAGCTGTGCCTGGACTGCGATGCCGCCTTCGACGCCGTCTCCGGCATCGCCTACGGCACCAGCCACGACGACCCCGAGGTCACCGAACGCGGCAACCGCACCCTGCGCCGGCTCCGTCCCATCCCCCGCCCATAGATGCGCGGGTCTACCGGCCCCTTCGAGGAAGGAAACGTCGTGCCCGAGCCCCGCCTCGCGAACCCGGGCGACGCTGCGGAGATCGCCCGCCTGCGCTACCACGTGCGCCGACCAGCTCGCCTTACGCCTCCAGGACGGCGGCGACGCCCACGCGTGCGTCGTCGACTCCCCCACCAGCGGGCTCGCCACATGGGCCCTGGGCCTGGTCCACGCCGTCCAGCCGGACCCGAAGTACTCCAATACGGATCCACGCCGTCGCCACCCACCCCGCCCACCGGCGCCACGGCTACGCCAAGGCCGCGCTACTCGACCACCTGGAACGCGACGGCGTCACCCTCTACGAGCTGTACGCCAGCGAAGGTTTCGCCACGCTGTACGAACAGCTCGGCTTCGCCGCCGACCTGGCAATGGTCAGTCACGGTCCGGGGGTGTGGTGGTCTGTTCGTCGGTGAGGCGGGCCCTCCAGTCACTGACGTATGCGTCGGGCAGGGAGGCCAGGCGGGCGATCTCCGCGTCCCCGCGTCCGTCGGACCAAGCCAGGATCCGCGTCACGGTGCGGTTACGTGCGGCGCGGAAGTCCTTGAGCATGGTTTCGAGGCGTTCGACTTCCTCGCCCTCGTGCACGAGTTGCCGGTCGACGGCGGAGCGTTCCGCACCGCGCAGCCGCCGGAGATGAGCGGTCAGGCCCGTCAGGGCCAGTCCGTGTTCGTGCGCGGCGTTCTGGAACGTTTCGGCCAGGGACACCAGCACGCAGTCGGGGACGTCGGCGAGGGTGGCTCCGAGGGGCTTGGCCGCTTTCCAGGTGTCCCGCCCGGCCTCCGTCGTCTCCAGCCAGACGCGGGCGTCTGTCGGGGTACGGTCGCCGCAGGCCCGTGCCCGGTAGGCGTACAGGGCGGCGCGGTGGCCGTAGAAGGTGAAGCCGTCCTCTATCTGCTGGTCGGCGTCGCGGCAGATCCGGCCCGGTACGCCGCCATAGCCGTTCGGGGGGCTGTAGTCGGCGTAGGTGTCGAGTTCCGCGTCCGTGGCCAGGTCCCAGGAGGGGTCGCACAGGCCGGGGTTGGCGGCCAGGAAGGCCCCGACCTCGACGCGCCAGGCCGGGACCGGTGTGGTACGCGGTCTGGGCCAGCGGAGTTCCCCGGAGGGGTCGAAGGCGGGGGTCGCGGCCTGTTCGATGTCGTCCCATGCGGTGGCTGCCTCGGCCGACCACTCGAGCTCGCCTTCGGGCCCGATCCGGTGGATCGTGCCCACGAGCCGCTGCACGGCGGGCAGGACGCGCACCGCGAGCGCGTGCAGTTCCTCGGCGTCGAAGAAGCGCCATGTACAGCCGCGTTGTTCGTCGTGGCTCAGGTGGCCGAGCAGTTGCACCATGATGCCGGGGTCGGGGATGGTCCCGTCGCCGAGTGCTCTGCGGGGGATGCCGGGGAGCCGGCTGCCAGGGGACTCCTGCGGGGCCCGCCAGTCGGTGTCGCCGAACCAGACGGCGCCGCTGCGGGCGTCCACCGCCAGCCACTGCTGGTAGCCGACTCCCGGGCCGTAACGCTGGTCCTGCTGCTCGGCGTTCTCGTCGTGCCATACGTACTCGGCCGGGGGCGGGTCCAGCTCTGCGGCCATGAAGCCGTCCTCGGGGCGGTAGCCGGTGAGGACGCGCGCCGTTCCCGGCGCGCTGTCGGCTGCGGTCATGAGGGGTTTCCTCTCGATGGAACGTCAACCGCGGCAAACCTAATGTGCCCGTCACACAATAGTTTAACTTTCAGCCACCGTGTCCGGTAGTCGGACACGGTGGGAAGTACGGCGTGCCGGTGAGGTCTACGCGCGTGCGACGGCGGTCAAGTTGGCCGCTTTTCACGTTCCCCCCCCACGATCAGCTCCCCCACGACCCGCTCCCCCCGATCAGCTCCCCACGATCCGTTCACCACCCGACCCCGGGACGCCGTGTGCCTTACGAGAGGGCGGCCAGCGCCTGGGCGGCGAGCATCTCCTCCAGGTCCAGGACGGCGCGCGGGGCGTGCCGGGTGTCGATGCGGACGGCGTAGATGAAGCGCGTCAGCTGCGGCTCGGCCAAGGGGCGGGCCACCACCTGGGTGTGGGTGCGGGGCAGGGCGAGTCGCGGCATGACGGCCACGCACAGGCCTGCGGCCACGAACCCCAGCACGGTGTTGAAGTCGTCACCCTCGTATTGCAGGCGGGCCTGGAAGCCGGGCGTGTCGGCGATCTGCGAGAGCAGTTCCAGGCGCAGCGCGGCCTCCGGAGCGGCGATCCACGTCTCGGAGGCGAGACTGGCCAGGTCGATGACCTCCCGGTCGGCCAGGTGGTGGCGCGCCGGGACGACGGCCACCACCGGGTCCCGTGCGACCAGCGTCCGGCGCAGCATGCGCGGCGGCGGGACGGGGATGAAGTCGTAGTCGTAGCTGAGCGCCAGGTCCATGTCCCCCCGCTTGAGCCGGTTGTAGCCGGCTTCGGGCTCCAACTGGCTGAGGCTGACCTGCACGTGGGGGTAGGCCGCGTGGAGGCGGGCCAGCGCCTGCGGAACGATGCCGGTGGCGGCCGAGGCGAAGGCGCCGAGCCGGATCCGGCCGGCCGTCCCGGCACGCATGGCGCCGAGTTCGACCGACGCCGCCGCCAGCGCGCTGCGGACGCCCTGCTCCGCGCCGAGGAGGACTTCGCCGGCCGGTGTGACGCGAACAGGTCGCCGCTCCAGCACCCTGAGGCCGGCGCGGCGTTCGAGTTCGGCGATCTGTTGGGAGACGGCGGGCGCGCTGTAGCCGAGTTCGCGTGCGGCGGCGCTGAAGGAGCTGTGCCGCACGACGGCTTCGAGGGTGGCGAGCAGGCGGGGGTCGAGTGCGTGCACGGAGTTAAGGCTCACTTATCTGTCGCGAAGATGTGTTTTCTTGTGATTGGAGATGAACGCCAGCAGGATTCTTGCTCGCGGCAAGAAAAACGCAAGCCTGCGCTCCTGGACCGCGAACACCCCTCCCCCGCCGTCATGGTGGCCGCCGCCCGTACCGCCTTGCCACCCGCCACCGCCTGCCGTGGCGGGGGCGGCCGGCTGCGGCCGTCGACGGTCACCCCTCATGCCCCGAAAGGAAGTGGTATGCCCCAGCCACCGCTCATCGGACTCACCACCTACCTCGCCCACGCGCAGTGGGGTGAGTGGGACCTGCCCGCCGCGGTGCTGCCCGCGGCCTACGCGGACTGCGTCCGGGCGTCCGGCGGCCGCGCCGTACTGCTGCCGCCGGACGCGCCGGAGGCCGCTGCCGACGTGGTCGAGCGTCTGGACGCGATCCTCCTGGCGGGAGGCGAGGACCTGGATCCCGCCCTGTACGGAGCCGTGGCCCATCCGCGTACCGGGCCGCCGGTGCGCGAGCGCGACGCATGGGAGCGGGCCGTACTGGCCGCCGGCCTCGCCCGTGACATACCCGTGCTCGGGGTGTGCCGGGGGATGCAGCTGATGAACGTACACGAGGGCGGCACCCTGATCCAGCACCTGCCCGACCGGGTGGGCCACGACGGCCACAACCCCTACCGGGGCCACTTCTGCTCCCACGCCGTGACCACCGTACCCGGGACACAGGTCGGCGCCCTGCTGCCGGGGACGCGCCACGTCGCCACGCACCATCATCAGGCGGTGGACCGCCTCGGCGTGGGACTGGTCGTCGCCGCCCGTGCTGCGGACGGCACCGTCGAGGCCATCGAGAGCACCCGGCACCGCTTCGCCGTGGGTGTCCAGTGGCACCCGGAGATGGGCGCCGACGCCCCGGTCGTGCGGGCCCTGGTGGCTGCGGCGGGTTCCGCCGGAGGTACCGCTGCTGCCCGTACTGCCGGACGGAACACCCGCACGGTGCGAAGCGTGCCGAGCGGGATTTTCCCGGCACAGGTGCCTTGACACCCCGGGGCGAACCCCCCAAGATCACAGCGTGAACCTGTCAGACAGCCAGACAGGTGGCCCCCTTCCGCGGCGCGTCAGTGCCATGGAAGCGGTCTTCGGCCACCTGCGCAGCGCCATCGAGCGCGGTGAGTACGCCGTGGGAGACAAGCTCCCCTCCGAAGCCGAGTTGTGCCGCACCCTGGAGGTCAGCCGGCCCGTACTGCGGGAGGCGCTCCGGGCCCTGCAAGCCATGGGGTTGACCGTGTCCAAGAGCGGCAAGGGCACGTTCGTCCTGGCGAACACGGTCGAGGAGCCCACCTTCGGCGACTACGCCGCCAGCGACCTGCTGGAAGTGCGCCGGCACGTCGAGATCCCGGTCGCCGGGTACGCCGCGCTGCGCCGCACCCCCGAGGACCTGGACTACCTGCGCCATCTGCTGGACCGGATGGAGCAGGAGACCGACACCACCGCGTGGGTGGCGATGGACACCGTGTTCCACCTGGCCGTGGCCGAGGCCTCCCGCAACCCCGTCTTCCGCCGCGTCATCGAGGAGATCCACGACGCACTGGCGCGTCAGTCGACCTTCCTCAACGAACTGGGCGGCCGGCGCGAGCAGTCCAACTGCGAGCACCGGGCCATCCTGGAGGCGCTGGTCGACGGCATCGAGCACGACGCGGTGGAGGCCATGTCCCACCACCTGCGACGGGTCGAGACGACCCTCACCGACATCGTGCGCCCCCAGCGCACCACCGCCCCTACGGAAGGCAGACCCGAGGCGTGAGCGAGCAGTTCCTCAAAGACGAGAAGCGCCCCACGACCCGTCACGTCGACGCCGGCGACACCGGCTACAGCAAGACCTTGAAACCCCGCCACGTCAACATGATCGCCATCGGCGGCGCGATCGGTACCGGGCTCTTCCTCGGCGCGGGCGGACGCCTCGCCGAAGCCGGGCCCTCCCTGTTCATCGCCTACGCCGTCTGCGGGATCTTCGCCTTCCTCGTCGTGCGCGCGCTCGGCGAGCTGGTCCTGTACCGGCCGTCCTCCGGCGCCTTCGTCTCCTACGCCCGGGAGTTCCTCGGGGAGAAGGGCGCCTACACCGCGGGCTGGATGTACTTCCTCAACTGGGCGACCACCGGCATCGCCGACATCACCGCCGTCGCCACGTACGCCCACTACTGGCACCTGTTCTCCGATGTCCCCCAGTGGGTGATCGCCCTCATAGCCCTGGCCGTGGTCCTCACCGTGAACCTCATCTCGGTGCGGATCTTCGGCGAACTGGAGTTCTGGTTCGCCCTCGTCAAGGTGGGCGCCCTGGTCGTCTTCATGGGGATCGCGATCTTCCTCCTGGCGACCCGGCACCCCGTCGACGGCGCCGTCCCCGGCCCTGCCCTGATCACCGGCAACGGCGGGATCTTCCCCCACGGCCTGCTCCCCATGCTGCTGATCGTCCAGGGCGTCGTCTTCGCCTACGCCTCCGTCGAACTGGTCGGCGTCACGGCCGGCGAGACCGAGAAGCCCGAGGAGATCGTGCCGAAGGCGATCAACTCGATCATGTGGCGCGTGGGCCTCTTCTACGTCGGCTCGGTCGTCCTGCTGTCGATGCTGATGCCCTGGAGCAGCTACAGCGGGGCCCAGAGCCCGTTCGTGACCGTGCTCTCCCACATCGGCGTCCCGGCGGCCGCCGACGTGATGAACCTGGTCGTGCTCACCGCGGCCATGTCCTCACTCAACTCCGGCCTCTACTCCACCGGCCGCATCCTTCGCTCGATGGCCGTCAACGGCTCCGCCCCGCAGTTCACCGCACGGCTCAGCCGGACCCAGGTCCCCTACGGCGGCATCCTCCTCACCAGCGGCATGTGCGTCCTGGGCGTCGGGCTCAACTTCGTGGTTCCCGCGGACGCGTTCGAGATCGTCCTCAACCTCGCCGCGCTCGGCATCCTCGCCACCTGGGGCATGATCATGATCTGCCACCTCCTCTTCTGGCGGAAGACCCGCAGCGGCGAACTCACACGCCCCTCCTATCGCCTGCCCGGCTCCCCCTGGACCGAACTCGTGACGCTGGCCTTCCTCGCCTCCGTCCTGGTCCTCATGTACGCCGACGGAGGCGCCGGGCGCACCACCGTGCTGTGCGTACCGCTGATCGCCGCGGCGCTGGTCGCCGGCTGGTACGCGGTCCGCGGCCGTGTGGCGCGCACCGCCGCCCGAAGCGACGGCTGAGCCGGACGCCCACCCGTCCGCCCACGCCCGGGGGTGGCGGTCGCCACTCCCGGTCAGCAGCGACCCACCACAGAACGAGGCAGTGATGCGCAGCAGTTTCCTCGAGGACGCGCCCGCGATCCGCGAGCCCCGGCACGCCGCCGTCGCCCACGTCGTACGGGGCGGCATGATCGAGGGGGTCCACTACGGTTCCGTCGCCGTCCTCGACGGTGAGGGTGAGGTCCGGACGAGCATCGGGGACATCGAGGCCGCCTGCTATCCGCGCTCGGCGCTCAAGCCGGTCCAGGCCGTCGCCATGGTGCGGGCCGGCCTGCCGCTCGACGGAGCCCTGCTCGCCCTCGCGATGGGCAGTCACTCCGGCGAGGAGCACCACCTCGCGGGTGTCCGGCTGGTCCTGGAGCTGGCCGGTCTCACCGAGGCCGACCTGCGCAACGTCCCTGACCTGCCCTACGGCCCGGCCGTCCGGGACGCCTGGCTGCGCGAGGGCCGCGGGCCGTCCCGACTCGCCCAGAACTGTTCCGGCAAGCACGCGGCGATGCTGTACCTGTGCAAGCTGTCCGGGTGGCCCCTGGAAAGCTACCTCGACGCGGACCATCCGCTCCAGAGGGCGATCGCCGAGGGCGTCGAGGAGCTCACCGGCCGGCACATCGCGCACGTCACCGTCGACGGCTGCGGATCCCCGCTGTTCGCGGTGTCCCTGCACGGCCTGGCCCGCGCCGCCGCCCGCATCGCCACGGCGGCCCCGGACACCGCCGAGCACCGCGTGGCGAACGCACTGCGCCTCCACCCGGAGATGGCCTCCGGTACCGGGCGGGATACCGCCGCACTGATGCGCGCGGTGCCCGGGCTGCTGGCCAAGGACGGCTTCGAGGGCGTCCAGCTGGCCGCGCTGCCCGACGGCCGGGCCGTGGCCGTGAAGGTCGCCGACGGGGCCGACCGCGCGCGTACGGTCGTGACGGCCGCGGCTCTCGCACGTGCGGGAGTCGAGCCCCGGCTGCTCGCCGGGTTCACGGGCGAGCCCGTGACCGGTGGCGGCCGGACCGTCGGCGGCATCCGGCCGGTAGCGGCCCTGAACCCGCCCGGCGCCCCCGTCACGGCAACCGCCACCGCCACCGCCTGACGCCCGCCTGCCCCCGCACCACCTTTGACCCGCCCACCTCAGGAAGAGGATCCGCACACCGTGACCGCCTTGACCGCCGCCTCCAGCCGCAGTGAACACGACCTGATCGGAGACCGCGACGTCCCCGCCGACGCCTACTGGGGCGTCCACACCCTGCGCGCCACCGAGAACTTCCCCATCACCGGCACGCCCATCTCCACCTACCCGCACCTGGTCGACGCCCTCGCCGCCGTCAAGGAGGCCGCGGCCCTCGCCAACGCGGAACTCGGCCTGCTGGAGCCCGCGAAAGCTGCCGTCATCGTCGCCGCCTGCCAGGAGATCCGCGGCGGCGAGCTCCACGACCAGTTCGTCGTCGACGTGATCCAGGGCGGCGCCGGCACCTCGACCAACATGAACGCCAACGAGGTCATCGCCAACCGCGCGCTGGAGCTGCTGGGCCACGGCAAGGGCGAGTACGGACACCTGCACCCCAACGAGGACGTCAACCTCGGCCAGTCCACCAACGACGTCTACCCGACAGCCGTGCGGATCGCGACCGTCTTCGCGGTGCACGGTCTCCTCGACGCCATGGCCGTCCTGCAGAACGCCTTCGCCCGCAAGGCCGCCGAGTTCCACGATGTCCTGAAGATGGGCCGCACCCAGCTCCAGGACGCCGTGCCGATGACGCTCGGACAGGAGTTCTCCGCCTTCGCCGTCATGCTGGACGAGGACCGCAGCCGGCTCGCGGAGGCCCTCGGACTCGTCCACGAGATCAACCTCGGCGCCACCGCCATCGGCACCGGTCTCAACGCCCCGGCCGGCTACGCCGAGGCCGCCCGCCGCCACCTCGCCGACATCACCGGCCTGCCCCTGGTCACCGCTCCCAACCTGGTCGAAGCCACCCAGGACTGCGGCGCCTTCGTCCAGATGTCCGGCGTCCTCAAGCGCATCGCCGTCAAGCTGTCCAAAACCTGCAACGACCTGCGCCTGCTGTCCTCGGGACCCCGCGCCGGACTCGGCGAGATCAACCTGCCCCCGGTCCAGGCCGGTTCCAGCATCATGCCCGGCAAGGTCAACCCCGTGATCCCCGAGGTCGTCAACCAGGTCGCCTTCGAGGTCATCGGCAACGACATCACCATCACCATGGCCGCCGAAGGCGGACAGCTCCAGCTCAACGCCTTCGAGCCGGTCATCCTGCACTCGCTGTCCAAGTCCGTCACTCACCTGCGCGCGGCCTGCCTCACCCTCGCAGAACGCTGCGTGAGCGGCATCACCGCCAACACCGAGATGCTGCGAGCCACCGTCGAGAACTCCATCGGCCTGGTGACCGCCCTGAACCCGCACATCGGATACACCGCCGCCACCGACATCGCCACGGAGGCCCTCGCCAGCGGGCGGGGTGTGGCCGAGCTGGTCCTGGAACGGGGGCTGCTGCCGGCCGAGCGGCTCGCCTCCCTGCTGCGCCCCGAGGTGCTGGCGGGAACCGGCCCGGCCCGGCTCTGACCGGGATTACCGGAACCGGCTCCGGGTCCCGGTCCCGGTCCCGGTCAGGTTCCGCCCGGTCGGAGCGCGGGGTGCAGCGGGTGGACGTGGTCGTGCGGGGCGGCTACGGCCCGAGGCGGCGACCCCCACGATCGCCGCCCAGCACCTCCCGGTCGCCGCGCCGACGTCGGCCAGCGTCTGAGGCCGCGACGGCGCCTCGGGTGCCGGCCGCCGACGATGGGTGGCTGCCTCTGGGTGAGGGGGGACCGGGCTTGCGGCGTCGTCGCGGGAGGACTGCGCGGCAACCGGCGCCACGCGCGGTGCCTACCGCGGGGACCGACCGGACCGGGTCAGCGGATCGTATGCCCGAAGCCGATCCGGGTCCGACATCCGCCAACCGCCGCACGGCAGAGGCCCAGGTCAGCGACCTGGTGCTTGTCTGTTCTCCTGGGCCCCCGCTGGTGGTCAGGCGTGCTTGTCCGCGGGGTGGTGGGTGGGCTGGACCGACCAGGTCGAGGGTTCGTCGTTGCCCGACTCCTCGTCGCTTTCCGCGTCGGCGAAGGTTGCGTGGATCTTGCCCGGGGCGTGGTGGACCGGGGCGTAGACGGCGTAGAGCTGCATGGGCTCGTCCCCGGTGTTGGTGATGTTGTGCCACGTGCCGGCGGGTACGAAGACCGCCCAGCCGTCCTCGACCTCCTGATCGAAGTCGAGGCGGTCCTTCGCGCTGCCCATCTGAACGCGGCCGCGGCCCGCGTCGAGCCGGAGGAACTGGTCGGTCTCCGGGTGCGCCTCAAGGCCGATGTCCTCGCCCACCGGGATCGACATGAGGGTCAGCTGGAGGTACTTCCCGGACCAGGCGACCGATCGGTAGTGGGTGTTCGCCAGCGTCGCCTGCTCAAGGTCGAAACTCTGAGGTTCGGGCCCGATGTCCTTGATGGTCATGCTTCTCTCCCGGTCGACGGAGGTGGTACGCGTTCAGGCACAGGTGTTGCGCCGGGCCAACCCTTCCAGACCGACCGGGGTGTTCTGGCCCGACGCCAGTGGCGCTCGAGCCTTTGGTGTGGGAGCCGCGGAGTCCATCGGCGGCGACGCCCTCTTCTGCGGCGAGGCCCTTCAGCGGCCCGCTGACGACGAAGCCCGCCGCCGCGACGTCTCCTACGAGCGCGACCAGCTCGTCCTGCGCCACGAGGCCGAGGGGGGTGCCGACCGGGTTGCTGGCCGGTGGGGCGGCCGGAGGGCGTGGCTGCGGTGTCAGCGGGTGAACCTGAGCGCCCGGCATGCCGGATGGGTGCGTCGGGCCTGGCCAGCGACGCACGGCCCCGGGTGGCCTGCGCCAGCGCGTTCCACAGGGGGCGGATGCGGGTGACCGCCATGTACGACAAGCCGGTATGAACGTCTGACGAAATGATCTCCAAGGCGGTTGGATCACTCCGGAACTGATGATCCGGGGTGCGCGGCGGCTCGGTCGAAGCCCTGGCGAAGCGACGACGAGTTGTGGGCGGTGCCCGCTGAACCGCGAAGAACGTAAATGCGTCGACAGGGCCCCTCGGCACCCGGCACAGTGCCCACCCATGACGAGCAGTGAACTGCGCCTCTCGGGGCAGCTCGCCCAAGCCGTCGGCCCGGACGCCACGGTCACCCACCTCCGTGACCGCCACGGACGCCTCCAGGCCGAGACCGTGAACGGCCGCACCATTGCCTACACCCACGACGAACTCGGCCGCTGTGTCTCCCGCACGACCCCTTCCGGGGCCGTGAGCTCCTGGTCGTACGACGCGATGGGCCGACGGAGGGAGCTCACGACCGCGGGCAGGACGCTGACCTTCGAGAGGGACGCCGCCGGGCGCGAGACCGTCCGCCGCATCGGGGACGGACTGACCTTCGCCTCCACCTACGACGCACACGGCCGCCTTACGGACCACCTCGTTTCGAGCGCGCAGCGGAGCCTCCAGCACCGGTCCTACGCCTATCGTGACGACGGCATGCTCGTCGCGATGGACGACCAGCTTTCCGGTAGCCGCCGCTTCGAGCTGGATGCCGTGGGCCGCGTGACCGGTGTGACCGCCGAGGCGTGGACCGAGCGCTACGTCTATGACGCGAGCGGCAACCAGACCGAAGCCTCCTGGGCCGGCCACCCATCCGGGCCGGGAGGCGACCGGGCAACGGCAGTACGCCGGCACGACCCTCACCCGGGCGGGCAGGGTCCGGTACGAGCACGACGAACTGGGCCGGGTCGTCCTGCGCCAGAAGGCCCGGCTTTCCGCGAAACCGGACACCTGGCACTACGAGTGGGATCCCGAGGACCGGCTGACACGGGTGACCACGCCCGACGGCACGGTGTGGCGGTACTCCTACGACCCGCTCGGCCGCCGCGTCGGCAAGCAGCGCCTGGCGCCCGACAGCGACGAAGCCGTGGAGCAGGTCTCCTTCACATGGGACGGCACGCTCCTGTGCGAGCAGACGACGACAGCGGCCGACGCCGCGGCTCCGACCGTCGTCCTGACCTGGGATCACGAGGCCCTGCGCCCGCTCGCCCAGACGGAACGTGTCATACGCGACGGAACATCCCAGGAGGTGATCGACGAACGGTTCTTCGCCATCGTCAGCGACCTCGTCGGCACTCCTACGGAGCTGATCGACGAAGAGGACCGGATCTGCTGGCGGACGCAGGCCACGCTGTGGGGGGCCACGGCGTGGAACAGGGATGCGTCGGTCTACACGCCCCTGAGGTTCGCCGGTCAGTACTTCGACCCGGAATCCGGAATCCATTACAACTGTCAGCGCTATTACGATCCCGAAGTCGGCCGGTACCTCAGCGCCGACCCCCTCGGCCTCGCGCCGTCTCCGAATCCCTCGGCATACGTGCCCAATCCTCTCCAGGCCACCGACCACCTGGGACTCGCACCTGACTATCACGAGTTCCACACGGTGCAGGACCCCGCGAACGCCACCCGGCTGAGAGGTGACGGAAACCCCTGGCCGGAGGCGGACACACGAGGCCAATGGGGCGAGGGAGCTACTCCTGGGGCACGCTGGACGAAGCGGTCCGCTACGCGGAACGCCTCCGCGGACGGGACATCGAGGTGGAGATCCTCACATTCAAGGTGTCCGCGGACGACTTCAACATGATGAACAAGGTGGACATCACGAAGATGACGCCTGACAAGATGGACGAATTCTTCGAGAAACACAGCCGCCTGTACAGCGAGGCGGGAGCGCAGCCGCACAATTTCGACTACGTTCGCGGTCCCACC
Organism: Streptomyces sp. NRRL S-378; assembly: GCF_000720645.1. Classification (NCBI taxonomy): domain Bacteria; kingdom Bacillati; phylum Actinomycetota; class Actinomycetes; order Kitasatosporales; family Streptomycetaceae; genus Streptomyces; species Streptomyces sp. NRRL S-378. The sequence continues at coordinate 86,938 of NZ_JOBX01000008.1, forward strand.
GGCATGGGAGTCGAGAGCTACTTCAGCCGAGGCGTTTTCCACCTTCGCAAGTTCGTGGATTGAGTGAAATGATTCGAGGATTCAAGTACCGGCTCAGGAGTCCGATCGGCGGACTGGCGGCGGATCTTTCGGCCGAGGCCGTGTCACCCGGTGAGACGGCGGCTCCCTCCGTGGGGATCGACCGAGGAGTGAGGCTCCTGTTGCCGGCGTCGGGCATCTACTGGGAGGACCTGGCGTGGCTCTCCTTCGTCGTCGCGCTCCGCGCCGACGAGCTGCGCACCCGGCATCCGGACGGTGTCCACCTGCAGATCGTCTCCCTCGACTTCCCGTTGGCCGACTACCGGCCGGAGGTCGCCGCCCTCGCCGTGGACGGGTGGCTGCGCGAGGAGTTCGACCTGCCCGATATCGGCATCACCTGCTCGTACACGGGTGGCGCGGACCCCTACGCCTTCTCCTGGGGCGGGGCGGAGCCACCGCTGAGGAGCCCGCGCCTCTGAACCCGCCATAAGGACGCGGGGCGACGGCGGGGGTGGAGGGGACCGCCGGCGCAGTCCCTGCCGCAGCCCCACCGAACACGGTGTCGCCCCGGGTCCGGGCGACCACGACGTCGGGCCTGGCTTCCGTCACCCGGGGATCGCCGCGGGCGGGCCGCCGGGGATCAGGCGGCCTCGGTCACTGAATTCCGCCACGGGGCTGTCGGTCATGTGGAGTGTCTGCTGGTCTCTGGTGTGGACGGAGGCGTTCTGCACGGCGCTGCCGGTCACGTGCAGTCTGCTGGTCCCGGGCGTACACAACCGCGTCGTGCAGAACCGCATGGCGCAGATCGATGGTCTGCCCGTCGCCGCCGGCCAGCTGCAGCCCGTGGATGACGGCCCCCCTCAGATACACACCGTTCGCTCCCGTCACGGCGGGGGGCTCCGAGGAACCTCGGTCACCCGGCGGCTCCTCGAGGTCCTGGAGCCGCTTCGCCTTCTCCTCGGCCGCAGCAGCGTCGTGACCTCCGATGTCCGCGAGTGCCCTGACGACCGACAAGACGCTGGCGGGTCTCGCACTCGTGCCCGCGACGACTCGCCGTACCGTCTCCGGACTGATGTCGGCGCTGCGCGGGTCGGCGAGAATGGCCGCACTGATGGCCCGCACAGAGGGGCTGCCAGCTGCCCGGTGGAGCTCTCTGACCTCGTTGGCGATGGCGGCCGGGGCAGCGACCGTGGGCGACGACGGATCCGGTGAGGGGAGTTCTGGGGTCTCAGGAGGGGGTCGAAGCACGGTCGGCTGCGAGCCCTGCTCATCCGCGCTTCGAGCAGGTGACGTCCCGGTCGCAGGCGAGGACGCCGGTGTCGCGAGCGCGGCCACCCCTACCGCGGCCCCGGCGGCTGCCGCAGCTTCGGCTCCCGCACCCGCTCCCGGCGCCCGCGTACCGGCGGGTGATCCGTGGGCGCCGCCCACCCGACGTATCCCCGCCCCCGCTCCCGTCCGCAGTCCGGCCGGGCCCGCCCCCGCGGCGCCCGCCGTACCGACCACCGGGCCTGCCGCCGCTGCGCCCGCTGCATCGCGGGCGGGGCAGGCCGCCGATTCGTGGGCCACGCCCGCCCTTGCTCCTGCGGGCGTGCCTGCTTCCGTGCCTGCGAGTGCGGATGCGAAGCGGGTATGGGGCCCGTTGACTGAGGGCCTGACCGTTCCAGGATGCTGGAGGAGCGCGGTGACGTGGAAGGCGCGATCACCGCGTACCGGCAGGCAGGCACCCCGCTGGCGCACCAGCGGGAGAGTGCAGTGCAACTGGCGCAGCTCCTGTCCCGGCACGGCCGGGGCGACGAGGCGATCGAGCTGATGCGCACGCTCGTGGACTCGCCCGGCGGCGCGGAGGACTGGCTCGTCGACACGCTGTGCACCCTGTACGCGGACCACGGCCGCGCCCAGGAGGGGCTGGCCCACCTCGATGTCCTCCAGGCCCGCCGCGGCGGCGAGGAGGAAGGGGACCTCTACAGGCTGCGACTTCGGCTCATGGCCGACTGCGGCCTGCTCGATGAAGCAGTCGAGCGGGCGTGGGCGCACCCCGAGGGCCACACCTCCTACGCGGTCTGGACCGTCGCCGACCTGCTCGCCGCCGCCGGTCGGACCGAGGCGGCGGTCGCCGTCCTCGAACCGCACGCTGTCGCCAGCCCCAGTTCTCTGGCCGGGCACCTCATCACCCTCGGCCGGGTCAAGGAGGCCGTGGCCTTGCTGCAGCAGCGCCCATCCGATCCGCCCGCACGTGTCTGGACGGGCACGTTCTCCAGCGAAACTCCGTCCTGACCCCACGCGCTGGGGACGCAAACTCGGATCCCCATGGGTGAGAAGCACAGCCCCTGGCCTGAAGTACCGATCGTGCAGTTGACACGTCAGCCCGGCGCAGGACGGCGCCCCGGCGCATCCACTCTGCGTGCCGCGCCGGCAGGAGCGGCCGGCCCGCACCGGATCCCGCTCAGGGGCGTCCGGTCATCCAGCCGCGCCGGCCCCGCACGGACCGAGGCCGCAACGGCTGCGCGAGTTCCCACTCAGCGTCCGACAGTTCAGGGCGACGTATCACCCGACCGTGATCCACAATGCGAGATCACTTTGACGGCCGACCCTAGGCGACCAGTTCCTGCTCGGCCGCCGCGGCACCGGGCAGTTCTTTCCCGGACCTGTTCTTCACGAGTTCGACCTTCTCGACGAACAGCTCGAAGAGCAGCTGGCTCGGACCGACCTCCCTGCCCCTCTTGCCGTTGTTGCCCTGCGCGATGCCCAAGCTGTAGGGCTCCTTGTCCTCGGCCTTCACGCCGATGTACCCGCCCAGGGTGCCTTCGTTCGGGTTCGCGTTCTGGTATGTCCCGTCGTCCTTGTTCGCCTTGCGGATCAGGTCGTTCTTGTAACCCGGCCCGAGCGCCATGTGGTTCGGGTGGAACAGGAGTTCGTGGGCGCCGGGCTTCAGCGTGAACCTCAGCTGGACCGCGTACGGCTCACCCTGGGTGTCGTAGTACCCGTCGGCCTGGCCCTGGTCGCCGAGGTGGGCCCCGATCGTCATGCCGGAGTACCCCTTACCCCTGAACTCCTTCGCCGTGCCACCGCCGGCAGCGATGTAGTCCGTCATTTGGTTCCGTGAGGCCTCGTCGCCCCAGTAGGTCAGGGCACTGTGAGCCTCTTCGAAGCTCATGGAGCGGTACAGCTCCATCCGGCCGGCGGTTTCCTCCATGTTCGACAGGTCGCGCAGCAACTGGGGGCCGACGGTCGCGATGATGTCTTCCATGCGGCGTGGAGCCTTACTGGCCTTGAACGTCCTCGCGGCCTTCTTGGAGTCGGCGATCTGCTTGGCCCTGGCAGTGGCGGCCGTGCTGCTGGATTCGCCCAGTCCGGCCTTCTCCTCCCAGTACTCGACCGTCAGCCGGTCCTGGGGGTTCCCTACGCGCTGCACCGCGGGTTGGGAACCGGCCGAGGCAGAGGGCGCCGTATGCCGTTGTACGTCCGTGGCAGCCCGGTGGCCGGGAGCCATCACCCGGCTGGCGTTCGCCTCGGCCTCCCGCTCGAACCGGTCCGACGGGTCGGAGACCTTCAGCCCCGCACCGTTGTCGGTACCGGCGACCGGCCCCTGGCGCTGCTGGATGACGTGGGTGAGCTCGTGCGCGAGGGTGTGCTTGTCGCTGCCGCCCGCGCCGATGACGACATGGCTGCCCGAGGTGTAGGCGCGGGCCCCCACTTCGGCGGCGGAGGCCTTGGCGGCGCTGTTGTCATGGATGCGTACGTCGGAGAAGTCCGCGCCGAGCCGCGCTTCCATGTCGGTGCGGGTGGCTTCGTCCAGGGGGCGTCCGGGGGCCCGCAGGACGTCGTGCACGGCGGACCGCTGTACCGCGTGCTGTCCGGTCTGCTGGTGTCCGCATCCGTCGGTGTGCCGGTGCTGTTCCTGTTCCTGGTCCTGCTCCTGGAGGTGACCGCTCCGCCGGAGCATCTGCACGACCGCGGCATTGCCCGCACCGGCCTGCAGCGCCATCAGCCCGACCGGTGGCGCGGCCTCCTGCTGCGGAGCCGCGGGACGACGGGAGGACAGCAGCAGTCCGTCGTCGGTCTTCTGCGTCGGCCGGGGGTGCTTGGGACTCACGCGATCGCCTTTTCGCTACGTCGGAGAAGCCGCTTCGCGCGGCCGCAGGCCACACCCCGGAAGGGCGGTCACCCGTCATGACCAGGGGTTCTGAAGCATTATCAGCTCACCTGCCGACGCGAAGCCAACGATCGGCGCCCTGCCGTCGGCTCTCTGCCCGGACGGCCACCGGGCCGTGCAACCGAGGTGCCCTTTGGGGCAGACCCACCGCCCCCGACCGCGGCGCGCGGGCCGGGGACCGGTTTCCTACCACGCGGCCGTGGCCGGTCTCCTACGGTTCGGCCGGCAGCCGGACCGTGACGCGGAGGCCGCCGGCGGGGCGGGGGGTCAGGTCGAGGGTGCCGTCGTGCGCGCGGACGATGCTGTGCACGATGGCCAGACCGAGGCCGACGCCGGCGTGCTCGTCGGTGCGCACGCGCTCCGTTCCGCGCCGGAACGGCTCGGTGAGCGTCGCCACCAGTTCCGTGGGGAGCACGCTGCCCGTGTTCTCGACGCGCAGCACGCTCGTGTCGCCGGACGCCTCGGTGTGAACGGTCACGGTGCCGCCGGCCGGGAGGTTGTGGACGACGGCGTTCTGGACGAGGTTCGTCACCATGCGCAGCAGCAGGTCCGGGGAGCCGGTGGTCCGGGCCGCGCCGCCGGTCACGTCGCCGGTGACGCCGAGGGTGATCCGGCGCTGCTCGGCGAGGGGCAGCAGTGTTTCGGCGGCTTCCTCGGCGATGAGGGAGAGGTCGACGCCCTCGCGGGGGAAGTTCCCGCGGTCACCCCGGGAGAGGAGCAGGAGGGCCTCGGTCAGGTCGATCGCCCGGGCGTTCACGACGGACAGGCGTTCGATGAGTTCGCGGTGGTCCCGCGCCGGGTCCTTGAGGGCGACGTCGAGGAGCGTCCGCGAGATCGCCAGCGGGGTGCGCAGTTCGTGGGAGGCGTTCGCGGCGAAGCGCTGCTGCTCGGCGACGTGGGACTCCAACTGCTCGAGCATCGAGTCGAAGGTGTCGGCGAGTTCACGGAACTCGTCCTGCCGGCCCTCCATTCGGATCCGGTGGGACAGCGAGCCCTTTCCGGCCGTGCGCGCGGCGTCCGCGATCCTCGTGAGCGGTCTGAGCATCCGGCCGGCGAGGAGCCAGCCGCCCAGCAGGCCGAACACGAGCAGGAAGACCATCGCCGCGGCCGCGGCGGGGGCGAAGGTGCGCACGAGGAGGTAGCGGTTGGGCGAGACCCCGAGGAGGCCCTGGGAGTTGTCCGGTACGTAGCGCAGCAGGAACACCCACACCACGGCCAGCAGCAGGGCGCCCGCGACGAAGAGGAACCCGGCGTAGCTGAGGGCGAGCTTCAGCCGGGCGCTGGGCCCCGGTCGTCTACGCACCGGTGGCACCGGCACCACCGGGAGCGGGAGCCGGAGCAGTGGGGTCCGCACCGGTGTCGATCCGGTAGCCGACGCCGGGCACGGTGGCGATGACCCATGGCTCACCGAGCCGCTTGCGCAGGGCGGACACGGTGATCCGTACGGCGTTCGTGAGCGGGTCGACGTTCTCGTCCCAGGCCCGCTCCAGCAGCTCCTCCGCGCTGAGCACCCCGCCCTCGGCGGCGACGAGGACTTCCAGCACGGCGAACTGTTTGCGGGTGAGGGCCACGTACCGCCCGTCGCGGAACACCTCCCGCCGGAACGGGTCGACCCGCAGGCCAGCGATCTCGCGGACCGGGGGACGGGCGTACGCGCGCCTGCGGTCGAGCGCCCTCAGCCGCAGGACCAGCTCCCGCAGCTCGAAGGGCTTCGTCAGATAGTCGTCGGCGCCCAGCCCGAACCCGGAGGCCTTGTCGGCGATCCGGTCGGCGGCGGTCAGCATGAGGATCGGGATGCCGCTGCCGGAGGCGACGATGCGGCGGGCCACCTCGTCCCCGGAGGGGCCGGGGATGTCACGGTCGAGGACCGCGAGGTCGTAGGAGTGGACACTGAGCAGTTCGAGGGCGGAGTCACCGTCACCTGCGATGTCGGCGGCGATCGCTTCCAGCCGCAGACCGTCACGGACGGCCTCCGCCAGGTAGGGCTCGTCCTCCACGATCAGTACGCGCATGCCGGAAGCCTAAGCGGCGCAGCCGGTCGCCGACGTACGCACCGGCCTGTGCCCCGACGCGTGCGCACCGAACACGGCGCCCTCACGCCGGTACGGGAGCCGGGCGGGGCGGATCCGACGGCGTCCGCTCCGCCGTGCGCCACCAGCGGCGCGACGCCAGCGCGGCCAGCACGGCACCGGCCGCGTTGATGAGGACGTCGTCCACGGAGGACACACGGTCCAGCCACAGCACGTACTGCGCGGTTTCCACCAGGACCGAGCAGCCCGCCCCGAGCGCCAGGATCCGCGGCACGGACGCCAGCGCCGCGAACCGCACGGGGGCGAAGAACCCCAGCGAGGCGAAGACGAGCAGATTGCCCACGATCCCGAGCGTCCCCATCGTCATCAGGTCCCGCAGCGGCACCAGGCTGACCCGGCCCGGAACGACACCGGCCCCGGCGCCCGGCATCAGGATCATCCAGACCCACGGCAGCGTCCCGTGCACCATGCCCACCTCGGCCAGCGACATCCGCCACGCCGACGGGACACCGGCGGCGCGCCGCCGGCGCGCCAGGACCCACGCCACCAGCACCGCCAACGGCAGCGATACCAACGTCATGAGCACCACACCGTTGAACGTGTCGAAGCAGCCGTGCCAGCGCCCGGCCATGCACGCCGGAACGGACATCATGAGCGGCCGCCGCAGGACGAACACGGCCCCCGCCACGCAGAGGACCGCCAGGGCGACGAGCACGATCGGGCCCGTGCGGCACGGCGGCCGGGGCGGTGCGGGCAGGGATGCGTCATGGTTCATGCCCCCATGGGACACGCGACGCCGTTGCGGTGGCGTATGGGCTTTTCGATACACCCGCGATACACCCGAGATACACCCGCGTTCGATCAGCGGTACGCCTGCGATCGCGGGAGTCCGGGGCCTCGGCGCCGACGAAACGCGGCCGCATGGTCCGCGATCCCCACGCCCTGGTCCGCGCGGGGGTCGCCGGAGGCCCCCGCCCGCGCCCGCGCCAGGTGCTTCCGCTGCCCGACGACGTCCTCATCGCGCTGCTGACCGCCGAGGACGGCGGCGAACGCGTGCTGCTCATGGTCGGCGAGATCGTGCAGGAGCTCGTCTTCTCCCACCAGATGCCCCCGTCGTTCCGGTACCGGATGCGCGGGCACGAGCACCCTGCTGTGCGGGCCACCGCGACGGGGGTGTGGGACCGGCTCACCGCCGAGGAGCGGCAGGCCCTGCTGACCGACCCCCACCCGGACGTCCGGGAAACGGCCGAGCACCGCGCGCGGGCGGCGGATCCGGCAGCCATGGAGGCCGAGATCCCGGAGCGGGGCCACTACCGCGGACTGCCGCGCACCACCGCGGAATGCACGGCCGTCGATCACGAGCTGAGCGAGGCCGCTTCACGCGACGGCGACTGCCTCTGCTTCATCCTGGAGCGCCGCACGGAACCGGACCCGGACTGGTACCGGGCCTGCGCCGGGTCCGAGGACGTGCTGCTGCGCCTCGCGGCGGCGTCGTGCGCCACCCTGCCGGCCGACCTGGTGGCGCGGCTGGCGGGGGACCCGCACGAGGAAGGACCCGGAGGTTCGCGCGCTGGCCGCCGCCGCGACCCTCGGGAGGGCTCCGGTACGGCTCCTCACCGACCCCGACGAGCGCGTTCGCCGGGCCGCCGCCGGCAATCCCCTCTTCTCCGGGGACGCGGTGGAGGCACTGCTCCACGACCCGGCTACGGCCGAGGGCGCGGCGGCCAACCCGGGACTGCCGGCTGCGCGGCTGCACGAGCTCCTGGACCGCGCGGGCGTCCCCCGCTGACTCCGCCGTCCGTTCGGGGCCGGCGCGGTCCGTCAGCGGACCCGTCCGGACATCCAGGGCGTCAGCGAGACGCCCGGGACGTGTTCCCGGTAGGTCTCGTCGCCGGGAAGGGGGACGCAGAGCTGGTAGCCCGGCGGGAAGAACCGGCCCTTCACGAAGGCCAGTCCGCCGTAGACGCACGTCAGGAACGGCGGGACGTGGTCGCGGGGGAGGTCGTGGAACTCCACGCCGTCCACCGTGATCTGCGCGTCGCCCTCGGGGAAGAGCCGGATGCTGATGGCCGGGCTGCCTCCCAGCTCCACGAACGCCTCGTGGGGCAGTGACCCGTCGGGATCGGTGACGGAGAACAGCGGCGCGGCAGTCCTCCGCGACGTCCGGTCGGCACCGATGTCGTCGGTCACGGTGATGGCCCGCCGGTACTCGGCGGCGACGGCCCGTATCGCGGTGACGGCCGACTCGGTGGTCGGCAGGTGGGGGTGAAGCGTCATGATCCCGATGATGCCCCACCCGGCCGGGGCGCAGCCCCCTCCCGGTGCCGCGAACGCCGCGCAGGTAGGGTCGGCCGTCCGGGGGAGATCGGATCAGGGGGACCCATGAGCGCCACGGACGCACCGCCCATCGTCCTCGTCCACGGGACGCGGTTCAGCGCGGGGCAGTGGAGCCCCCAACTCAGCAGTCTGCAGGGCGACTTCCGTGTGGCCGCCGTGGACCTGCCGGGCCACGGCGCCCGCGCCGCCGAGCACTGGAGCCTCGACGCGGCGACGGAGGTCATCGCGGCCGCGGCGGAACAGCTCGACCACGGCCCCGCCCTGGTCGTCGGGCACTCCCTCGGCGGTTACGCGGCACTGGAGTTCGCGCGCCGTCGCCCCGAACTGCTGCGGGGGCTGGTCCTCGCGGGGGCCAGCGCGTCGACGAAGGGCGCGTGGGCGACCCCCTACCGGTGGGTGGCGCGTCTCGTCCCGCGCATTCCGGCGGACCGGCTGACGCGGTGGAACGACCGCCTGCTGCGCCGCATCTATCCTCCCGACGTGGTGGATGCGACCATCCGCGCGGGGTACGCCTTCCATACTCTGCCGGTGGCCTGGGGAGAGGTGCTCGGCCGGTTCGGCGCGGATGCGATGCGGCACGTGGCGGCTCCGGTGCTCATCCTCAACGGCGAGAAGGACACCGTCTTCCGGTCCGGCGAGAGGGAATTCGCCCGCGCGCACCCGGACGCCCGCATCGAACTGATCCCACGGGCACGGCATCTGGCGAACTTCGACGATCCGGAGGCGTTCACCGCGGCCGTCCGCCGCTTCGCCCTGCACCTGCACGCTCGTGGCTGATCGCGGCCGGTCGCGGCTGGCTGAGGCTGATCGCGGCGGGTCGCGGGCCGGAGCGGACACCCGGCGGGCCGAAGGCTATGCCGGGCCGGTGTCGCGTACGCGTACGGTCTCCACCCAGGACGGGGGCGCGGGCGGAGCCTCGCCGACCAGCGCGGCGATCAGGCGGCAGGAAGGCGTCTCGTCCGGCCACGGCGTGTACCCGTCCGTCAGCACGACGACGATGTTCGGGCGGTCGGGCAGGGCCAGCGCAGCGCTGATACCGATCCGCATGTCCGTACCGCCGCCGCCCGCCAGCGTCACCTCACCCGCACTGCGCACTCGCGTCACGGCGTGCACGTCTGCGTCGCACGCCAGCACGGCCACCCGGTTGCCGCCGACGCCCACCTCCCGCAGGACGCCGGTGACTTCGGCGAGCGCCGCGGCGAGATCGTCCGGGCCCATCGACCCGGAGGTGTCGACGACGATGGCCACCCGCGGCAGCGGCCTGCGCAGACTGGGCAGCACCACCCTGCCGCCGAGCGCCGGTGTGCGGCGCGAGGGGCGGCGGTAGGTGTAGTCCACGGCGCCCGCGGCCCAGGCGGCGGCCTCGCGGACCGCTCCGGCCAGGGCCTGGCGCCAGTCGACGGAGGGTTCCAGGAGCTCTTCGGCCCAGCGGGCCCAGCCCTCGGGGACCTGGCCCCGCGCACGCCGGTGTGCCCGTACGGCCTGGGCTGTCTGCCGGCGCAGCGCCTCCGCCTCCACCGGGCCGACCCGGGCGGGACCGCCCTCTTCGCCCAGTTCCCAGGGCATCGGGGTGCCGTGGGCGCCGGAACCGCAGTCCGGCCCGTGCGGGGTCGGAGGGATACCCGGCAGGTACGCCTCGAACAGGCCGCCCGTGGGCAGCCCGTAGAGCCTGGGCTCCATCCGGCCCTCGGGCAGCGCGAGGCCGTCGGCGAGCAGGTCGTCGTTGATCTCGCAGTCCTGGGCGATGTTGACGCGTACGTGATCGCGCTGGTCGGCGGCGGGCAGCCGCTCGGCCCGGCCGTGGTGGTCGCGCAGCAGGTGCGCCACCTCGTGGATCCACACCCCGGCCAACTCGACGACCGGGGTCGCCTCGACGAAGGCGGGGGAGACGTAGCAGCGCCAGTGCCGGTCGACGCCCATGGTCGGCACGCAGGCCGAAGGGACCACGGTCAGGGCGTACAGGGCGGAGGCGAGGTACGGACGGGCCTCGGCCGCCTTGTAACGGGCTGCCAGCAGCTTCGCCCGGTCCAGGGCCGGTTTCGGATGCGGGTCCGGGCGCACGGCTGCCGGACCGGATTCAGCCGCCGCCCGGCAGCGAGCCGGACAGCTGGAGCAGTTCCACGAAGGCGTCGATGCCGGCGGGCACCGGCCAGTCGAGGTCGCGCATCGCCGCGAGGTCGGCGGCGGCGCGGGCGGCGACGTCGGGCACGCCCGCGTCCACGGCCTTGGCGAGGACCGCCCAGCCCGCTTCCCACCGGGGACGGGTGAGCTCGCTCTGCACGGCCGCGACCACCGCGATCAGGAAAGCCAGCTGCCGGTCACCGCGCTCGGGCAGGGCGAAGGCGTCCGGGTCGGCCAGCACCCGGTCCGGGTCGGGCAGGTCGAGGTGTTCGAGGTAGGAGAGCAACTCGATCCCGGCCGCTTCACCGACGGCGCCGGTGAGCGCGGCCGCCAGGGCCTCCCGGCCCGTCGACGCCGCGTACCCGGTGGCCAGCAGCCGCAGGGCCATCTCCCAGGTACGGGGGGAGGGCCAGCCGCGGCCGCGTCCGGCGGCCTCGGCCGGCATGTGGTGGACCAGGCCCGGCCGGGCGGTGAGCAAGCCGGAGACGGCGCCGCGGGCACGGGCGACCGAACCGGACGCCTTGGCGGGATCGACGGTGGGGATCGCCACCTCGGGCCAGGTGCCGGCCATGCCGCGGGCCACGGTGCGCGGGTCGTGCGTCCAGTCGAGGTGGACGAAGCGGTTGGCGAGCGGCGGGCTGAGGTGCCAGCCGTCGGCGGCGCTGGCGGGGGGATTCGCCGCGGCGACGATCCGTACCGCCGGCGGGAGTTCCAGGCTGCCGACACGCCGCTCCAGGACCACCCGTAGCAGGGCCGCCTGGACGGCAGGCGGGGCGGAGGACAACTCGTCGAAGAACAGCAGCCCGTGGCCGGTTCGGACGAGGCGCACCGCCCAGTCCGGCGGGGCCATGGGGACACCGGTGGTGGCGGGGTCGTCGCCGACGATGGGGAGCCCCGCGAAGTCGGAGGGCTCGTGGACGCTGGCGATGACGGTCTCCAGCGGTACGCCGAGCGCGGTCGCGAGCTGCTCCATGCCGGCGGACTTGCCGATGCCCGGCTCGCCCCACAGCAGGACCGGCTGATTGGCGGTCACCGCCAGTGCCAGCGCCTCCAGTTGAGGGTTGGTGGCGGGTTCGGTACGGGTGGCGCCCAGCCGGGCGCCGAGGGCGTCGGCGGCGGCCAGGGCCCGGGCGGGCTGCAACGGCTGGGCGGCGCTCATGCGTCCTCGTCCTCTTCCTCGTCGTCTTCGTCCGCGTCCTCTTCCTCGTCGTCTTCGTCCTCGTTCTCCCAGTACTCCATGTGCTCGTCGAACCATTCGGCGCCGTTGCCGGGGAACTCCTCCTCCACGCGGTCCCGCAGGAAGGCGAGATCGGTCCGCTTGTAGCGGCGGATCTCCTGGGACACCGACAGGTCCATCTCGTCCAGGACGTCGATGCGGGAGCCCGCCGCCAGCAGGGCCTTGACCAGGCCGACCGAACCGCCCCAGTGCACCGCGGACAGCAGGGGGGTGCGGTACGCCTTGTCCCGCCCTTCCAGGTCGAGTCCGGCCGCCAGCAGCCGTGGCAGGAGCACCTCGTGGTCGAGCAGGTGGAGCGTGTGCAGCAGTCCGCGGTGGCGACCGTCCCGGATCCGCGGGTCCACGCCCGCGTCCAGCAGTGCCACGACACCGGGGGTGTCGCCGTGCTGGGCGCGCAGGAAGAGCTCGTGCCGCTGGGCCCGCAGGCCGCGCGGCAGCCGTCCCTCGCCCGTGGTCCAGATCTGCTGCACGGCGAAACAACCCGAGACGGCGCCGCCGAACGCCCGCATGGCGCGCTCCCGTTGCTGTTCCTCGGGGGAGTGCGGCACGTCGAGCACGCCGCCGCGCGAGCGCACCTCGTGCCATGCGCCGCGGCAGCGGACCCGTACCGGCCCGCCGTCCGTGTCGGGGCCGGGCGGGCCCGTCACCGGCCCGGCGTCGGGGAACAGGGCGGCGGCCACCAGCGGATGCAGCTCGCGCGGGGAGATCCGTCCCGTCCGCACCAGTTCGAGGTCGGGGAGGGGCTGCCAGGCGTACCGGGGCAGGGCCGGGACGGAGGCCGCCCCGGCCTGCGGGACGATGCGGACCAGGAGACCGTCCGGGCCGGTGTGCTCCAGTACGGCCGAGTAGGGCCAGCCCGCCCTGAGCCGGTACCGGCCGCCCGCGCCGGCGGCCACGAGCCGGGCGACCTCAGGCGCCATCCGCGTGAGGTCGACGGGCAGCCTCGCGAGGAGGGCCTCCGGGTCCGCCGGGCGCTGGTACTGCCGGGCGGGAGGAACGGTCAGGTCGCACGTGATGCCCGCGGCCCCGTACGCGCCGACCGTGTCCCCGGCGGCCCGCAGCCCCGCGATCCGCTCGGCGAGGCCGTCCGGTTCGGCGAAGCGCGTGCCGAGTTCGCAGGCGTGGCGGGCGTCCCAGAACGGCCGGATCGCGGTCCAGTTCTCCGGGACGAAACCGCGTCCCGTGTACTTGTTCCGCTTGATGACGACGGGCGCGCAGTGCAGGCGCAGCCGCTGCGAGGCCTCGGTCATGACGGGTGTGGTGACCGACAGGGCCGGCCCGCCGGGGCCGTCGTAGGTGGCGAGGACGATGCGCAGGTCGGGGGCGATGGTGGTGCGGCCGCCCAGGAGCCGGGGCAGATGCCAGCGCAGCAGGTCCGGGGCGAGGTGCCGCAGGTCCTCCGCCACGGCCGCGGCCACGGCCGTGCCGTAGCGGGCCTCGATGTCGGGCAGATCGAAATCGACGTCCACGGCGGCGGCCGCGCAGGCCGCCCGCCAGTCACCGGCCAGCCGGTGCGCGGTGGCCTGCTCGATCATCCAGCCCGGCACGGCGTAGCGGCGGATCCGCTGCCAGGCCGAGCCGTCCTCCGCCCTGAAGCCGCCGACGGGTTCCGCGTTCGCAGGGCTCATCGGTACACGCTGCCGATGGCCCGCACGTCGGGGTGGGAGGCCCGGGCGGGGCGGAGCCGTTCGCTGAAGGAGCGCTTCACCCGGCGGGGGAGTCCGGGCCCCAGGCCGACGTACTCCAGGGGGCTGTCGTCGTGCACGGCGGCGAGCAGGCCCTTGGCGCCCCGCCCGGTCAGACCGGTGTGGCGCAGTTCCAGCCGGCGCAGGGGGCTGCCGGGGAGGGCGGCGGCCAGGGCGTACGCCCCTTCGTCGCCCGTGTGGTTGCCGGGGGCTCCGAGGCTGCGCTCGGACAAGGTCCGGCCGAGGTCGAGCGCCTCGATACCGCTGAGGGAGGCGGCCAGGGAGCGGGCTCCGGCGGCGCCGATGCCGTTGCCGCCGAGTCCGAAGCGGACCGGGTGCGCGGCATCGGCCGCGGCGGCGGCGAGGGTTGCGGCACCCTCGTCGCCGAGGTGGTTGGCGGGGGCGTACAGCTCGCGGACGCCGGCGTCCCGGATGAGGGCGGCCAGCAAGGGGGCGGCGTCGGGGCCGAGGCCGTTGCCGCCGAGGAAGAGCCGCTCCAGGGGCTGTTCGCGTTCCAGCAGGGCGTCGAGCAGGAGGCGTACGCCGTCGGCGCCGATCCCGGTGTTGACGAGGTCGAGGGTGCGCAGGGCGGTGTTGTGGCGCAGCAGCGCGGCCAGGGTGCGGGCGCCGTCGGCGAACAGCGGATTGCGCTTGAGCCAGAGGGCGCGGACGGTGGTGTCGTCGGTGAGCGCGCCGGCGAGGGAGCCCACGCCGTCCGGGCCGATCCGGTTGCAGCCGAGGTAGAGGGTGTGCAGCCCGTGGCCCTCGGTGGCGTGGCCGTCGGTGGCGAGGGCGTCGGTGGCGAGGGCGTCGGCCAGGATGCGGGCGCCCGCGTCGCCGATGGCGTTGGTGCCGAGGAGCAGGTGGGTGGCGTGCGCGGAGGCGGCGGCGGCCGGGAGCAGCCGTGCGGCGCCGGCCGGGCCGAGGCCCTGCTTGCACAGGTCGACGCGGCCGTCGGTGCGCAGGGTGCCGAGCGGGAAGGTCTCGTCGGTCTCGACGGGGCGTTCCGCGGCGAGCCGGGCGAGCAGCGGGTCGAGGCCCGCCGGGTCGGCCGTCGGCAGATCGGGGTGCTCGATCGCGGGGCACCGTACGGGTGTCGGCTGTGTCATCACCACTCCACCGGTTTCCTTCGCCGGTGCCCGGCGTCCATCACGACTTGAAGAGACGAATACTGCTCAAAGAAGACGCAAGACCGGTCGGATTCGAACCGACGTCCTCCAGCTCGATGCGTGGGCGCGACGACCTCTGCGCTACGGCCTTGCTGTCGGCGATCATACCCATAGGGTGGCCGAAAATCGATCACCAGTTTGGGCGTTCGGGTGTAGGGGCCGGTGAAGCGGGGGAAAAGGCCTGACCGGACGCCACGGTGGCGGAGTTGAGCCAGTCATGGCAGCTGCGGCCGGTGTGCCTGGTGGGGGTCGCAGGCGCTATGTAATGTCACATCGCATGATGTCCTTACGTCGTGCGGCATCGGCCGCAGCCCTCCTCGCCACCGTCCTTCCCGTGGCGGTCACCTCGCCCGCGCACGCCACCGCCGCCGGCCCGTCCGCCTGCCGCCCCCAGTCGTCCGTAGCGCTCGACGCCGAACAGGCCCGGCTCGCGGACCCCCGTACCACCGCCCTCGTCGAGCGGGCCGGCTTCGGGGACTTCGTACGGAGGTTCCCCGCCGCCCTGTGCAGCACACGCAGCCGCGCGGAGGCCGAACGGCTCCTCGAATCCTGGGGCCAGGCCCTCTGGCAGGCCTCCGTCCGCCGGGCCCAGGCGCAGCGGCCCGGCGGCGACCTCGCCCCCGGGGACGACCGGCCGCTGTACTGGGCGCGACTCGGCATGACCGCCGCACTCGCCGGCTGGCAGCCGCAGTTCACCGTGGACCGGGCGGCGCTCCGATCCCGCTTCGAGGACGCCTCCCGCGGCCTCACCGACAACGCCTTCCGAACGGCGCCCGGCGTACGGAGGATCTTCATCAGCGGGTTCGACCCCTTCGGGCTCGACGCGGAGATCCGCCGCGCCAACCCGTCCGGCTCGGCCGCCCTCCAGCTCAACGGACGGCGCGTGACCCTCGCCGACGGCAGCCAGGCCGAGATCCGTGCCGTGGTCCTGCCCGTGCGGTACGCCGACTTCGACGCCGGCATGGTCGAGCGGGCCTTCGCCCCGCACCTGACCGCCGGACCCGCCGCGGCCGACATCGTCACCACCGTCAGCCAGGGCTACCCCGGCATCTTCACCCTGGAGGACTGGGCGGGGCGGGCGCGGTCCGCCGACCCGTACCCCGACAACGCGAACGCCCTCTCCGGCGGCACCCGCGAACGCCCGGTCACGGCCCCCGGCCTCGGCCCGGGCCCGGAGTTCATCCGCACGACGCTGCCCGCCGACGCGGTCACCGCCGCCGTACAGACCCCGTACCCGGTCCTCCTGAACAGCAAGGTGACCGAGATACCGGCGGGCGGCACGGCTCCCGTCGACCGCACCGACGGCCCGACGCCCGGCTCACGCGCCGTGGCCGGTGGCGGAGGCGGCTACCTGTCCAACGAGGTCGCCTACCGCTCCAACCGGCTGCGCGCCGAACTGGCCCCGCACCTGCCCGGCGGCCACCTCCACACCCCGGTACTGACCGGGCTGCCGGCCGACCCCCAGGTCCTGACCGGCCCCGAGTTCGAACGCAACGAGAGCGCCATCACGGCAGAGGTCCGCGCAATCCTCCAGCACGCCGGGGCAGGGAAGGAACTCCGATAGGTCTCAGCCTGCTGTCACCCGTCTGCGTCAGCTACCCCCGTGGGTGCCGTCCGGCAGCACCGCATCGGTCAGCTCGAACTCCTCCCGCTTGCCCGGAGGGCAGCTCCAGGCGACCCGGGTGCCCGCGGGGCGGGCTGCTGGGCAGGTGCACGGGCACGGGCCGGCCGTCGGCGGCTCGGATGCCGAGCAGGGTGTGGGTGCGGAACCGGCCGTACGGCCGCGGCGGCCCCTTCCGCACACGACGGCGGCCCTCCCAGTACCCCGGCAGGGCCGCCGTGCCGTTGTGCCGCTCCACTACCCGCGGGCGACCCCCTGGCCTCCCCGAACGATTCGCCGATGACCGTGTGCCCGATGCGCGGCTCGCACCGTGGAGGCCGGGTCCTCGGGACGGTTCAGGCGGGCCGCACGGACATCGCGCGCGCTCAACGCCCGTACGCCAGAGCGGTCGTCGAGATCCCGGCCGCCCATTTTTTGATCATTCCGGGGCAACCGATCGGGCCCCCCGTCGGTCGTACAGGAGTCGGGCGTGCTCGAACGCCTGACCCGTATGACGCGAGGGGGATCATCTTGATGCGGTTGAACCGCACGCACAGCATTGCAGCACGGCGGATCGGAGCGGCTCTGGCCACCGGTACGGTGGTGTTGGGCGCCGCGACCGCTGCCCAGGCAGCGCCGGCGTCGACCCCGGTGTCGTCCACCCCGGTGTCGCCGACCCCGGTGTCGCCGACCCCGGTGACGCCGGCCACCGCGATCGGTGAGCAGGGCTCGAACCGGCCTGAGGGCAACCCTGACCCGGTCGGCGGTCTCGTCACCTCCGAGGAACTCCTCGACACCACGGTCGAGAACGGCCAGAAGCAGAGCCTCCGTCTGGGCTTCAAAGTCACCGGTGACAATCCCGTCCAGGGGGCGGAGCTGGGCGTCCACCTGCCGCCGGGCCTGGAACTGAATCCTCAGGAACGGCCGTCGAACTGCGAACACTTCAAGGTCGACCCCGTGCGGGAGTACCGTGACGAATACCTGTTCTGCAGCTTCACCGGCACCTTCGAGCCAGGTAAGTACTACCGGCTCGACACGGGGTTGAACATCACTGCGACCCCGGAGCTGTGGCGGGACCTCTTCTACGTCTCCTGGACGCCGGGCGGCCAGCCGATGTACAAGCCGCAGCAGGGCGGGGTCAAGGGAAACGCCGCCGCCATCAAGGTCATACCGGCCGAGCCGTTCAAGGAGTGGCGTTTCTGGGGCCGCGAGGTGCCGGTCGAAAACCCCGCGAACCAGCCCGACTTCACCGTGGACGGGGCGACCGGCAGCGGCCCGGCCGGCGGCCAGGTGCTGCTCGATCCGGGCTGGCAGATCAAGGGCACCGGCTCGGTCGCCACCACGGCCGCCGACGACAACGTGGTGGAAACCGAGTTCGTGCTGCCGCCCGGCATCAGCTTCGTCGGCGGCCGCCCGGGCCCTGAGGGGCGCCGGGTGTTCGGCGGGACCGGCGGCTCGGTCAAAGGGGTCTTCAAGATCGAGTCGTGGGTCAAGCCGGGCACGTACCACGGCGAGTACCGGTACAAGGCCGACCGCGGACCCGGCCATCTCAAGATCGCCGACATCGACCGTGACCTCCGCAACAACGCGGCCGGGCTCACCATCACCGTGACGCCGGCCGACGGGCAGCAGCCCAGCCCGTCGACGTCCGCCTCGGCCTCCCCGAGCCCGTCCGGCTCGACCTCGACCTCGCCCTCGGCCTCCGCGACCACCGCCCCGAGCACCGGCAACACTCCGGGCCCGAACGGCGGTACCGGCGGCATCCTGGCCAACACCGGCTCCGCCGCGCAGACCGCGGGCGCACTCGCCGCCGTGACCCTGACGCTCGGCGGAGCCCTGTACGCCCTGGCCCGGCGGCGCCGTTCGGCGTAACGGCATACGCCGTGTCGGCGTCGGCGCCGCGAGGGGCGTCGGCAAGTCCCGTGCGGGGCGGTTCAACGCCCCGCACGGGACGACTCGACGCCGCTCACCGCTCCCGGCTACGGTGGCGCCCCCCGGTCCCGCCCGGGCCCTCGGTCCCGACCGGGCCCGCCGCCGCTTCCGCCGCGCCTGCTGCTTCGCCGGGGGCGCGGGAGGCGGCCGGTCCATGGGGCCGCGCCCGCGATGCCGGACGCGAAGCGCGCCTGGGGCCCGTTGACCGAGGGCATGACGGTTCCCCGCGACTTCGACCGCGCTGCCGTCAGACGTCAGACGTCAGACGTCAGACGTCAGACGTCAGACGTCAGACGGCACCGCCCGGTCGGCAGTATCCAGCGGCACGGCGGCGATGACGCCTGGAGAACGCCTCACCGGCACGGCCGTTGCCGCAGTGCTTCGGGTGCACAGGGCGGCACCGGGCGTTGATGCCGGCCTGCTCCGGCGACATCCCCGCCACGCAACCGCCGCCCGCGCCTCGAGGCCGGCTGGGGGTCCACGCGGGCTGAGACCCCCCTTGTCACTGTTCTACCGGCGACGGCGGGACGTGCGCGGACCATGCCGGTCACGGGCCGAGTGCGAGGGCCATGGGTCTGCCCCTTCGGACGGGGCGAGGGGGTGGTCGTCTACGCGGACGCGCCGCCCGACGGCCGTTCCCGGCGGTACGCGCTGGTTGCCAGGAGTGCCGGCGACGATGACACGGCGCCGGTCCCGACACCCGAGGGAGATCGGGACCGGCAGTGCGGCGGGGGGAACGCGATACCGCCGGAACTCTATGGAGAGCGCTCCGACTCAGCAGCCGCCGCAGTTGTAGAACGTCACGTCCCAGTGGTTGCCCTCGTCGGCGTAGACGTTGCCCGCTCCTGACTTCCACTGCGGGGCGCCGTCACCGCGCACGCCGATGTAGGTGAACGTGTTCTTGATGTAGTTCCCCAGGCATGTGTACTTGCTGAAGTCGAGCTTGTAGCCGTTCCAGTGCGAGTAGGTACCGCCGGCGTGGCCCGTCTCCGTGCCGCCGGTGATGTTCAAGGAGCAGCCGCTGGCGCTCTTGAGGGTCTGGGCGCCCTTCGCCGTGGCGAGGTTGAGCTGCTCGAAAGACGTGCAGGTCGGGTTGTTGCGGTCCGAGCAGCCGCCGGAGGACGACCAGGTGATGGCGGAGCTGCGGAACATGGAGGTGGCGGTGGCGTGGCTGATCTTGGTGGCAGCCTCGGCCTCGCCGGCCCCGCCGATGACCCCGACGCCGGGTGCGAAGAGCGCGCCGAGGACGAGGGTGAGGGCGGTGAGGACGGAGCGGAGCGTCCCTCTGCGTGTGCGGTCTTGGGCGGTCTCGCCGGCCCGGGGGCCGGCGGGAGCCTTGGCGGTCTTCATGAGGTTTTTCCTCCGGGTGCGGATCGCGGAAGGGGAGAGCGGTGCTTGACGGGGGTCTACCCGCGTGGACCTCTGAGCGTGGCAGACCCCGGGGATGTCGGCGGGAACGGT
This sequence comes from Streptomyces sp. NRRL S-378, assembly GCF_000720645.1. NCBI lineage: Bacteria > Bacillati > Actinomycetota > Actinomycetes > Kitasatosporales > Streptomycetaceae > Streptomyces > Streptomyces sp. NRRL S-378. Next base: position 106,681 of record NZ_JOBX01000008.1, read on the forward strand.
CACACGGCGGACCGGAAGGCGGGCAGGTATCCGCCGGAGTGGCCGGCGGCCGTGGGGTGGTAACTGTTGGAGACGGGCACCGAGACGCTGTGCAGCCAGGCCGAGCCCGAGCAGATCTCGTGGCCGGTGAACTCGTCCACGACGCTGGAGTAGGTGAATCCCGCGTTGGCGGCCTGCTTCGCGAGCATCCCGTTGAGAGCGTCGCTGCCCCGGTTGATTGCAGCACGTTCGACTTCGCTCAGGCCGGCGATGCAAGTGCCGTTGAGCTGGTAGAAGCGGGGATACCCCAGGACGACGACGTGGGCCTGGGGGGCCTTGCTGCGGATGGCGCCGTACAAGGACGAAAGGCTCCCGGGCAGGGTGCCGTTGATCTGCCCGATGGCGTTGTCCACGGCGCTCACGCAGGTCGCCTCGCTCTGCAGGACGCAGGTCTGCATGACGTTCGCGAACCCCACGTCGTTGCCGCCGGCGGTGACGCTGACGAGCGTGGTCGAACTGTTGAGCGGGCTCAGCTGGTTGCTCTTGACCGTACCGGTCGTGGCTCCCGAACAGGCGGTGAACGAGAACGAGGCCGGGGCGTTGGCCGCCGCCCACAGGGACGGATAGGCCTTGCTGCTGCGCTGGCAGCTACCGCTGTCGGACAAGTAGCTTCCGGCGCCCACCCCTGAGGAGTAGGAGTCGCCGAGAGCGACGAAGCGCTCTCCCGCCGCCGCGGCTGCGGAGGCCTGCTGTGCCAGACCGAGAGTCGCCGCGGCCGCAAGGGCCAGCAGAGCGGGCAGAACCCGTCTCGCGCGTGTCGCGAACATGACAAAGAACTCCTTGATGTGTTGTGGGGAACAGGAGTTGTTGAAGCGTCACTCTTCTAGCAGCGGTGGAGTCCCTGGCGATAGGTGTGGGCAATGGTTTGTTTGTTTCCGCGAGCTTCCCCTTCGCCCTGCGCCCTGCGCGCCAGGGCTCCGCCCACCCCGGAAGCCACCGGCGAGGCGGCCAACTTCGTCCGCACCGCAAAGCTCGAGGCGGCCCCGTGTGCGCGCTCGACCAGGGATGGGCGTGGTCGGTGTCGCGATGACGGGTCCGTTGGCCGACCGTTGCGTGACCCGGGCCGTCCCCTGTCGAGCGTGGTCACGACGGCCGGCCCCGCCTGCCGACCGCTGGCCGACCTGCGGAGCGTCACGCCCGAGCACGAGGCCACCGGTACCGCCTGGGCATCCCTCGGGGCCCGCGACGGGGCCGCGACGGGGCCGCCGGGGGCGGCAGCGCCCCACTCACCAGCTGCCCGGAAGGTGAGGCGGGGGGCGTGGATGAGCGAGCTGAGGACGGCCGTCTCAGCGTGTAAGGACTGGGCCCCAGCTACCGACCCAAGAACCGACTCGCCGCCATCGCGCGCGATGCCAACGTGGCCTGATCAGCCAAAATAGACGTCTCCCCATCGACATCCCGTCGGCTAGCTAGCCCCGTCCTTCAGGGATTCCACGCCAGCAGGCGACAGGCCGGGAAACAGCGTGGACAGGGGGATGTCGTCCAAGGCGCCTCGTTTCATGCGTCGATCATCAGGTTTCTCCGGCTCTCAGGCCAGGAGTTTCTGCCCCGAGGCTCCCTAGGTCCTCACAAGACGGCGCTTGGAGGGCCGGCAAGCTGAGCACGTTCATCCGTACCTTGCTGCGCACCTCGTGGATCAGGCGGCGTACCCTCGGCTGCGTGCCTCGCCATTCGAAGAAGCCCCGGCGGCTGGTCGTCGGCGGACGCGTGTTCATGTGGACCATGCGCCACAGCCACCGACGGGACGGCGACGGCCGGGCCGTGGACTGCTGCCAAACCCTCACGCTGTTCCCGCAGCCGGCTGGCACCGGAAGCCCGTTGCGCATCGTCTTCGCCGACGGCTCCGGCCGTTACGTCCCGGGCGGGGCTCCCTTCGGCTCGGGGGACGTGGGCTTCACCCGGGGGGCAGACCTGAACCTGCACGAGCCGGGCGCCGTGCGGGCCCTGCTCGATGTGGCGATGGCCCGTGGGTGGCAGCCGGGGGAGCGGCGGACGATGGAGGTCGACGGCTGGTCCCTGCTGGTGGAGGCGGCCGCCGCGCGAGCAGGGGCCACCGGCATCAACAGCCCGTAGCCCACGCATCAGACGCCTGGGTATCTGCGGGGGCGCTGGGCCCCAGCCCCCACGTGCGGCATGTTGGAGGAAGGGACATGGCCATTTCGTCCGGAGAGACTGAGGAGAAGCGGCTCGTGCGCCATCGGCCGCCTTGGCCGCCGCTTTGTTGCAGTGTGACCTGCGGGTTTGCCGGCTGCTGGTCCCTTTGACCAGTCGTGGTCAGTCTCTGAGCGCTGGCCGTCTTCGCTGACGCTTGTAGAGCTCGCCTCGGGTTGCGTGCTCAGGTGCCGGAGTGTGCTCCGTCGCCGGTGCCGAGGAGGGGGACAGCGAGCCGGCGTTCGACGGCGTTCGGCAGGGACCACAGTTCGCCGCGCCGCTGCCGGTCCAGCGCCCCTTGTCGGTTGGCGCGGCGGATCCCGGGCACGGCGAGGACCAGCACGGTCAGGGAAGCCGCCAGCCCTGCGCCGAGCAGTGCACCGGCGAGCAGGGCCCCGCCCGCCAGAGCGAACGGAAGCGCGAACCCGAGGCAGAGCGTGCCGAGGCCGCCGACGACGGCCAGCATCCACCACAGAGGGGTGAGCGGGTGCTCGTCGCGCAGGTGGTCGACCAACTGCCGGTCGGTGGGACGACGCCGGCGATGCTCACTGGCGGCGGCGAACAGCTCGGCACGCCCGCGCAGCGCCCAGGCGGCGCGCACTCCCACCCACGCGACGGGCAGCAGGAACAGCGTCACCAGCACCAGGCCCGCCTGAACCGTCCGCGACACCGGCATCCCGCCGGAAGCGTCAACCACCACAGACGCCACGGCGGCTCCCGCAACCACAGCCCCCGCCACGCTCGTGACCACGAGCCAGCGCCGGGCCCGGCGCACCCGGGCGCTGAGAGGGAACTCGACCGCGTCCAACGTCTTCTCCGTTCGATGACCGCAGGTACTCTACGCAGCCCGCCGAGGCAGCGGAGTAGCTCCTCCCACCCGACGATCCGGGCAACCCCAGTGCCTGCCGCGCGGCTGGTCCGGGAACCGCAGGTCCGTGGGGTGCGCCCGCGAACGCGGACGCGAAGTGCTCCTGGGGACCTTTGACCGAGAACCTGAGCGGCCCCTGCGTCTGGCGGTCGCACCCGCCGTCCATGCCACCGCCCGGCCCACCCCGGACCAGGCGCGCGACGTCGGCCCCCGGCCACCTCAAGGGGCCGGAACCCCGGGACGGCCGCGTCGTTGGACGGTGGGGACGCACACCGCTCCGGAGGCTCCATCCGTTCCCCCACGGGTCTGCCCGGGGCGGAGCAGCATCGGGCCGCGGCTCCGCCGGTTTCCCTGTCTCTGCCTTGCGCCCCTCCGGGCATGGACTGTTCCAGGCTCCGGAGGGTGCGCAAGGTGCCGTGCGGGGAGACAGGTGTCCACCCGGGTGAGGGCGAGCCGTGGTCAGACCTCGCCGCGCCAGGCGCCGGTCTCCTGCCCACGCCTTTCGATGTAGTCCTTGAACCGCTTCAGGTCGCCGGTGATCTGCCGCCTGACGAAGCCGAGCTTGTCACCGACGTTCTCCGCGAAGCCGTCCGGGTCGTAGTCGAGCTGCAGCATCACCTTGGTCTTGCTCTCGCTCAGGCGGTGGAAGGTGACGACGCCTGCCTGCTTGACCTCGCTGCCCAGCGTCCTCCACGCAACCCGCTCGTCGGGGATCTGCTCGGTGATCTCCGCCTCGAACTCCTTGGTCACCCCGCCGATCTTCGTGACCCAGTGCGTCATGGTGTCGGTGCGCTGCTCGATGCGCTCCACCCCGTCCATGAAGTGCGGGAACGACTCGAACTGCGTCCACTGGTTGTAGGCGGTGCGTACGGGGACGTCGACCTCGACGGACTCTTCGACCTGTGACACAGAAGCATCCTTCCTCTTCGCCGGCCAGGCAGGTTGCCCGGCCGTGCCCGGGGAGCTCTTCCCCTGTCGGTGCTGCTGCCCCCGTTCGGCCACTCCATCACCCCCGGAAAGACGCAGCACCGGGTGGGGCCGGAACTTCGGTGGCCGGCTCGGCCCGGTGACGAAGGTGTCCGCTTCGCTCCCTCGCCGAGCTGGAGCGGCAGGGGCGCCAGAATTCTGAGGGCCGCAGCAGGGTGAAACACTGCTGCCGGGCACGGGCCCAGCCGTCGGCCCCGACATCACCACCCCTTCATTCCGGGAGCGTGGGCCGCCACCGACGGGGAGGGGACACGGACGGCGATCTGATGTGCAGGGTCCTGGCGTGTCAGCGCGCGGACCAGTCCGGCCCGGGCAGGGAGTGCCGTCGAAGAGCCGGACGCCCGAGCCGGGCACGAGGGGCGCAAGGTGGATCTGGAGTTCGTCCAGCAGCCCGGCGTTGATGAACTGTCGTACGGTGTCTGCACCGCCGGAGACCTGGATGTCTTGTCCCCTGCGGCCTTGCGGGCCCGGGCCAGTGCGCTGGCGGTCCCGTCGGTCACGAAGGTGAAGGTGGCGCCGCCCTGCCGACCCCAGGGCTCCCGCACCCTCGGCCAGGCCGTCACCGCCTACGAGGAGAGATCCTGCTGCCTCGCTCCGTCGAAGCCGCCGAAGGCGCGCGGCCGGCGCCATCGACGACGCCTTCAGCCCCGATGGCGCGGCCGGCGCCATCGACGACGCCTTCAGCCCCCGATGGCGCCACCCTGGTCCTCGCTCACATGACCCATCACCACTGACGCAGGAAACGCCGGTCCCGCTGACCGGCGACAACGAGGCCGTCGCCGAGGCGGTGGCCGCCGTCTTCCCCCACCTGCCGATCCGAGAATCCCGTTCGGGCTCCTGAGGGGCGGCACCCGTATTCGGTACCAAGTAGGCGCGCGTCACCCTCATTGCCGCGTCCGTCGTCACCGTGACCGCTGTGACCGGTGGTGTCGCACGCGCGGCGGGCTGCGGCAGCCCTGTCAGCCGCCGCACGCCCAGACATCCGGCCTGGTCAAGTTGACAGGAGCGGGATCCCAGTGGTGGCGCCAGGTACTGACCGGAAGCCTCATCCCCGGACTCCGGCCCTGGGCGGACAGCTCAGCCGCCGAAGAAGACGAGGCGGTGCACAAGGCCCTTGCTCTGACTGCTCAAGTCGAGCGCAAGGCTCACCGGTATCTCGTCTTCAACGGCGACTGACGACGCCACTTCCACAACAGGCGTTATGCGAAGGAGAACCAGTTGACGTTGACGAAGTCGGAGGACTGGCCGCTGTCGAAGGTCAGATAGACGTCGTGGGTTCCGTTGGTGCGGCGGATGTCGGCGGGGACGGTGCGCCAGGCCTGCCAGCCGCCGGTGTTGGCGACGGCGAAGCCGCCGACCGGGGTGGCTGTGGGGCTGCCGAGGCGGACCTGGACCAGACCGCTGACGCCACCGGCGGCCCCGGAAGCGACTCGGGCGTCGAAGCGGGTGGCGCCGGTGGAGCCGAAGGCCACGGCCGAGAACTTGAGCCAGTCGCCGTTGGACAGATGGCCGACGGCGGATCCGCCGCCGCCGTCGGAGCAGGCCTCGACCTGTGCTCCGGACTGGGCGTTGAATGCCTCGGCCTGGATGGTGGTGAAGGCGCTGACCCCGCCGCCCGGGGCGGTGGCGGTCGGCGTGGGGGCTGGCGTGCCCCCGCCGGCCAGACCGCCGACCGTGATGGTCCAGCGGCCGGGGGTGCCGGACTGCACCTTGCCCTCGAAGTCGACTCCGGCCGGGTGAACGTCGTCGTACGGGAAGGCGTACCCGAGATGGTCGGGGGTGGTGTTGTGCAGGATGCGGGCGTAGTGGTTGGTGCGCGGCCGGGTGTAGAAGGCGGCGGGCTTCTCGGCGGTCGGCTGGTGGGGGTTGTCCAGCAGGGTGGTGCGGTTGAAGGCGGCGGCGAGCCGTGCGCTGAGATTGCCCATCAGGTCGTTGCCCGTGGTGAAGGGCGCGTCGCTGCAGGAGAAGATCGAAAGGGTGGACGGCTTGGCGAAGCTGCCGACTCCGGGGAAGACGAGGGCGTCGCCGTTCACCCGGCCGGTGACGGTTCCCCAGGTGAACTGGGTGTCGATGCGCAGGTCGGTGGAGTGGTACGTGTTCCACACCTCGTCCACGTAGCCGTCGAAGTATCCACGGAACAAGGCGCTGTTGCCGCGGATTGCCAGGTTGGGGCTGAGTACGCGCACGTCGCGGCCGCCCGCGGTGACGATCAGCCGGCTCCAGTCGCTGCCGTCGGCGGCGGACTGGGCCCGCAGCGCGGCGGCGACCCGGGACAGTCCGTCGGCGGGCAGCCCGCGCACCGTCTGGGTGCCCTGCCCGGTCTCCAGTTGGAAGGCGATCGGCAGCGAGACCATGTCGACGAACGTGATGTTGGCGTACAACTGGTCGCGGTTGAAGGTGAATTCGCAGAAGTCGTGAGCGACGTTCGCGTTGGGGTCGGAAGGGTTGCTCACCGATGGCAGGGCCAGACCGCCGCCGCGGTTCACCAGGAAGGTGAGCTTCGTGCCGACGGAGAAGTAGATACGGCCGCTGTCCAGGCGCGGCAGCGTCACCCTCCGCGCCCCGGCGCCGGACGCGTTGAGCGGGATGGCACAGTCGACCCCGAGCGGGGTCTGGTCGTTGGCCGGAGCCGGCGGGTGGTACAGGCTGGAGCCGTTGGCCTGGATGAAGGCCCAGGTGCCGCCGGCCGCGGGGTCACGGCCGAGCACATAGGCGTACACCGTGTCGTTGCCGGTGGTGTTCACCAGGTCCAGCGGGAGCGTGGCGGTGGTGGAGGCGTTGGCGCTCATCTCGAGCCAGGCTGCCGCGGTGGGCACGGCCAGGGCCAGGCCCGCTGTCACGGCGAGGAGTTTTCTACGGGGCATGGTTCGTTGGTGGCGAGCCGTCACGGTGGGGGTCCGTTCTTCGTGAGGTCGGGCGGGGGAGCGGTCGGACGCAGGGACGGGGGGAGAAGGGAGGGCGGCGGGGCCGGTGGGTCAGCCGACCGTCCACTTCTGGTTGGCGGCACCGGTGCAGGTCCAGGTCTGCAACCGGGTGCCGTCGGCGGAGGAGTTGCCCTTGGCATCCAGGCACTTGCCCGCACCTGTGTTGGTGAGGTCACGAGCGGCGGTGTACGTCCACTTCTGGGCGTTGGTGCCGTTGCAGGTGTAGAGCTGGACGACGGCGCCGTCGGCGGTGGAGCCGGCCGCGACGTCCAGGCACTTGCCGAGGGCGCGGACGGTGCCGTCGCCCCCGATGGTCCACTGCTGGGCCGCGCTGCCGGTGCAGTCGTGCAGCTGGATGGGGGTGCGGTCGGCGTCGGAGCCGCCGGCGACGTCGACGCACATGCCGCCGATGCCACGGATCGGGCGTGCGGCGGGGGCGCTGGCGGAGGAGGCGCGGACATAGTCGACGGTCATCGTCTGCGGGAAGGACGTGGAGGCGTCCGGGCTGCCGGGCCAGTCCCCACCGACCGCCAGGTTGAGGATGATGAAGAACGGGTGGTCGAAGACCCACTTGTTGCCGCCGGTGTCGGCCGGGGTGAGGGTCTTGTACGTGGTGCCGTCCACCGACCAGACGAGGGAGTTCGGGCTCCAGTCGACGGCGAACACGTGGAAGTCGTCGGCGAAGGCGCGGCCGCCGGGCAGGCTGTAGGCGGCGCCGAGGCCGCCCGCTCCGGAGTAGCCGGGGCCGTGCACCGTACCGTGCACGGTGTTGGGTTCGCGGCCGATGTTCTCCATGATGTCGATCTCACCGCTGTTGGGCCAGCCCACGCTGCCGAGGTCGTTGCCGAGCATCCAGAAGGCGGGCCAGATGCCCTGGCCGCGCGGGATTTTGATGCGGGCCTCGAAGCGGCCGTACGCCTGGGTGAAGGTTTTGGCGGTGTTCAGCCTGGCCGAGGTGTACTGGCACTGCCCGTACCAGCAGCCGAGGCCGGCGTCGGTGTTCTTCCGCGCGGTGATGACGAGGTTGCCCTGGCCGTCGAGCGCGGCGTTCGAGGTGCTGTTGGTGTAGTACTGCAGCTCGTGGTTGCCGAAGCCCGAACCGCCGGTCTCGAGCGTCCACTTGGCGGCGTCAGGAGCGCGGCCGGCCGCACCGTCGAACTCGTCGGACCAGGTCTGCGCGACAACTGCGGCACCGGCGTGCGGGGCGACCGAGCGGGTGAAGGACATGAGCACCGCCGCGACCAGGGCGGTGGTCACGAGGAGCACCACTCCGCCGAGAGAGCGGCGACGTGCGCGATGGGCAGCAGCCATGGGCATGGTTCCTTGTCTGGGTGGGGGAGGAGGGGGCCGGGCCGGCGAGTCGTCAAGAGCGACAGGGGGTATGAGAGCGCTCTCACTCGTGACGCAATGCCGCCCCGGACAGCGAGTCTTACGGAGGAGTAACCGTCATGGCAACGTCAGACGTCATTCTTGGCACGCCTCTGAGCTGCGGTTTTCTATCGTGGCCCTCGGCTTAACGATCTCTTAAGCCTGGCTTGATGCGGAGAGGTGTGCATCGGAGCCTCACGTGATCGTCGGCCGGACGTCCGCCGCGGGTACTCCGCGCGGCATCCGGACCGCGTGCTCCCGGCCACGAACCCAGCCCCGGCGGACGGTTCTCGTTCATGTGTGGGTGTCCGGCGCCGCGCAGCCCGTCGACCGGTGCGCCGGCGTCGGTCCGCGACACCACGGACACGTCGACGAGCAGCGCCGCCGGCCCCGTACGGGAAGCCGGGCGACAGGTCCTTCCGGGTGCTCGCGCCCGGAAGGACCTGCCGCCGCGCCGACCTCAGGCGTGTGCGGGGTCAGGCGGTGTGCAGCGTCAGGCCGTAGCGGCCGAGGATTTCGTTGATCGGCTGGAACCAGGTCTGGCCGCCGGACGAGCAGTTGCCCCAGCCACCGGAGGTGACGCCCTGGGCCTGGTCCCCGCTGAGGAACGAGCCGCCGGAGTCGCCTCCCTCGGCGCAGACGCTGGTCTTCGTCATCTGGTGGACGGCGCCCTGGCTGTAGTTGACGGTCTCGTTCCTGGCGAGGACGGTGCCGCAGTGCCAGTGCGTCGTGGACCCCGACCGGCAGATCGAGGCGCCCACGGGCGCCTCGGCGGAGCCGCGTACCAGCTGGTCCGGGATGGTGCCCCAGCCGAGCACCACCGGTACGGTCCACCAGCCGCTGTGGATGCCGACGTACGCGTAGTCGTTGCCGGGGAACGAGGACCCCTGGAAGGTGCCCATCGCGGACCCGTCCCAGCCGCGCACGGCGGCCCCCGCCTGCCCGCAGTGCCCAGCCGTCACGAAGCCGCCGTACACGGAGAAGCCGATCGAACAGCGGACGTTGCCGGTGTAGTACGGGTCGCCGCCGACGGTGCCCGCCGCGTACGTACGGGGCGCCTGCGCCGTCTCGGTGACGGTGACGGGGCCCCCGGCCCTGGCCAGGTCGACGAACGCCCGTACGGCGGGGGCTTCCCGCTCGGTACGTACGACCGTGACGACGACGCTGTTGGTCCGCGGGTCGACGTGCCAGCCGGCCACCCCGGTGGGGGCGCGCAGCGTGTCCAGGCGCGCTTTGGCGCGGTCCAGCGCGGCCGCGCTGTGCCGGACGAGGCGGGTGTCGGCGCCCAGTGCCCGCGCCGCGGACTCCTTCGCGCGGTCGGTCACCGCGACGACGAGCCGGCCGGTGGAAGGGTCGTACCACGAGCCGCCGTACGCGTCACCCGCGGCCTGCCGTGCGGTCTTCTCCACGGCCGCGGCGGCCTTTTCTGCGCTCAGCCGTTCCTCGGCCTGGGAAGCGGTGAGCCCGAGGTCCCGGCGCATCGCGTCGAGCAGTCCGGCCGAGGCTGACGGCGCTGCGGCGGACGATGCTGTCGCGGGCTCCGGAAGCGGGCGCGCGCTCGCCACGCCACCGTGGGCGGCGCCCAGGCCGACGGTCAGGAGCAGGGCGGCGACGGCGGCGCGTAAGGGGGTGGTGTGTTTCACGAGACCTCCTGGTGTGGGGGATTGAGAGCTTGAGAGCGCTCTCACGGAGTGTCGGGCGCTACGCTAGCCGAGCCAATTTGTCAGGTCCATACCAAGTTCCGGTTCCGTCGCGGCGGGGCCCCGCGCGTGGCCTTGCCGCACACCGCGTTCAGGAGACCGAGGGACGGCTGGGTTGCCGCTGAGGGTGGGATCGTCCGGGACGGGGTGAGCTGCCGTGCGACGGTGGTCACCGCCCCGCCTGCCGTGAGTCACCCCACCATGGGGCAGGATGGCAACCCGTTCCGGATGCGTCCACACGCCCGAACGCGGCCTACAGCACGACGAACTGACAGGTGACAAGGTGACGACACACCTCATACGACGGCCGGCGGAACGCGCCGTCACCCCCACGGGCCGACGACGCGCAGGGGAGGGGGACCGTTGAACCGGGACCTCGTCCTGCACGACTGGCTGGTCGCGGGTATCGCCCTGGCGGCGGGCGCCGCGGCCGGGCTGCTGCTGCGCACGCTCCTGCGGTGGCTGGCCCGGCACGCTGAGCGCACCCGCTGGCGGGGCGACGACATCATCGTCGACGCGCTGCGCACGATCGCCCCGGGCGCCGCGCTGATCGCGGGCGCCGCGGTGGCCGCCGGCACCCTGCCGCTCACCGCCCGGGTCTCGGGCTTCGTGAACCAGTCCCTGACCGCGCTGCTCATCCTCATCGCCACGCTCAGCACGGCGCGGGTCGTCGCCGGCCTCGTCCAGTCGATGGCGGGAACGCGCACCGGGGTGGCCGCCTCGGCGTCCATCTTCGTCAACATCACGCGGATCGTGGTCCTGGTGATGGGCGTCCTGGTCGCCCTGGAGACCCTCGGTGTGTCCATCGCACCCCTGGTCACCGCCCTCGGAGTGGGCGGTCTGGCGGTGGCCCTGGCACTCCAGGACACCCTCGCCAACCTCTTCGCCGGGGTCCACATCCTCGCGTCGAAGACCGTGCAGCCCGGTGACTACATCCGGCTCACCAGCGGCGAGGAGGGGTACGTCGTCGACATCAACTGGCGCAACACCGTGGTGCGCAACCTGTCGAACAACCTGGTCATCATCCCCAACGCGCGTCTCGCACGCACGAACATGACCAACTTCACCCAGCCGGAACAGCAGTTCTCGATCCTCGTCCAGGTGGGAGTGGGGTACGAGAGCGACCTGGAGCACGTCGAGCGGGTGACCCTGGAGGTCGTGGACCAGGTGATGGCCGACGTCAACGGCGCGGTCCCCGACCACGAGGGAGCCGTCCGCTTCCACACCTTCGCGGACTCCCGGATCAACTTCACCGTCATCCTGGGCGTCGGCGAGTTCAGCGACCAGTACCGGATCAAGCACGAGTTCATCAAGCGCCTGCACCGGCGCTTCCGCGCCGAAGGCATCTCGATCCCGGCCCCGACCCACACCATCGCCCTCCAGCGGGACGAACTCCCGGCCTCGCCCGCCTCCCCCGCGCCCGTCCCGCACCAGCGCACGACGTCACCGTCGATCCTCACGGACAGCGACCGCTGAGCCACCGCCCCCGGTCTTCGTGAAGTCTCCACACCGAGCCATGTCAGGGAAAGGGCCTCCGCGCCCCCCTGAAGGGGCAGGACACTGCAACGGCAGCGTCCGGCGCGCAAGGAGACCGCATGGCACCGGAGGTCCTGTTCCCGCTATTGCTCGCCCTCGTCGGGGCGGCGCTCCACCTGGCCAGGGAGGCCATCCGGCGGAACGCCGCCCGCCGGGTCGAGGAGACCCGTTGCCGGGCGATGGTCGACCTCGCCGGCCACTGCGGCCCGGACGCGGTCCTCGTCGACCACCGTTTCGCCTGCACCGAAGCGCGCGAGAAGTGGGACCGGATCACCCACCCGAAGGCGTACCCCGCACAAGGTCATGGTCCGGCTCCGGAACCGGCCCGCTGTTCGACGTCCGGCCCTGAAAGACGGCTCCGGCCCCGCACGTCGTGTGCGGGGCCGGAGCCGTGGAACGTCCTGCGGGTGGCGGTAGGGGCTACGGGTTCGTGAAGTAGCCGAGGAGATCGCTGATCACGTGGTTGCTGCCGCCCCAGCTGTTGAACACGCTGACCTTGCCCGCACCGACCGGGGTGGTCACGTGGTTGGGGACAGTGATGCCGGGAAGGGTGTTGAGGCTGCTGGCCGCGGGGAGCGTGCCGCCGAAGGCGTACGCCGTCAGGAAGCCCGGGCCCGTGGTCTCGGTCGCGGTGATGTTCAGTACCGCGCCCACCGCGTTCGCCGGCAGGCCGGAGACCGTCGTCGTGGCGCCCGGGGCCAGCTTGCCCGTGGTGCGGGTGTCGCCGAGCCGCTTCGGGACCACCGGCTTGAACAGGGACGTGCCGCCCTTGCCGTAGTGGCCCACGGCATCCAGCACCAGGTGCGTGGAACCGGAGTTGGTGAACAGCGTGATCGTTCCGTCCGGGCCGACCGGCACGATCGCCTGGTTCGACCTGTCCTTGCCCGGTTCCACGTTCAGGTTCGATGTCGCGGGCCGCCGGGCCGGGTCCGGATAGGCGATGACGTGAGCGTTCTCCGTCGAGCCGGTCGCGGTCAGGTTGAGGGCGACGGCGGTGGCGTCGGCGGGGATGCCGTTCACCCCGGCGACCTTGACGGTACGGGGCTTGCCGCCGGGCAGCGCCCCGCCGGTGGCGCGGGTGTCGAGCAGCCGGGCCGGGGCGAGCGGACTGAACCGCTGCCCGATGTTCGGCTGGTAGTAACCGACGAAGTCCACGATGATCGACGCCCAGCCGGAGTTGAGCTGCATCAGGGCGCCGTTGCTGTTGCCGACGGGGACGGTGACGGTGTTGGAAGTGGTAGCGCCCGCGCGGACGTTCACGTTCGAGGTCGCGGGACGGTCCTGGCCGTCGGGCCAGACGGTGAGGTGGGTGTCCTGGGTGGCGTCGGTGACGGTCACGTTCAGGACGACCGCGGACATGCTGCCCGAGAGCGGGTGCTCCGGCTTGTTGAGCCCGATGGGCAGATCCATCCACAGCGGGACGCCGCCCGGCATCACGGGGGTGTCATCGCGGCTGTCGTAGAACCGGAACGGCTCGGTGGCGACATAGCCGGACGCCGCGTAGTCGGCCTTGAACGTCTGGCTGGAGACGGACGTGGTGCCCCGGGCGTCCTGAAGGGTGAGCGTCACCTTGTAGTCACCGGGAGCCCGGTAGGTGTGCGTGAGCCGGGACAGGTCGGACACCTGCTTGACGGTGCCGTCACCGAAGTCCACGTCGGCGCGCGTCAGCGGCCACGGCGTCGCGCTCGCCGCCGGGTCGAAGCGGACGGTCAGCGGCGAGATCCGCTCGGCCGGGCTGTCCGAGGAGGGCAGCACCTGCGCGGCGGTGAAGGCCGCGGTCAGCGCACCGGCCGGCGTCACCTTGACCGGCTGCTCGGCGTGGACCTTCTTACCTGCGGCGTTGGACGCGGTGACCTTGACCACGCACGCGCACGGAGAGGCGTAGACGTGCGAGGCGACGGCCTCGGGGGCCCCGCCCTGCCGGGTGACGACCGGGGCGCTCCCGTCGCCGAAATCCACGCTGTACGTCATGCCGGTGGGCCAGCGGCTGTTCGACGAGGCCTTCACCTCGACCTTGGTGCCGATCGGCGCCCACGGCTGGTCGACCGACACGGTGGCCGTGGTCAGCTGGTCGTGGGACTCGTAGGCGCCACGGTCGAGGAACCCGCCGTCCTTGCCGGTGTTGGCCACACCGGGGTCGTCCATCGGGGCGAATCCGGCGATGTCGAGGGAGGCCAGTGCGCCCGGCGCCGTCGCGTCCGCAGAGTCGACGACGGCGGCGTCGTAGTCCGCCGGGTTCACGAAGTCGTGCGCACCCTGGCCGGTCGCAGCACGGAACTCCGAAGGAGTCCTGTGGTCGGTGCCCGCCCAGTGGTAGGCGGCGTCCGTGACCTCGGTCCGCTGATGGACGACGTTGTAGTCGGCACGGGTGCCGGACGCCGCGCTCTGCGCCACCCGCAGACCGTGGCGCGGTGCGAGGGGCGTCTCGCAGCGGGGCTGGGCACGCTCGCTGAAGACCACGTTGTTGACCACCGAGGTTCCGGTGGCACCGCCGCTGACCGAAATCCCCGCATCGCAATAGCTGGTGATGCTGTTGTTCGCGATGGCCGTATCGGAGGCGTCCACCACGCTGATGGCGGGCAGGGAAGCGCTGCTGTTGCTCTTGTTACGGCTGATGATCGTGCGCTGGGCGCCGCCCTGGATCCGGCCGGAGGCGATGGTACTCCGGCTGATCCGTACGTCCGTGCTTCCCGCGCCGATCACGAACTCGTGTGCGAGAACTGACGTTTCCACGATGACGTCGCTGGAACGCTCGATCTTGGTGTCGCGCCCGACGATCCCGCGGAGGACCAGGTGGGACGCGCCGTCGATGCTCAAGGCATCGCCCAGTACTGCCCGGTGGGCGGCGTTGGAGGTGTCGGTGACGAAGGTGATCGGCCGGCCCTGCGCTCCGGACCGGTTGATCGTGAGGGCTCCGCCGTAGGCACCCGGTGCGATCCGCACCGTCTGACCCGGTTCGACGACCTTGGCCGCCGCCTGGATCGAGCAGAACGGGGTGTTCTTCGTACCGGCACCGGTGGCGGTGTCGGAGCAGTTGGCGTTCGTGCCGTTGTTCACGAACAAGTCGGGCGGGGCCTCGGCGGCGGAGACCGCCGGTATGCCGAGGACGGTGACGAGGCCTGCGGTGAGCAGGACCGCCGCACGAGTGGGACGCACCAGCAGAATTCCTTCGGGGAAGGGGATGCGTGGACCTCGTTCCGGTGCGGCGCCGAGCCACGCCGAACGGCCGGTTCCCCCAGAGGACGTCAGGCGCACGAGAATCCACAAAGACGCTGCTCATGATCCACTCTCGGGCGACGGTTGTCACCTTCGAAATGAACGCGCTCAACGGCCGATGCGCCGTGCGGTCCGCACGGTTGACCCGGCAGGCCGGCAGGCCGGCAGGCCGGCAGGCCGGCTGTCCGGCTGTCCGGCTGTCCGGTCGGGTGGGCCCGGCCGGCCGTCTGCCCGGCGGGCCTCGGGCGACAGGGTGCCGATCAGTCCCGGTGGACCAGGATGAACTCCCCGTAGGGGTGAGCGCCGTGGCGACCCGCCGTCTCGTCGAGGGCCCTGCGCAGGGTGCGCAGGTGGCCCACGGTGAGCTGCAGCGGCGGCTCGTCCGGCTGGTACGTGGTGCCCCGGGGGTAGTCCTCGCCCGGCGTGGTGGTCATCTCGACGTGGCAGCCGAGGACATGCTGAACGGGCCGGGTGCCGCAGAAGTCCAGCAGCCGGTCGACCGTTGCCGAGTAGGCCGCCCGGTCCTCGATGTAGAGCCGCCCCGGATAGAGGGAGTCACCGGTCAGCAGGAGGCCGGTGTGGCGGTCGTGGAACACCACCGCGGCCCGCTGGTGGCCGGGGCCGGGGATCAGGTCGAGGATCCGGCCGCCCAGGTCCAGGACGCCGGTGCGGTGCGGCCAGTCGGTCAGACCGAATGCTGCCGTGACCTCGTCCAGCCCCGGTCCCACGACCGTGGTCCGGGGCCGGTCCGTGAACTGTCCGTCCGCCGCGATGTGGTCGCCGTGCCCGTGGGTGTGGGCGACCAGCAGCCCGTATTCGGGCGTCGGACGGTGTGCCAGCCAGTCCGCGACGAGCCGGTCGACCGTTTCCCGCAGCGGGAAACGGGCGGGGTCGGCGGACGCGCCCGTGTCGAGGAGCAGCGCCCGGTCATTGCCGAAGAGGAGGAAGAGGAAGGGGGCCTCGTAGTGCACGGACTTGTTCTGGCGCAGGATCACCGTGTGTTCGGAGTAGGCGTGGACCTGGATCCCCGGGGCCGGGTCGTGCTCGGGGGAGGGCCGGCCCGCGTGCCAGACGACGTCGAGACTGCCGGTGACCGGGGCACCCCGGCGAAAGTCGATCACGCCTCCAACCTACTCCTGCCGGCGTGCACCGGGGGGCGGGCCGTCGCCGGCCCCGACGGCCTGTACCGGGCCCGACGGCCCGTACCGGGCCCGACCGGCGCACACCGGGCCGGAGACGGGCCCGTTCCCGGCTCGCGCGTGCCGCCCGATCGCGGTTTCGTGGTGACAGAGGCGTGCGTACCGATGCGGCGGCATCGACCGCCGGACCGAGCCCTCGCCGTGACGGAGGAGGGCGGAACATGTCCGCACCAGGTCCCACCACCGGCCGCCGACGCCGTGCGGCGGTCCTCACCGCGGCGCTGGCCTGCTCGGCACTGCTCACCGGGCCGGGCCCCGCCGCGGCAGGCGGCCCGCCCGCGGCGCCCGCGCCCGCGCCTGCTGCGCCCGCGGCACCCGCGCCGGCGCCCCCGCCTGCTGCGCCCGCGGCACCCGCTGCACCCGTGCCGACGGCACCCGTACCGCCCTCGCCGTCACCCTCGGTGGCCGTGCCGCGACTGGACTGGAGTCCCTGCCGGCCCGGCAGCCCGTGGGCTTGTGCCACGGCGAAGGTGCCGCTCGACCATGCCGCACCCGCCGGGCGCACCATCGACCTGGCCGTCGTACGCCGCCAGGCCGCCGACCCCGCCCGGCGCATCGGCACCCTGTTCGTGAATCCCGGAGGTCCCGGAGGCCCCGGGACCGTACAGGTGCCGCAGAACTACGACGCCTTCCCCAGGGAACTGCGGGAACGGTTCGACATCGTCAGCTGGGACCCCCGCGGGATCGGCAGCAGCACGGCCGTGAACTGCTTCGACACCACCGACGAGGCCAAGGCCTGGGCGGCCCGCCCACCCGCCGGCTTCCCGGTGGGCGCGCCGGAGCGCAAGGCCTGGACCGACGCGTACGAGGACCTCGGCCGGCTCTGCGAGAAGCGCGACCCGGACCTCCTGCGCCACGTGTCGACCGCCGACACCGCCCGGGACCTCGACCTGCTCCGCCGGGCGGTCGGTGAACCGCAGCTGAACTACCTCGGTGTCTCCTACGGCACGATCCTCGGCGCCACCTACGCCAACCTCTTCCCCGGCAGCGTCCGCGCCATGGTCCTCGACAGCAACATCGCCCCCCGGGCGTGGACCGGCGACCCCGCGCAGGACGATCCCCGCACCACGACCCTCCTGCGCATGGGCTCGGACCGCACCGCCGCGGCCACCCTGGACCGGTTCCTCACCCTGTGCGGATCGGCGCCGAAGGCCCGCTGCGCCTTCTCGGCGGGCAGCCCCGAGGCCACCCGCGAGAAGTTCGACCGGCTGATGCAGCGGCTTCGGGAGCGCCCGATCGGTCCGTGGACGTACGCGAGGACGGTCGCCGACACGGTGAACTCCCTCTACATCGTCGACCCCGGCTGGACCGCTCTCGCCGGCAGGCTCCAGGAGCTGTCGCAGGGCCGGGCCCCCCAGCCCCCGGTGTACCCCCCGCCGCCCCCGGTCGCCGAGCCGAACCCGTACCTGGGGGACGAGCAGGCGGCCGCCGTGTGGTGCGCCGACAGCCCCAACCCGCGCGACCCCGCCGCGTACCGGCGCCTGGAGGAGGACAGCGCCCGCCGGTCGGGCGACGCGGGACGCTTCTGGACGTGGGCGGCGGAGCCCTGTGCCACCTGGCCGGCGCGGGCCGCCGCCGGGTACGACGGCCCGTGGAACACCCCCACGGCCCGCCCCGTCCTGGTGATCGGGACCCGGTACGACCCCTCCACCCCCTACACCGGCGCCCGGGCCATGGCCGCCGAGCTGGCTGACGCCCGCCTGCTCACCAACGACGGGTACGGGCACACCGCACTGTTCAACAACGGCAGCAGCTGCATCGGCGCGTACGAGAGCCGGTACTTCGTCGACGGCACCCTCCCGCCCCCCGGCACGGTCTGCCGAGCGGACAGGACCCCCTTCTCCTGACGGGCGGGAACGCGGCGCGCTCCAGGCTCGACGAGCTCCACGTGCAGGCCGGCCGCCTCGGCGATGCCGGGATCCTCTACGGCAATCCGGTGGCGGGCTTCAGCCCCTCCAACCTCTGGGCGCAGGACCGCTCATGGGTCCTGCGTACCGACTACGACCTGTGGGCCTCCAAGGTGGCCGGCCCGCCGGCCCTCATCGAAGCACTGCTGAACGACCCCGAACTCGAGGCCGTACGCCTGCCCTGGGCAACCTGACCCGGGCCGCTCGCGACCGCCTCAACTACGCTGCCAGAAGGTGCAGTCGCGCCACTTGTCCGGCGCTGCCGAGTCGCCACTCGGGCAGGGGACCGGCGTCCGCGGGGGTGCGGAAGGCCGCTCCCAACGGGTCGGCTCAGCCGGGGCGTTCGCGGACACCTCGAGGTACCAGGTCGCCACTCCACCGACGAGCACCAGCGCTGCCCAGCCACCCCACACCCACCGTCGCACCGACCTCGACACACGTCCCCCCTGCTACGCAACCGGTCATGGAACTCCCCGTGCCCATTCTGACCCCCGGAAGCGGGCCCCCGGCGCACGGTGGTGGGCCCCGGCCCCACCAGCGGGCCCCGGCCCCACCAGCGGGCCCCGGCCCCACCACCGTGCGCCCGGGGCCCGTCGGCGTGCCCCTCCGCCCCCCACGCCCGAATGCGAAGGCCGGCGCGGGGACATCGGCGGTCCGGCCCCGGTGATGAAAGAGGCACCGTGAACCCCTGTCGTATCGGTGACCTCATGAGGCATGAATTCCTTGAACGGCCGACGCGCACCACCGTCGTTGTTTTCGGTCCGTGCCGGGCGACCGGCGCGGAGTTGTTGACCGTTCAACGTCCTGGACGGAGCAGCTCGCACGGCTGGCCGCGCCCCGGGCGGCCCTCGGGTCGGCGTTCCTGCGCCGGTCGGCGCCGCGACGGAACAAGGCCCTTTGCGACAGGACGGGCAACAGGAAAGCCGTAGCACGGCAACAGTGCGCCGGCAGTGTTCGCGGCGACGGCAAGAAATGTGACCACCGGCCGGTGGAGAAACCGACGGAAAATTCCGGAACCTTCAATTCGGATTCGCGAGCCTGGGAATTCGCGGGACCCCGACCCCTCCGGGCGTGCCCACCGAGCAGGCGAACAAGGACATTTACCCCTGCGCACTCCTGCGTGCTTCCTTTCTGCGCCGGTTGACACCATCCGGTGGCGCAACGACACCGTGCGCTCGTCGCACCCAGTGACGTCCGTCCGGCACGGCCGATACGTTCTTCATTACCGAAGGCATATTCCAACCAGCGGTCCTCGCCGTTGAGAGGGACGGGCATGACGAGCCACGCAACCGAAGTCGACCTCGAAGAGCTGCTCCGCCGGGCGCTGGACGGCTCCGGTACGGGCCCGCGCTGGACCACCGGCGCGGACGAGATGTGGTGCCGCCTCACCCCCCGTACCGCCACGCAACGCGCTCAGGGATGGAAGCTGCACGTGTCGGCGACGTCCGCCTCCGCGCCCGCCGTACTCGCCAGATCCCTGGACGTGCTGCTGCAGGGGGACTCGGCGTTCAAGTTCGCCCGGTCCCTGGAGACGGTGGGAGCGCTCAACTCCCGTGCCACACCACGGGGGAGCTCGGGCAAGTTCATCACCGTCTACCCCCGCTCGGACACCGACGCGGCCCGCATCGCCCTGGAACTGCACCAGGCCACGGCGGGGCTGGCCGGCCCCCGGATCCTGTCGGACCAGCCCTACGCCGTGAACAGTCTGGTGCACTACCGCTACGGGGCCTTCGTCGGCCGCCGGCGGCTCTCGGACGACGGTCTGCTGGTGTGGTTCATCGAGGACCCCGACGGAAACCCCGTCGAGGACAAGCGCACCGGCGAGTACTCCCCGCCCTCCTGGGCCGTCAGCCCCTTCCCCGCCTCGGTCCCCGCCCCGCCGCGCAAGGGGAAGGAGGCGAGCGGGCCGGTACTGCTCGGCGGGCGCTTCTCGGTCCGCGAGGCCATCCGCCACACCAACAAGGGCGGTGTCTACCGCGGTACGGACGTCACCACGGGCGCACCCGTGGTCATCAAGGAGGCCCGGCCGCACGTGGAGGCCGACGCGTCCGGATCCGACGTACGGGACTGGCTGCGCGCCGAGGCGAGGACCCTGGAGCAGCTGGGCGGCACGGGCCTGGCACCCGAGCCCCTCGCGATGTTCGAGCACGCGGGACACCTGTTCCTGGCCCAGGAGGAAATACCCGGCGCGCCCCTGCGCAACTGGGTCGCGGAACACTTCCGCGATGCCGGGAGCGAGCGCTACCGCGCCGATGCCCTGGCCCAGGCGGCCCGCCTGGTCGACCTCGTCGCCGCAGCCCACGCCCGCGGCTGTGTCCTGCGTGACTTCACCCCCGGCAACATCATGGTCCGACCGGACGGCGAACTGCGCCTCATCGACCTGGAGCTCGCCGTCCTGGGGGACGACACCGCCCTCCCGACGACGGTCGGAACCCCCGGCTTCAGCGCTCCCGAGCGCCTGCAGGACGCACCCGTCTCGCCCACCGCCGACTACTACAGCCTCGGCGCCACCGTGTGCTTCGTCCTCACCGGGAAGGTCCCCAACCTGCTGCCCGAGGAGCCCGCGACCAGGCGCTCGGAGCAACGGCTCGCCGCATGGCTGGCCGCCTGCGACGCCACGCTCGACCTCCCGGACGCACTGCGCGAGACCGTCCTCGGCCTGATGCGGGAGGACCCCGCCGAGAGGTGGGACCCCGCCAGGGCCGCCGAGGCGCTCCGGCGCACGGAACGGCAGCTCCCTCCCCACCACGCCGCCCCCGGGCACCGCACCACCGCGGACGACGACGGAACGCAGACCGCCGTGGCGGGCATCGTGCAGCACCTCGTCGATACGATGACCCCGCACGACGACAAGCGGCTCTGGCCCGTCTCCACCATGGCGGGGGAGACCGGCCCCTGCACCGTCCAGCAGGGCGCGGCCGGCGTACTGGCCGTCCTGACCCAGTACTTCGAGGCCACCGGCGACCCGCGCCTGCCGGAGGCAATGGCCACCGCGGGCCACTGGACCGCGGCCCGCACCGACCTGGAATCCGTACGCCCCGGCCTGCACTTCGGCGGCCGCGGCACCGCCTGGGCGCTGTACGACGCCGGACACGCCATCGGCGACGGCGCCCTCGTGGACCACGCACTCGCCCTCGCCCTCGCGCCACAGGCACCGACGCCCAGCCACGACATCACCCACGGCTGCGCGGGCAGCGGACTCGCCGCCGCCCACCTGTGGCACCGCACCAAGGACCCGCGCCTGGCCGAGCTGGTCGTCGACGCCGCCGACCGGCTGGCGGCGGCCGCGCGGCGCGAGCCGTCCGGGGTCAGCTGGCCTGTTCCCGCGGAGGCCGTCTCCGAGGAAGCGGGCAAACGCTACCTGGGATTCGCGCACGGAACCGCGGGCATCGGCTGCTTCCTCCTCGCCGCCGCGACGGTCGCGGACCGGCCCGAGTACACCGAGCTGGCGGTCGCGGCGGGCGAACACCTGGTGGCCCACGCCCTCCTCGTCGGCGAGGCCGCCCAGTGGCCGGCGCAGGCGACGGACCCGCCCACAGCCCCGTACTGGTGCCACGGTTCGGCCGGCATCGGCACCTTCCTCGTCCGGCTCTGGCGGGCCACCGCAGACGACCGCTTCTTCGACCTCGCGCACCGCGCGACGCACGCCGTCGTCGAACGCGCCTCCCGGGCAGCCCTCACCCAATGCCACGGACTCGCGGGCAACGGCGACTTCCTCCTCGACATGGCCGAGGCCACGGGGGATCCGGCGTACCGCACCATGGCCGAACACCTGGCCCGACTCGTCGTCGCCGAACGGGCCCACCGGTCACGCCACGTCGTCTTCCCCAACGAGTACGGGGACGTATCGACGAGCTGGAGCGACGGATCCGCAGGAATCCTGGCCTTCCTCCTGCGCATCCGCCACACAGGACCCCGGCGCTGGATGATCTGATCCGGCAGCCGGTTTGAGCGGCAGGGACCCTGCCGCCACGTCACAGAGAAGGAGAAAGTCATGGAGAACCGCGACCTCGAACTGCTGGCTCACCTGCACGCCCTTCCGGAGACCGACCCGGTCGGCGTCGACGGAGCCCCGTTCGCCGCGACCTGCGAGTGCGTCGGCCTGCTGACGCTCCTCAACACCGTCTGTGTGGGCATCAGCTGCGCCTGACCCCGATCACGGGCCTTCTCGGCCCGGCCACCGGACACCGCAGGGGGAACACCAGGTGTTCCCCCTGCGGGACCCGGCCGGAGCCGCCGTGAGACGGGCCCGACAACCTCCGGCCGGTGGCTGCCCCGCAGCAGCCACCGGCCGGAGCACCACCCCGACCCCCACCCCGGCCACACCCGTACCCCGAGTCCGCAGACGACACCCCGCAGACGAGGACCGACCATGAAGCCGCACGCCGGTGACGACGCCCCCGCTCAGGCCCTCCTCCTGACAGCCGCCCCCGAGGACCCGGACAGCGCCCGGCCCGGGCCCGGACCGGCGTACGCCATCAGTACCCGCGGCCTCGCCAAGAGCTACCCGGGCCCGGACGGCACCGCCGTCCACGCCGTCCGCGGCCTGGACCTGGACGTGAGCCAGGGCGAGACCTTCGCCTTCCTCGGCCCGAACGGCGCCGGCAAGTCCACCACCATCGCGATGCTGTGCGCCTTGGCCCGCCCCACCGCGGGGCAGGCCGTCGTGGCCGGTGCCGACGTGGCCGGCCGGCCGGACCGCGTACGCCGCAACGTCGGCATGCTCTTCCAGCACAGCGCCCTGGACCCGGACCTGACGGCCGAACAGAACCTGTACGTCCACACCCGCCTCTACGGGATGGGCCGCCGCCACGCCCGCCGCCGTATCGGCGAGACGATGGAGGCGGTCGCACTCACCGACCGTCGGCGCTCCCCGGTCCGCACCCTGTCGGGCGGCATGCGCCGACGCCTGGAGATCGCCCGCGGTCTGCTGCACGAGCCCCGCATCCTCTTCCTGGACGAGCCGACCACCGGACTCGACCCGCACGCCCGCGCCCAGGTCTGGGACCACCTGCGCACCCTGCGCGAACGGCACGGCACCACGCTCTTCGTCACCACCCACTACCTGGAGGAGGCGGAGAACTGCGACCGCCTCGCCATCATCGACGCGGGCCGCCTGGTCGCGCAGGGCACGCCCTTCGCCCTGAAGGCCGCGATCGGCGACGACCGGGTCGTGCTGCGCACCGGCGACGACACCAAGGCACGCCAGGTCGTCCACGAGACCGCTCCGCCGGGCACCGCCCTCACCCTGGACACCGACGGCCTCTGCCTGCGCGTACCCGACGGGAGCGCCTGGATCCCCCGCCTGTGCGCGGCGCTGGAAGCCCACGGGATCCCCGTACGAGCCGCGTCCGCGACCCCTCCCACCCTCGACGACGTCTTCTTCCACCACACCGGCCGCAGCATCACCACGGCACGGCCCCCGCAGCCGGAAACCGGGAAGGACGCATGACCGCCCCCGCCCCCGTACCCGCCCCCGAGCACCGGGCCGCAGGCACCCCCGCGACCCCTGACACCCCCGGCCGCGAGCCGGCCCGGCTGCGGCGTGAACTGCGCGCGGTCCACGCCCTGGTCCACCGCGACCTCCTGCGCCTGTCCTCCCAGCCCACGCACACCGCACTCATGCTGCTCCAGCCGGTGCTGTACCTCTTCGTCCTCGGCGGCGGGCTGTCCGCTCTGATCCCCACATCGACGCTCGGCGTCGGCTATCAGACCTACCTCTTCCCCGGCATGCTGATGATGACGGTCCAGACGCCGGCCATCATGGTCGGCATCCGCATGATCACCGACCGGCAGAGCGGCTACCTGCGCGAGCTCCTCATGGCACCGGTCAGCCGCACCACGCTGCTCCTGGGCAGCTGCGCCGGAGGTACGACCGTAGCCGCGGTGCAGGGCGCGGTGCTCCTCGCGATGGCCGGCGCGGTGGGGCTGCCCTATGACCCGCTGCTCCTGGCGCTGCTCCTGGCCGGCATGATCCTGGCCTCGTTCACCATCACCGCCCTGTCCCTGGCCCTGGCCGTGAGCCTCCAACGAGCCGAGGTCTTCCACATGTTGCTCGGCGTGGTGATGATGCCCCTGCTCTTCCTGTCCGGCGGGTTCTTCCCGCTCGACAGCCTGCCGGGCTGGGCCCGCTCCCTGGCCGCCGTGAATCCGATCGCGTACGGGGTGGACCTGCTCCGCCGCTCCATCACGCTCCGGTTGCCGGACCTGGCCACCGCGGCGGGCATCGAATGGTTCGGCAGCCGTCCCCCGCCGGCCCTCGAAGCCGCGGCCCTCCTGGCGACCGGCGTCCTGGCGCTCCTCTGGGCCGCCCACCGCTTCAAGCGCCCGGACTGAGGCGGGCCCCGTAACAGCCTGTCACCATACGGGCTGCACGAGCCTCCCTGACATCCCCGGCTGAATTCCGCAGGGGCCGGTGTCGAATATCCGTCCCCCCGCGGGGCGGTATTGCCTTCGCCGAGAATTTCTGCGTCTTCCCTGGCATCGGATCCGGGCTTTTGCGGAAGGAGGGCCTGCGCGCGGTATGGTGGAGGTTTCTCGCGGATGAATGGACGAGCGGCATTCCTGCGTGCGTTCGACCCGAATGCATCCCACCCTCCTTGTTCGCATGGCGCGTCATGTTCCTGGCCGACGCCGAGGTCTCCGAAACGACCGACCACTCCTCCGAGACGCTGTCCCGGCGCTTCCAGAAGGTGGCGTTCCTGCCTCTCGGCTTCTGGCAGCACCTGGACCGAACGGGAGTGCCCCCCTGTCCGTGAGCGGCGGGGCGCCGCCGCTCACAGGAAGCGGCGGAGCGGGCGGATCGAGAGTTCGCGGGCGCGCTGGAGGACCGAGCGACGGCGCCAGCGCTCCGGGGCGATGGGGGTACTGGCCCGGAGGTCCTGGTCGTAGTGCTCGTCCAGGGTGCGGGTGACGGCCGGGTCCATGACGGCGAGCATGACCTCCTCGTCGTGGTCGAGGGAGCGCCGGTTGAAGTTCGACGAGCCGATGAGGGAGACCACCCCGTCCACCGTCATGATCTTGGCGTGCATCATCGTGGGCTGGTACTGGTGGATGCGTACGCCGGCGGCGGTCAGGGCCTCGTAGTGGTGCTGGCCCGCCAGTTGGCACACCCGCTTGTCGGTGTGCGGACCGGGCAGCAGGATCTCGACGCCCACGCCCCGGCGGGCGGTGGCGGACAGCAGCTCGACGAAGTAGTCGTCGGGGGCGAAGTACGCGGTCGCCAGGCGCACACGCTCCTCCGCCGATTCCAGGACGACCCGCATCAGCGTCTGCATGTCCTGCCATCCGAAGGCGGCGGAGCCGCGCACCACCTGGACGACGGCGGAGCCGGCCGGCTAGTGATCCACGAACCGGTCGCGGTCGTCGAAGAGTTCGGGATGGCACTCCGCCCAGTTCTGGGCGAACGCCGCGGCGATCCCGTCGACGGCCGGCCCGCGGACCTCGGCGTGCGTGTCCCGCCATTCGTTCGGGTTGCGGGCGTCCCCGCACCACTCCTCGGCGATGCCGACGCCGCCGGTGAAGGCGACCTGCTCGTCGACGACGAGGACCTTGCGGTGACAGCGGTGGTTCTGCTTGAGCGGGGAGAGGAAGACGGGTCTGCGGAACCACGCGACGTCCACCCCGGCCGTGCTCATCCGGTCCAGCAGGTCCTGCTCGATCAGACGGCTGCCGAAGCCGTCCAGCAGCAGCCGCACGCGCACGCCGTGCCGCGCCCGTTCGGCCAGGGCCTCGGCGAACCTGCGGGCGATGTCGCCCTTCCAGTAGACGAAGGTCATCATGTCGACGGTGTGCCGGGCCGAGGAGACGGCGTCCAGCATCGCGGTGAAGATCTCGTCGCCGTTGCGCAGCGGACGTACGGAGTTCCCCTCGGTCGCGGCGATGCCGATCAGGCACTCCAGCCGTCGGCGTATGCGCCGAATGCGCTCGTCGGCGCGGGCGGCCCGGTCTGCGGCGGCGGCCGCGCGCTGCGGATCGGCTCCCGCGCCGAGAGCCTCCGTCCCCTCGGCGGGGGCGGCGTCGGTGTCGGTGGTCGTCATGACGAGGCTCCTCGGGCAGGGGTGGTGGACGGGGAGGAGGCGGGGCCGCCGGTGCCGCACTCCCACGGGGCGGGCGCCCGGAGCTCGGTCCAGGCGGCCAGGGCTTCGCCGTCCACGCGGACGATGCCGCAGGCGTCGGCGTACTCGGCGGCCGGCGCGGTGAAGGAACTGGTCGTCACGATGACGGCGACATCGGCTTCGTGGACCGCGAAGCAGGTTCCGCCGAAGCGCTGGAGGTCCTGCGAGCCGACCCGGTTGTCCTCGGCGTAGTGCTTGCACTGGAGCACCACTCGACGCCCGTCCGCCGTCGTCGCGAGGACGTCGGCGCCGAGGTCGCCCGCGCCGCCCACCACCTCCACCGAGGTGCAGCCGTCCCGTGCGCACAGGGCGGCCACCGCGTGTTCAAAACCGTCGGCGTCGACCGCTGCGTGGTCGAGGGCCTCGCCCCCGACGTCGGGCAGGTCCGCCGGCGGCCCGGCGTACCCCGAGGGCCGTACGGCACGGACCCGGCGCCGGCCGGGAGCCAGGCTCCACCGCGCCATGAGCGAACCGGCCACCAGCACGAAGAGGATGGCGACCGGAGCGAGCGGGAGCCCGCCCCCGCTCCCCGGAGTGGCCTTCAGAAAGGCCGCCACGCCTGCGACGGCGATGCCGAGCAGCCCGAGCGCGAGCACCGCGTCCCGCCCCAGGGATCCTGAGCCGCGTACGGACGCGGGCGCGTCCTCCTCAGGTGTGGTCATCAGTGTTCCCCCTCTCGCCCCGGCACACCGGCCCCGGCCCCGCCCGGGACCGGAGCGCGGACCGTGGCGGACGCCGAAGCCTGTTCGACGCCCGTATGGCCGGGATTCCGGTTCTCAAACCGGTGGGGGAGGGGATCCGATCCCGATGTCCCGGGTCAGCCCTGGCGGGGCGGGACGATCATGGCCGTGCCCTCCGCCACGCTGGGGGCGGTGGCGAAGGCCAGTTCGGCACCGGTGAGTTCCAGCAACCGGGCCAGCCGTCTGGGCACGGTCCCCGCCAGGACCACCGGCCTCTCCAGCGTCGGCTGCAGCATCACACTGAGCGCGGTCGAGTCGACGAAGGTCACCCCGGCGACGTCCAGGACGAACCGGGTGACACCGGGCGCCGCGGGATCCATGGCGGTCCGCAGATCGGCCACGTTGTCCATGTCGAACTCGCCCGCCATCACCACGATGCGCACGTCCCCGTCGGACCGGGTCTCGACGTGGCTGCGCGCCTCGGCGTTCTGCGTGTCCATGCTGTTCACGTCTGCCTTCCCCACATTTGTGTTCGCATTGCCGAATCCACCCTTCCGCCCGCCCCGTCACGGGCCGGCCACCGCCCTCAGCGCGTACGGGGCAACTTGACCACGGTGACGAAGAAGTCGTCGATCTGCTGGATCGCCCGGATGAACTGGTCGAGGTCCACCGGCTTGGTCACGTAGGCGTTCGCGTGCAGCTTGTAGCTGCGCAGGATGTCCTCCTCGGCGGCCGAGGTGGTGAGCACGACCACGGGGATGTGGTTCAGGTCCGGGTCCGTCTTGATCCGTTCGAGGACCTGCCGTCCGTCGTACTTGGGCAGGTTCAGGTCGAGCAGGATCAGGTCGGGGCGCGGGGCGTCGGCGTGCGCGCCGCGCCGGTACAGGAAGTCCAGGGCCTCCAGGCCGTCCCGCACGACGTGCAGCACGTTTCCGATCTTGTTGTCCTCGAAGGCCTCCCGTGTCATGAGCTCGTCGCCCGCGTCGTCCTCGACCAGCAGGACTTCGGCGGGGGTGGCCCGGGGCTCTGCGGGGATGCTCATCGGCGGGTTCCTTCGGTGGGTTCGGGTTCGGGTACGGGTACGGGTACGGGTACGGGTGCCGTGGCGTCGGCATCGGCATCGGTGCCGGCGGCGGCATCCGCATCGGGTTCGGCATCGGTGTCGGCGACGGGCAGGGTGAAGACGATCCGGGTCCCGTCGTGGTGGTCGGTGTCGATACGGATGCGCCCGCCCGCGTGCTCGACGATCTTCTTGCAGAGCGAGAGTCCGATGCCGGTGCCGCCGTAGGTCTCCCGGCCGTGCAGCCGCTGGAAGATGACGAAGACCTTCTCCGCGAACTCGGCCGGTACGCCGATGCCGTTGTCGGTGACGGTGAACGTGTGGAAGCCGGGCTCCGCGCCGGGACCGTCGACCAGGGCAACCTCGACGCGCGGAGCACGGTCGGGCGAGCGGAACTTGACGGCGTTGCCCACCAGGTTCTGCCACAGCATCGTCAGGAGCGTCGGGTCGCCCACCACGTCCGGGAGCCGCTCGGGCCGCACGATCTCCGCGTCGCTCTCCTCCACCGCGGCGCTCAGGTTGCGCAGGGCCCGGTCCAGAGGGCCGTCCATCGCGACGGTCTCGCGCGCGTCCTGGACGCGGCCCACCCGGGAGAAGGTCAGCAGGTCGTTGATGAGCACCTGCATCCGCTTGGCGCCGTCGACGGCGAAGCCGATGTACTGGGCGCCGCGCTCGTCCAGCCGGTCCCCGTAGCGCTTCTCCAGCAGCTGGCAGAAGGAGGCCACCTTGCGCAGCGGCTCCTGGAGGTCGTGCGAGGCCACGTACGCGAACTGCTCCAGCTCCGCGTTGGAGCGGCGCAGCTCCACCGTCTGCGCGTCCAGCTCGACGGCAATGCGGTCGAGCCGCTCGGCATTGCGCCGTGAGGCGTTCAGTTCGGCCACGGTCCGGTGCCGCATGGCCTCCACCGCTCGGGCCAGGTCCTGGAGGTCGGAGGGGCCGCGCAGGGGGATCTCCTCCTCGAACGCCCCGTCCGCGACGCGCTGGGAGGCGGTCCGCACCAGGGCGAGCGGCCGCAGCACGCCCACGTGGAGCAGGACGGCGAGGGCGGAGCCCGCCAGCAGGAAGACCACGACGATCGCCAGCAGGATGTGGTCGCGCTGCGTGCGCGCCTCGCCGAAGGTGGTCCGGGCGTCGGCCTGCATGCGGTCCAGGTGGGTCT
The DNA here is from genome assembly GCF_000720645.1 of Streptomyces sp. NRRL S-378. Taxonomy (NCBI): domain Bacteria; kingdom Bacillati; phylum Actinomycetota; class Actinomycetes; order Kitasatosporales; family Streptomycetaceae; genus Streptomyces; species Streptomyces sp. NRRL S-378. The sequence continues at coordinate 135,592 of NZ_JOBX01000008.1, forward strand.
GCTGGGCCGCGAGCCGGCGGCGGACCTCGTCGAAACGCTCCTTGCCGGCCTGCAGGGAGGGCGCGGCGGTGCCGTTCTCCACGGAGGCGATGGCGGGCACTGCGAACTGTTCGCGCCAGGTCCGGGCGGCCTCCTGGACCGCCGCCAGGTCCTCGCGCACGTCGTCGTCGCCGTCGAGGACCGCGGCCAGGCGCTGCGCGGCCGCGGTCTCGTCGGCCAGCCCCCGCTCGTACGGCTCCAGCAGCGCGGGCTCGTCGGCCAGCAGGTAGCCGCGGACCCCGGTCTCCTGGTCCAGCAGGGCCGTCTCCAGCCGCAGGGCGTCCCGCTGGGCGGGCACGATCCGGTCCACGAGCCGGTTCCCCGCCGTGGTGGTGTGGGACAGGAGGGTGGCGCCGAGCGCCCCCGTGCCGACGACCATGAGGGCGAGCACGACCAGCACGGTGGTCAGCCAGCCCTGGAGGCTCGGCCCTCGGCGCTCCGCGGCCCGTCCTCGGGATGTCTGGGGAGGTTGTGCGGGGGAAGTCACGTGGGGGAGTTCCATTCCAGGTGGAGGACGGCGACGTCGTCGGCCAGGCCGCCCCAGTCCGCGGCGAGGCCCTGCGCCGTCTGGATCAGGGTGTCGACGAACGGCTCTGCGGGCAGGTCGGCGTGCTTGCGGGCGATCTCCAGGAGGCCGTCCTCGTCGAGGCGGTCGGAGCCGGGGCCGACGCGCCCTTCGATCAGGCCGTCCGTGAAGAGCATCACGGCGCCGCCCGCCTCCACGGCCACGTCGGTGACGGGCCAGCCGGCACCCCAGCCGGGCACGATGCCCAGCGCCGGCCCTCCGGGGACGGTGCGCAGCTCCACGCCGGCCGCGGAGCGGACCAGGAAACCCGGGTGCCCGGCGCGCTGTACGGATACGGCGTGGGTGCCCGCGGGACGGGTGAGGGAGACGAGGGTGGCGTAGATCTCCGGGCCGGAGCGTTCCGCCAGCAGGATCCGCTCCAGGAGGCCGAGCAGTTCGGCGCCGCGGGCGCCCGCCATCACGAAGGACCGCCAGGCGACGCGCAGGCACACGCCGAGCGCCGCCTCGCTGGGGCCGTGGCCCGAGACGTCGCCGACGACGGCGTGCGTGGCCCCGTCGGGGGTCTGGACGACGTCGTAGAAGTCGCCGCCGAGCAGCGTCTGGGCGCGTCCGGGGTGGTAGCGGGCGCAGACGGTGACGGTGTCCGCCATGTCGTCGAGCAGCAGCGGGGTGGGAAGCAGGCCGCGTTCGAGGCGCGCGTTCTCCTCGGCGCGCAGTCGGCCCGCCTGGAGGGCGGCGGCCGCCAGCTCGGTGCGCTTTCGCTGGATCGCGTAGCGGATGGCCCGCATGAAGACGTCGGGCTCCAGGCGGCCCTTGACCAGGTAGTCCTGGGCCCCGGCGGCGACGGCGCTCAGCCCCGCCCGCTCCTCCGACAGGCCCGTCAGGACGACGACCGCGGCCTCGGCGGACACGGCGAGGACCTTCTCCAGCCCCTCCAGCCCCCGGGCGTCGGGCAGGTGCAGGTCGAGCAGGACGCACTCGGGGGCCTCGGCCTCCAGCAGGTCCAGCGCGTCGGCGAGGGAGCGGGCCCGGCCGAGGCGGACCTCGATCCCGCTGTCCTCCACGAGCTCCTCGACGAGCACGGCGTCGCCCTCGTCGTCCTCGATGAGCAGGACGTACGGCGGTACGCCGTTCCACAGTGCGAGCGAGTCGTCCGGTTCTCCGGAGGACGCCTGGCGGGGCCGGACCACCGGCTGCTGCGGTGTGCGGGCGGCCGGGCGCTGGGCCCCGAGCCCGGAAATGCTCACCATGGCGTCGCGTCTGCCCCTTCTCGTTTCGGACGGCGGACGCCCGACGGACGCCGGGTTGCGTCGGACAAGCCTAGAGTGATCATTTGCCGTCAGGCAATATTTTACGAACTCAATGAGTCTGCCATGCCCACGGACGGGCCGTGAACCACCCCCCGCGGACCAGGAGGGGCCGCGGTGCCCGCGGCCGTCAGGCGCTGTCGGGCACCTGTGCCGGAGCCGGCGACGGCCCCGGGGCCGTCGGAGCGGAGGCCTCCGCGTCCGTGGGCGGCCCGGCGGCCGGGTACAAGCCCGCAGCCGCCTCCCGGAACGCTGCCAGCCCGGTCGTCAGCGCCTCCAGCGCATCGGGCGCCATCCGCCCGAGCACCGCCGACAGCTCGCGCACCCGGATCGCCCGCCGTTCGTCCAGCACCGTGCGCCCCCGGGGCGTGAGGCGCACCTCCACCTCGCGGCGCCGCGACGGGTGGGGCGAGCGGGTCAGCAGCCCCATCGCCTCCAGCCGGTCGCAGAGCCGGGTGACCGACGGCGGACGGGAGCCGAGCACCTCGCCCAGGGTCCGCAGGTTGCCCCCCTCGGAGGCCTCGACGGCGAGCAGCGCCCGCAGCTGCGACGGCGACACGGCGGGGGTCACACCGTCCTGGCCCCTGGCGTGCAGCACCGCGAGGAGTTCCGCCGCGGCGGCGAGGGCCGCGGCCGGGTCCTCGTACGCGCCGGAGCGGCTGGGACGGGGCATGCCACCACTGTGCCACCGTCCGGCGCGCTCGGCCCCGCCGCCGTGACCGGCGGCCGTGACCGGCGGCCGTGACCGGCCGCCGTGACCGCTCGCAGCTACCGCTCGCCGCCGCCCGGTTCCGTACCGGTCCGGCCGTGCCAGTCGAGGCAGACGATCATCGCGTCGTCGGAGGCGTCCGCACCGCCCCGGTACCCCGGCAGCTCCTCCAGCAGCGCCCGGGGCACCTGCGAGGGAGGCAGCAGCCGCGTGTTCATGATCGCCCGCGTCAGAGCGTGCAGGCCGTACGGCTCCCCGGCGGGGGAGAGCACGTCGTACACGCCGTCGCTGAGGAAGAACAGCCGGTCCCCGGGCAGGACCCAGAAGCGCTGACAGGTGTAGACCGTGTCCTCGAACATGCCGAGCGGCAGCTGCGCCTCCAGACCGACCTGCTCCACGACCCCGCCGCGCAGCCGCCATACCCGGGGCGACCCGGCGTCGATCACCTCCACCTCCCCGGTGTCCAGATCGAAGCGGAGCAGCAGCATCGCCACGTGCAGCCGTCCCTGGTACTGGCCGTAGAGGGCCTGGTCCGCCAGGGCCGCCTGGTCGGCGAGCCCGAGCCCGGCCCGCCGGGCGTTGCGCACGGCGCTGACGGCGAGACTGGTCAGCAACGCCGCGTCGATGCCCTCGCCCATGCCGTTGTTGACGGTCAGCGTCAGATGGTCGGCGGAGGCCGACCAGTCGAAGCTGTCGCCGAAGATGGCGTACGCGGGTTCGAGTTGGGCCCCGAGGTGGTACTCGGGCCGGGAACACGACCGCCCCGGCAGCAGCTGCCACTGCATCTCGGCGGCCAGGGTGAGCCGCTGGGCCCGGCGCGCCTGCAGGAAGAAGTCGGTGTCGCGGTCGGCGACGAGGATCTCGTGGGCCAGCGCGTCGGCCACGTCCTGCAGCGGACCGATGCGTGCGGCGACCGGGACCCCGGCCGGGTAGCGGACGCTCAGGACCCCCAGCCGGTCGCCGCGCACGCTCACCGGCAGGTGCACGACGGCCCCGTCCGCCCCGGGCACCACATGGGGCTCCTGGGCGCCGAAGGCCCGCCCCTCGTCGCTGTTGTACGCCGACACGGAATCGGTGGTGAAGGGCTGCGCCGTGACGGGCTGGAGCCGTGCCGAGGCGTAGTCCACCATCAGCAGTTCGGCGCCGGCCGCCCCGTGCTCGCGGGCGAGGATGCCCCGGACCGCCTCGAACAGTTCGTGCGGGGCGGCGCCGCGCAGCACGCGCTCGACGTCCCCGCCGCCCCCGACCTTCCCACCGCTTCCGCCTTCGGTCACCGGCCCCGCACCTGTCTCTCTCGCAACTGCCAAGATGGGGGACTACGAAGCCGCCGGTCCGCCGGGGAGGGGCTGCGCGTAGTCCGGTAGGGAGTGTCACATGAGTCAGCGGTCGATCGGCTCCCCGAGGCCCGTCGTGTCGGCGGCGGCGGAGATGAGCGAGCTGATCGAGCTGTTGGAGGTGGTCTGGGAGCGGGGCCGGGACACCGCCAGCGCCCCGCCCGTCTCCTCCGCACAGGCCCGAGTGCTGTTCCTCGTCGAGGCGAACGACCAACTGAACCTGCGCGAGCTCGGCAGGCTGCTGGAGGCTGCCCCGCCGTCCGTCACCCGGCTCTGCGACCGGCTGCAGGCCGTCGGCTTCCTCGCACGGCACCCCGGGGCCGACGACCGCCGCGAGGTACTGCTCCGCCTGACGCCTACGGGCCGGACGTACCTCGAACGGCTGCGCGCCCGCAGGCAGGAGGTGCTGGCCGAGGCGATGGCCGCGATGCCGGAGGCCTCCCGGGCCGCCCTGGCGACGGGCCTCGCCGACTTCTGCGCGGCGGTCGCGGAGCCGCTCCGGCTGCCGTCCACCGAGTCCTTCACCACCAGGACGGCCTGAACCGGCCGGGGCGGTACGCGGTGCACCGCCCGGACCGCCCGTCCCGCTTCGGACCGCCCGCACCGCCGCCCCGCCCGCACCGCCGCCCCGCCCGCACCGGCCGCCCCGCCTCGGACCGCCCGGACCGCCTGCCCCGCACCGTCGGCGGGGGGCCGTCAGCGGGCCGCGGTCGCCCAGCTGCCGGCACGGACGGCATACACCGTCAGCCGCCGGTTCAGCGTGTCCCCGTGACCGTCGAAGGCGACACGGCCCGTGACGCCGTCGAAGGCCAGCCGCGAGACGGCCTGCGGCACTTCGGCCCGGGCGTTGTCGGGGAGGGTGCCGCCATGGGCCGCCGCGACGGCCTTCACCGCTTCGATGAGGGACCACGTCGCGTCGTACGCGTACGGGCCGTACCAGCCGGCCGCCTCCGGGTACCCGGCCTTCCGGTACCGGGCGAGGAAGTCCTGTCCCGCCGCCGAATCCTCGGCGGGCACGCCGATGTTCGTCGCGAGATCACCCTCGGCCTTCGGGTTCGACGTGAGGTACTGCTGGTCGAAGATGCCGTCGCCACCCATCAGCGGGACGGTCACCCCCGCCTGCTTCAGCTGCTGGGAGAGCTGGGCCGCGGTGTCGTAGTAGCCGCCGAAGTAGACGGCGTCGGCGCCCGAGGAGCGTGCCCGCTCGGCGAGTCCGGCGAAGGCGCGTTCCGCGGGGTCGACCTGCTCCGTACCGACGACGGTTCCACCGAGCTTGGTGAACTCGGCCGTGAACCCGGAGGTGAGGGCCGTGCCGTGCGCGCTCGCGTCGTCGACCACGTAGAGCTTGGTCTTCTTCGCCTCGCCGTACAGGTACCGGGCGGCGAACGGCCCCTGGTCGACGTCCGTGGCGAGGGTGCGGAAGTACGTGGAGTACGGGCGGGTCCGGGTGCCCGCCGCCCAGTCGGGGCCGAGGGTCAGGACGGGGTCGGTGTTGCCCGGTGACACGACGGCCAGGTCCGCCTGGGCGAGCGGCGCCACCAGGGTCTTGGCCACACCCGAGTTGAGGGGGCCCACCACTCCCAGCACCTTCTCGTCGGACACGAACCGAGCGGCGTTGGACGCACCCCGGGCGGGGTCGGCCCCGTCGTCCAGGGCCTTGATCTCGAAGTTCACGCCGGGCACGTGCCGGGTCTCGTTGGCGGTCCTGACGGCCAGGTCGGCGGAGTTCCTGATCCCGGTGCCCATCGCGGACAGGCCGCCGCTGAGCGGTGCGTCCACCCCGATCACCACGGTGACGGAGGAAGGAGCCGCCCCGCTCCCGGCCGAACCGCCGTTGTGGCGCGCTTCATCACCCCGTGTGAGGGTCCAGGTCAGGACGGAGCCAGTGGCGAGCGTGGCCAGCACCGTGCCGAGTACGACGGAGCGGCGGGTGAGGTTGCGCCGCCCTGCGGAGGGCCCCGCGCCGTGCTCCCGTTCCGGTGCGGTCCCGTGCGCCGTCGGTGCCTCGGACGGGGGTGCGGGCACGGTCGGGCGGGTCGGCCGGTCCGGCACGGGGTGCTGCGGGATGCCGCCGGAGGCGCCGGTGTCCGCGACCGTGGGGGTCGGCGGGGGCGTCGTCGACGGTGCGGGCTCGGAGTCGGCGGTGGTCTCCGCCGCCGGCTCCCGTGCCGGGTCGTGGGGCGTCCGCGGATCGGGCGCGGGCGCCGGAGCGGGCTCGCTGCGCTGCCCGTCGTCGCCGGCCGGTTCGGGCACGGCCGGGGTGGAATCCAGCACCGCTGCGAGCATCTCGGCCGCTTCCGCGGCGCCCACCCGCAGCGCCGGATCCTTGGTGAGGAGCGCGTCCAGTACGGGCGCCAGCGGGCCGGCGTGGACCGGTGGCCGGTGAGGACGGGTGAACACGGCCACGGCGAGGGCGTGCAGCCCGTCCGCCTCGAACGGCGGGTGCCCCTCGACGGCGTGGTAGAGGGTGGCGCCGAGCGCCCACAGGTCGTTGGCGGCGGTGGGGCGCTTGCCCTCCAGCTGCTCCGGCGGCATGTACTGGGGAGTGCCGATGACGATGCCGCTGTGGCTGAGCTTGGTCGTGGCGTCCGCGAGATGGGCGATGCCGAAGTCGGTGAGGACGACGCGGTCCTTGGTCAGGAGCACGTTGTCCGGTTTGATGTCGCGGTGCACGATACGTGCCTTGTGCGCCTCGGTCAGCGCGTCGAGCATGGCGGCGCCGATCTGCGCCACCCGCCGCACGGGCAGCCGGCCCCGGTTGCGGATCGCGGCGGCCAGCGACTCGCCGCGGATCAGCTCCATGACGATGACCGGAGCACCCTGGTGCTCCACGACGTCATGGATGGTGATGATCCCCGGGTGGCTGAGAGTGACCGCCGCCCGGGCCTCGCCGGTGAACCGGCGCAGCAGCGCGGCACGGTCCTCGTCCTCCATGCCGGGCGGGAAGAGGATCTCCTTGACGGCGACCTCGCGCCCGAAAAGGTGCTGGTCGACGCCACGCCAGACCCGGCCCATACCGCCTTGGCCGATGCGTTCGACCAGCTGGTAGCGGCCGGAGATGAGTTCGGGAGTGTGCTCGGTCACGCGCACACTGTAGGTCCTGCTGGGCCGATCGGGTGCCGAAAGGGTGGCTTGATCACGCCCTCGGAGGGAGGAGCGCGCGGGCGGGAGGAGCGCAATGCCCTCGCACGGGGCGGGAGGAGCGCAGTGCCCTCGCACGGGGCGGGAGGAGCGCAATGCCCTCGCACGGGGCGGGCGCCCGCCGGGCTGCCACCGGTCGCCCGAGGTGCTCGCCGGGCTGCTGCCGCCGGTGGCCCGCTGCCCGGGGGCGGCGGTACGAGCGCCGACGCCGGGGGTTCACCGGACACCTGGTCTCCGGCGCGGGGAAGCGGCCGGTACACGCGGTGTCCGGGTGCCGTAGGGGACCGGCGGCAGCCCGCCGTCCAGCCGGGCCTGCCGCACGGCGCAGGGGGAGGACGCCGTGCGACCGAGCCCGCACCGGAAGCCGTTCGCTTCCGATGTCACGCGTCTGACCCGGAAAACCGCCGTCAAACACCCTCGTCGGCAACAGATATGAGGAGACGTCACACGGGAGGCCGAGGAGCAGCTGTCCGCCCGGGCGCGACCGGGCGCTGCTGACCCGGCTGATCAGCGTGAAGATCACGGACGAGACGCCCCGGCCGCCCGGGACGGCCCTCAGCGCCTGGGGGATGGCGGTGCCCGGAGCCACGTACGAGGGAGTGTTCCCGGCACTGGGCCTGCACGACGCCCGGCCCGTCACCACGGCCGGTGGCCTTCACGCGTCCGAGGGGCAGGAGATCGGCGTCGTGGGACCCGCGGGGGAGGAGACCGTCGTCGGCAGGGTCTTCGTCACCCCCGAACTCGACGGTTGGCGCCTCGTCTTCGGTTCCTCCGACAGGCTCATCGGCGACGACCCGTGGGACGGCATGACCGACGTGGTGGAACGGGTCAGCTCGCACTGCGGCCACGCCCAGCTCTTCTTCCTCGACGACGCAGGCGGCTCCGACGTGTGGTTCGTCGCGGAGAACGGACGGGTGATCCGGCGGTTCGCGGCGGACGGCGACCCCGAGTGGGAAGGCGACCCCCTGCCCTGGGAGACCTCGCCACCGACGGTCCCGGATCCGGCGACGACGACGCGCCGTCCGACGTCGGCACCGCAGGCGCCCGCGAGGCGTGCGCGCACCTGTCCGTGGATCCGGGCGCAGTGGGCCCCGGCACCCGCGTCGTCGGCCACGGCTGGCTCGCGGTCACCGCACCGGACGTGGGCCACGGAGCCTTCCCCGGAACGATCCCCCTCTGACGTACGGACGGCCCCCCGCGCGGCCGGCCTCCCGGTCCGGGTCAGCTCAGACGGAGCGCCGTCGTGATGGTCTTGCCGTCGGCGTGGGTGCTGCAGTCGACGTGCTCCGTCAGGCGCTGGATGAGCGGCCAGCCGTACCCGCCGGGGTGGTCGACCGTCCCCGTACGTGCGGCGGGCAGGCGGGGGTTGGCGTCGGCGATGGACAGCCGCAGGACGTCGCCCGCGATGTCCGCCCGGAAGTCGATGACACCGTCACCGTGCCGGATCGCGTTGGTGACCAGCTCCGACGTCACGAGCAGCGCGTCCGCCGCGACGACGCTGTCGAGGCTGACACCCGCCAGGAGCAGCAGTTCACGGACGCGCGCACGGGCCGCGGCCGCCGAGCCGGGCGGGGCGTCGGACGGCGGGGGTGGGTTCATGTTCATCGCCTGCCCCCGGCCGCACGGGTCCTACCGCGACGGGGCGTGCGGGCGAGCGGGACGGCGGTCAGCATGTCATCGCGGTTCCCAGGTCGTCCGCCATGCGGAAGGCCGGTGCGGATCCAGTCACTTCGAAGAGCCGCCGGACGGCGGTGTGCAGCGGGCCGGCGAGCACGAGCACCGGCCCCGAGGCCGCGTGGGCCCGCTGGGCGTCGAGCAGCGCGTGCAGCACCGAGGAGTCCACGAACGGGGTGCCCGACAGGTCCACCACGGTACGCGGCAGGCCGCTCGCCGCGGCCCGCGCGAGGGCACGGGCCAGGAACGGCGCGGCCTCCTCGTCGACTTCGCCGCGCAGGCTGATGACGGTCGCGTCACTCTCCGTGGTCGTGGTGACGACCGCTTCCTCTCCGGTCACCGGGACATCCTCCTACATCGCGCGCCGTGCCGGTGACCGGGTGCCCGTACGGGCGGCGGACCGGCCCTCCGTCACCCTCAGGGACCAGCCCTCGATACCGCGTCCACCCGTGGCCCGGTTGCACGGTGCACGGCCCATGGAGGATGGTTGCCGGAGGACAACTGTTTTTCCCGAGGCCTATCCGACGTGAACGCGATGAAGAGGTGAGGGGTCCGCGCAGCGGGCCTTCAACGTTTGCTTCCTTCCACCGAGACGACACCGAACGCGCCCACCACGGGCCTGTCGTGGAGTCAGGCCCCCTATCCGGTGCTGGTCGCCGACGCCGACGCCGTCGTGGTCCACGCCAACGAGGCGGCCGGGCTGGTGTTCCCGGACGCCCTCCCCGGATCGGCGCTGGCGGACACGGTCCCCGGATGGCTGGCGTCGGCCCACGCCCGCCACACCGCCATGCTGCCCGCGCAGCGCCCGCCCGCCGGATCCGGCACCGTCCAGGGACCCGTCGGAGACCGCTCGTACGAGGCGCACCCCACACCCCGTGACGACGGCACGGTCGTGTGGTGGCTCCTCGACGACACCGACCACCGACTCGTCCGGGAAGCCCTCCGGACGGAACGGGAACGCACCGAGTTCCTCGTCCGCTCCTCCAATCTCCTGCTCTCGTCACTGAACCTCGACCGGTGCATGGACGTCACGGCGCAGATGGCCGCCGACCACCTCGCCGACGCGGCCCTGGTGATCGCCCCCGCACACGGCCGCGAACTGCCCATCGTGTCGTGCCTCCGCGGCGGCGGCCCGTCGGTGTCCCGCGCCGCCGTCGACCCCGAGGACGTGCCGGGGCTGGCCGAGGCGCTCCAGGGCTTCCCGCCCGTCCCCTCCCGGTGGCTCGACCCGGCCGCCGCACCGCCGTGGCTGGTGCCCGACGGCCTCGCCACCCTCGGGTCGATCGTCATCACGCCCCTGCCCGGGCACGGTGTCCCTGCGGGCGCCCTGGTGCTGCTGCGCGCCGACGGCACCGGCGGATTCACGGAGGGCGAGGAGGTGTTCGCGCGGCTGTTCGCCGCCCGCGCCGGAGCGGCGATGTCGGCCGCCCGGCTCTACGCGGAACAGGCCTCGATCACCGACACCCTGATGCGTGAACTCCTGCCCCCCTCCCTGCACCAGGTCTCCGGGGTCGAGTACGCCGGCGGCTACCGGCCCTCGAAGGACCACGAGCGGGTCGGCGGCGACTTCTACGACGTGCACCCCGCCGCCGAGGAGGGCGCCCCCTCCCTCGTCGTCCTCGGGGACGTGTGCGGCAAGGGCCTGGCGGCGGCGGTGATGACCGGCAAGATCCGCAACACCCTGCACGCCCTCCTGCCGATGGCCGACGACCACCACCGCATGCTCAGCCTGCTCAACACCTCACTCCTGAACTCCGAGAACGCCCGCTTCGCCACCATGGTGCTGGCCTCCGCGGCCCGCGACGGGAACACGGTGCGGCTGCGCCTCACGAGCGCCGGACACCCCGCCCCGTTGATCCTGCGCTCCGACGGACGGGTGGAGGAAGCCCGTACGAAGGGCACCCTCGTGGGCGCGCTCCCCGAGATCACCTCGGAGACGGCCCGTGTGACGCTGGCCCCCGGGGACACATGCGTGTTGTACACCGACGGGATCAGCGAGGCACGGGGAGGACCCATGGGCGGTGCGATGTTCGGGGAGGAACGGCTGCGCCGCGCCCTGTCGCAGTGCGCGGCGATGCCCGCCGAGGCGGTGGTGGAGCACGTGCAGATGCTCACCGCCCAGTGGGTGGGTGCCGGCCGCCACGACGACATGGCCGTCGTGGTGATCTCGGCGCCGCGCACCAACCACCTCAGCGCCGTCGACGGCCACACCCGGGGGAGGTTCACCGCGTGAGCCCGTACGACACCGCGGCACCGGCTCCCGCCGCCGCCCCGGCCACGACGTCCGCTGCGCCGCCCGGGGAACTGCGCGCCCGGATGTGGGAGTCGGTGATGGCCTTGGACGAAGCGGCCGCGGTCGGCGCGGTGCTCCGCGCACTGGACGACGGCATGGCGGCGGAGGACCTCCTGCTCGACGTCATCGCCTCCGTCCAGGGACGGGTCGGCCGGGAGTGGGCGGCGAACCGCATCACCGTCGCCCAGGAGCACGCCGCGACCGCCATCAACGACCGCGCCGTCGCCGCCGTCGCCCTGCATCCCTCGGTGCGCCCGGCCCCGGCACGCGGCCGGGTCACGGTGGCCTGTGTCGACGGCGAATGGCACGCCCTGCCCGCCCGCCTCCTGGCCGAGGTGCTGCGGATCCGGGGCTGGCGCGTCGACTACCTCGGCGCGCAGGTCACCGCCCCGCACCTGGTCGCGCACCTGCACCGCACCGGCCCGGACGCCGTGGCCCTCTCCGGCTCCCTCGCGACCCGGCTGCCCGCCGCGCACGCGACCATCACCGCCTGCCAGGCCGTCGGGACCCCCGTGATGGTCGGCGGCGCCGCCTTCGGACCCGGGGGGCGCTACGCCCGCCTGCTGGGAGCGGACGTCTGGGCCCCCGACGCGCGGGCCGCCGCCGACGAGCTGGCCCGCGGCCCGCTGCCGCGCCCCCGGCCCGGCCACCAGGCCATCGACGACCTGCCCCACCTCAACGACCAGGAGTACACGCTGGTCGCCCGCAGCCGTCCGCGACTGGTCCGGGACGTGTTCAGACGACTGGAGGACGCCCATCCGGCCGTCCGCGCCTACACCGAAGTGCAGCGCGAGCGGACGGCCGAGGACCTCTCCCACATCGTCGAGTTCCTCGCCGCCGCCCTCTACACCGGTGACGAGGACCTCTTCTGCGGATTCCTGCTGTGGACCGCCGAAGTCCTGGACGCCCGCGGAGTCCCGGCCGGCTCCCTGGTGCCCGCGCTGGAGCTGCTGCAGCGGGAACTGCAGGACTTCCCCCGCGCCACCGCCACGCTGCGGGCGGGAGCCGCCCGCCTGACCCGTACCCCTCTCACCGCTGCCGGGACCGCTGAATGACGAGCCTGCCCTCCACCCCGCTGGGCCTGACGTACTCCTCCTCGCACGAAGCCGTGCGCGTCGAGCTGACCGGCGACCTCGACCACCTCCACGCCGACCTCCTCGTCGAAGCGGTCGACCGGCTGCTCGCCGCGCATCCCGGCATCCGGGACCTGCGGCTGGACTGCGCCGGACTGTCCACCGTCGACTCCAGCGGCCTGGCCGCCCTGCTGATGGTCCGGCGACGCACCGACGAGGCGGGCGCGGGACTCCACCTCGACGGCCGGACCGTGCAGCTGAACCGCATCCTGGAGATCACCGGCACCCTGGACCACCTCACGGCACCGGGCCCGGGCGCGCAGGCACTGCGCCGCACCGGCGGCAGCGCGCGCGGCGGTCCGGCCGAGGACAGCCTCCCCGCCGCTCCCTCCGGCGGCCCGGAGCCGGGCGCCTGAGACCGCGACCGCGAGCGCGGAGTGTGACCATCGCAGGATTCACTCGTTTGACGCCGGCGTGAGCACCTCTCCGAGATTCGGCTCGGCCGCCGTCGAGCACGCCGAGGCGGTCCTTGTCGAGCAGTACCCCCGACTGGTCCGGCTCGCCTACCTGACGCTCCCGGACACGCTGGGCCGGCACACCCGCGTCCTGCTGGCCCACAAGGCGGTGCAGCGGGCGCTGCCCCGCCCCGGTACACCGACAGCCCCCGCCCCGACCGAGGCGGGCACGGACGCAACCGGCCGGCACCTCACGCTGGTCCGCTCCCGCGTCCTGCGCGCCACCCTCGCCCCCTCGGGTCCCGCGGGCGGCACGTGGGCGCGTATCGGCCTGCCGCCCGTCCCGCCCTTCGTGTGGGGGCTGAGACTGTGGCCGCCCGCGGGCGGCATCGACGAGGCCGCCCAGACGCTGAGCGGCACCCCCGCCCCGGTGCGGGCCGCGTTCGTCCTGCACCACCTGGACGAGCTGACGGAGGACGAGAGCGTACGCCTCCTCAGCCGGGCCGGGGCGGCCGACCCGGCCGGTGCCGTCCGCGACGCCCTCGCCCTGCCCGTCGCCGAGGAACTCCTCCGAGCCCTGCGCCGACCGGAGTTCGACGCCAGCGTGGTCAGCGCCCGGCCCACCGACCTGTTGCGCCGCCGCCGCAGGGCACGGGCCTGCTGGGCCGGTCTCGCCACCCTGGCACTGACCCTCACCGTGCTGTCCGTCCGCGGCCCGTCACCGGACCCGGACGTGAGACCGGCCGCCGGGCCCGCAGCCTCCGGGGCCCTGGACCCCGCCCGGCTCCAGCGCGTTCGCTCCGACGTCTGGTCCGACACCGCCCGCGTCGACTTCACCGCCTGGCCGGCGCGCGGAGGCCGGACCGGCGACCGCGATCTGCTGGCCCGCGCCCTCGGCACATGGGCCGAGCCGGGCACGACCCGGGTCACGGCGGCGCCCGGCAGCACCGCCGAACCGCCCCCGCGGCCGCCCCAACTGCTCTACGCGGGTGACGTGGACGGCCGCACCGTGGTGCTCCTGCGCGACGGGGACCGCGTCGTGCGCTACGGCGAGACCGGCACCGGGTCCGGCGGCCGTACCCTCGACATCACCCGCACCGACCAGGCCGGGGTCACCACGGCCGCCGCCCTCACCCTGTCCCGGGCCCCCGGCGGGGCATCGGCCCGCTACCTCCTCGCCCCCTGGATCGCCGCGGCCGCCACCCGGGACCTGACGCGGGCCGGCGACCCGGCGCAGACGCTCGCCCTCACCGCGGACGGGGTCACCGCCCCGGCCGCGGTGCCACCCGCCGACGCTCCCCCGGCCGGCGCACCCTGCGCGTCCTGGCCCGTCATCGAACTCACCTCCTCCACCCGCATCGTCGAGAAGCACTCCTTCGTCATCACCGACCTCGGAGCGCTGTCCCCGGTCCACCTGACCTACACGCCTCTGCCGGACGGCCCCGCCGCCGCGCCCGCCCGCCAGCCCCGCGAGGCCACCGGTCCCGAGGCCCGCGCCGCCTGGGCGCCCCTGGCCTGCCGCCTCGGCGAACTGCGCTCGGGCGCGTACCGGGCCGTCAACGTCTGGGACTTCGCGGCCGCGCAGCTGCCCGACGGCGCAGGCCGTGCGGTCTGGTCCTGCACCCGTGCCTCCGGCTGGGCCGGGCCCGGCGACGTCACGGTCCGGCTGCGCCTCGAGGCCGGAACCCCGCAGGAAGTGGCCCGGGCCCGGTCCACCGCCGCGTGCGGCCGATTCGGCCAGCACCTCCTCGCGGGCTTCCGCTGGCGCTCCCCGGCCGGCCGCTGGTACCTGCTGGCCGCCGGAAGCCGCCACGTCACCGGGATCACGGCGGCCGGAGCCGTCCGCGCCGACAGCTCCGACCGCACCCTCGCCGCACCCTGGCCAGGCCCGGACGGTGCCGTGTCCCTGACGGGCACCCTCGCCGGCGGTGGCACCGTCACCGCGCTCGACGGAGCCGGGGGCGGCCGCGACTGACCGGCCACTACCACCGCGTGCGGACGTTCTCCGCCCAGCCCGACTGGCCCTCGACCGCGATCCGTCGGCCCCGTCCGCGCGGACGGGGCCGACGCAGTGGCCGAAGCACCGGTCGGCACGGTTGCAGAACGGCCCGCACCCGTGCGGACGCGCCGCACGAGGCGGTGTGCACCGCAGGTCCACCTGCCCGGCCCGGCCGTCGTGGACGGTCCAGGGCGGCGGGGGTGTCGGGCGCCGACGTCGTCACGCACAGTACGCCCACCGTTCGGTACGGCAGACGTCCGGCAGCGGCACGGGAGCCGCAGCGCGGTGGGGTCAGGTGCTGGCTGCGTCGCGCAGGGCGAGGGTCGTACGGGCAGCTGCTGCGAGGTCGGTCTCGTAAACGTGGCGTACGCCGACGAGGTTGGCGGCGTCGCTCCATGCGCAGAGGGTCTGGTCGCCGTCGGGTCCGGTCACGTGGCCGCAGGCGAGGCCGCCGCCGTGCCGACCGGGGTCGAAGCGGGTCACGTCGCGGGCCTTGGCGCCGGCGAAGAGGTTGCGGAACTCCTGGGAGATGGACTTGGTGGCCTTGGACTCGGCGACCTTGGGGTCCCAGTCGGCGCTGTTGACCATGACGAAGAGGTCGTAAGAGCCGTCGGCGTCCTGGTCGTAGTAGCCGGTCCGGATGCTGTGCGGCAGTGTCCGGCCGGCCAGCACCTCGTCCTCGGCGCGCGCGGCGTCCTCGCCCTTCAGCAGACGGAAGCGGTCGAAGAGTTCCGGGAGGATGATGACGGGGTACTCCGCGGTCCCGTCCGCGGCGACCGCCTCGAAGGCCCGGGGTTCGGGGTCGTAGGAGGCGAAGGCCTTCACGCTCGCGACGGCGGCGATGAACACGCTCACGCCCGCGATGAACCAGGTCCGCTTCCTCTTCCCCCGCGCCGCGTGTACGGGATCGCTGCCGGGCGGAGTGGACTGCTTGCGCCAGGCGCGGGTCAGCCACCACAGCACGCCGATGCCCAGAGCGGCGGCGGTCATGTAGCCAACGACCTCGCCGAAGGCCCAGGCCTGCGAGGTGGGGTCAAGGGAAGCGACGATCACGCCCGGGATCGTACATGTGGCCGAAACTTGCTGAACTGCAATGACGTCACGGGGATTGGGCTCCATTTCGGCCCGTGCCGGTATGGAAGGTGCGGGACAGGCCCCCGTCCCCGTTCACGGGACGCAGTACGGCCGGACCCGCCCCCCTCGACCGCTGACGGCCGCCTTGTGAGCGCGGCCCACTCGCCGGCGGCTACGGCCGGGGGCCGGCCGGCGGCTCAGTCGGTGTGCTGCGCCTCGCGGCGTCGTCCTGCCGCCATTGCTCGGCCGCCTGGATCATGGTCCGCCCGACGTGCTCGAAGAAGTGGCCGATGTCTTGCATCCGGGTGCCGGCGGGTGTCGCGGGGCCGAGGACCCGGGCGCTGCGCAGGGCGAAGTCGGCCAGCATGGTGTTCTGACGGGCACTGGCCATCCAACCGCGGAACCAGGCGTCGGCGTCGATGACGTACCGGTCGCGCCGCCGACCGGTGTCGCGCTCGCGCCTGATGAGCTCCTGCTGTTCGAGTTCGCCGACGGCCTTGGAGACGGAGGCGGGGCTGACCTGGAGGCGCCGGGCGAGCTCGGTGGCGGTCAGGCTGCCTCCATCGGTGACGTAGAGGCACGTCAGTACCCGGGCGGTCATGCGGGGGAGCCCCGTACCGACCATCATCGCCGTGAACTGTTCCTCCAGTTCGCGGACCGCCTCCGGGTCGCGGCCGTGTGCGTCGCCCGCGGTCGGGGAGGTGGCCGGAGTGGCGGCCGCGGATTGCTTGCGGCGGCGGGCGCGGCTCGTGGTGGCGCGATGGGCCGCGTCGGCCCGATAGGCGGCGGGGCCGCCGTTGCGAGCCACCTCCCGGGTGACGGTGGAGATCGGCCGGCCCAGGCGTCCGGCGATGTCGGTGTAGCTGAGTCCGTCGCGGAGCCCCGCGGCGATCTCCGACCGCTCGTCGTGGGTCAGTCTGCCTCCGGGCATCGGCATTGCCTCCGTGTCAGGTGCGTGCGGGCGCCCAGTATTGCTTTCACGACCATGTCATTGCAAATCTGACGGAGTTGTATGTGCATTCGCTCCCATTGTCATTGCAAAAAACCCTTAGATTGACCTGCGTGAACGCGCTGTTCATCGATTTTATGATTGACGGATAAGTGAAAGCAATTTAGCTTTTAGTCATTCGTGAACGCGCGATGTGATCCGAGCCGGCCCCGGACGAGGGGTGCGCTCGTTGCTGATCGGGAGTCCCCATGACCTGCGCCATCCGCTACGGTCTCGCACTCGCCACCTTCGGCATGGCCCTGCCGGTCTTCTGGACGGTCACCGAGATCCACTCCCGTACGGTGACCGACGCCAACGGCCACTCCGTGCAGATGTACCAGGGCCACGGCATCCGTGACCCTGATGGCCACGGCATGCCCCTCACCAACGGGAGCGTGACCGGGGGCGACTTCCGGGTACCGCACTTCTTCGCCCTGCACGGCATCCAGGTGCTCCTCCTGATCACCGCGGTACTGGCCGCCCTGGCCGCCCTGGCCGTCGAGGGCGTCCGGCTGCGCGACGAGGAGGTGAGGGCCCGCCTGGTCCGCAGCGCGGCGCTCGGCTACCCGGGGCTGGTCGCGGTGGTGACCTGGCAGGCGGGGCGCGGACAGTCCCTGATCCATCCGGACACCGCCACCCTCCTCGCCCTCGCTGCGGTGCTGCTGCTCACGGCGGGGACCACCGCACGAGTGATCGCGACCGCTGAGCGCCCTACGGCTGAGTGCACTCCGCCTGAGAGCCCTACGGCCGACCGCCTTACGGCCGAGTGCGCTCCGGCTGAGCCCCCTACGGCCGAGCGCCCCACGGCTGGGCCCGCCACGGCGCGCCCGGCGGGGATCCCCGAGCCCTCCTGGCCGGCGCGCTGACCCAGCCCGCCCACCCGATCCGACGAAACCGAAACCGAACTCCTGAAAGGAAGACCGGCATGACCAGTCACTTTTCCACCGAGGCGACCGCACAGAGTGCGCCGGAGGCCTCCGCAGCGGCCATCGACGCCGCCCTCGACCGCTCCGCAATGCAGCACGCCCTGGACCGCGCCACCGTCCCGGGCGGCGCTCCCGGCATCGTCGTCGAGGTGCGCGACGGCAGTGGTGCCTGGTTCGGCTCGGCGGGGGTCTCCGACACCTGGACCGGGGAGGAACGCCGACCGTCCGAGCGGTTCCGGATCGGAAGCACGACGAAGGCGTTCACCGCCACGCTCGTCCTGCAGCTCGCGGCCGAGGGCCGGCTGGCCCTCGACGACACGATCGAGCAGTGGCTGCCCGGCATGGTGGCGGGCAACGGCTACGACGGCCGCGCGATCGCCATCCGCCAGTTGCTCGACCACACCAGCGGCATCTTCAACTACGCCAATGACGCGGAGTTCTTCAAGAACGGCATCGGTGAGGCGTGGTTCCAGCACCGCTACCACACCTACGCCCCCGAGCAGTTGATCAGGACCGGTCTGGCCACCCCTGCGCCCTTCGCTCCGGGGGACGCCTTCCTCTACTCCAACACCAACTACGTCTTGGCCGCCCTGATCGTCGAAGAGGTCACGGGCGGGACGTTCGCCGAAGCGCTCACCCAGCGGATCATCCGACCTCTGAGGCTGACCGGGACCTACCTGCCCGGCACGGAACCGGCGATCCGAGGGACGCACTGCCGGCACTACTCCACCCTTTTCGCTTCCGACGCCCAGCCCGTGGTCCACGACGCGACCGAGATGAACCAGTCCTTCGCATGGGCGGCCGGCGGCCTCGTCTCGACCACGGGTGACCTGCAGCGCTTCTTCCGCGCACTGCTCCAAGGCCACCTCCTGCCCGCCGAACAGCAGCGGGAGATGTTCACCACCGTCGACACCACGGGACCCGTACCGTGGATCCCGGGCACCCGGTACGGCCTGGGCGTGTTCTCCTGGACACTGCCGTCCGGCATCACGGTCTGGGGCAACGCGGGTGCGACGTACGGCTCGTGGACCTGCGCCATGGGCTCCCGTGACGGCGAGCACCTGCTCACGAGCCAGGTCAACGGCGACTGGAGCGGCCTGGCCGTCCTCGCCGACGTCCTCACCACCGAGTTCGGCGCGGCTGCCGGAGGCTGACGGCAGGGAGCGCGGTCGCCGCTGCCGCCCGCAGCGGCGCACGTCGGCGACATTCCGGCCGACTGCGGGAGCCTCGCCGCCAGGCCGTTCCGCTACACGGGCTGTCGAGTACTTACGATCCCGTACGGGCGAGGACTACGACCCATCGGGCGCGCTGCCCGGCCACCGCGCGGACCACGGCCGCGCCCGGTGCGGTCCGCTCCGTTTCCTCGCCACGAGGTCGAAGACGCCGACACCTCAACCGCAACCGGCAGGAACCGGCGCCCTGAGCAACGGTCACCGTCGCCTCGATCCGGCTTCGGCTGCGCACATGGGTTCGCTCGGGCCTACTCCAGCATGCGTTCGGCGTCATCCGGGACCCAGGGGAAGGGCACGTCGGGCCATCGCGCGGCGGTCCACGCGTCGAGATCGACGGCGAGTACGGCATCGATGAAGACCTGCGGCGGCCGGTAACCGTGATCGGTCACGTAGTGCGTGATCAGGAACGGAGCGGCATAAGCGACCCCGGGCTCGCCCGGGATCCGAACCTCGCCGTTGCCCGCCGGAGCCCTCTTCTCAGGGCACAGGTCGCATGCGTGTACCCCGAGGCACACGTTCATCCACTGGACCTGCTGAACAGCCTTCAACTTTTCCACGAACGCGGTGGGAACCGCTCCGGTCGTGTACGGCTTGCCGGCTGCCAACCACCCGATGCTCAGGCGGGTGTACGCCGGACGGTACCAGAGCGAGTAGAAGCCCGACTCCCTGTCCGTGAACGCATCCTCGTCCTGGTAGTCGTACTCGCTGAGATCTCCGTAGAACACCCACACATCATCGCCGCACGGCTTCGGTGGATGCTGTTCTGGTGAGTGACGGGTCCCAGCGCATTGTGGAGAACGGACTTCCTGATGACCGGGTCCGGGCTGGTCAGCAGTGTCAGCGCCGCCATCACCTCAAGGACTCCACCTCCCGCTGGAGGGTGCGGCAGGCCGGGCCCTCTCGCTGGTGCGTGGCCAACTGCGTGATTCCGGCCGCGCTTCCGTGACGACTACGTCAGGAGGGGGACGGAGGCCGTCGAGACTTCTATGGACATCCCAGAACCGATGCCACCCAGCTTTCGGAGGGGGCTGCATCTTGGGCTGTGCCGTTCACCAGCCACGAACCGACCCACTCGACGTTCCACACCTGGCCCTGCGAGTTCTCGAACTCCACGAAGCTCCCCGGAGCGCCTTCGAGAAGGCCGAGCTCCCTGAGCAACACCTCGTGCGTGGCGAATCCACGGGACGGCCCCACGCTGCCGCCGTGGGTCCGGGTGTTCTCGTATCGCATCAGCAGGTACGGAACCGGCGGCCGGGAGATGACCGTCGGCCGCATCATGCCCTTGAACCGCAGAACGGCCTCCTCCAGGCTCTCGTCCCCGCGGACCTCACACCGGTACGCAGGGAAGACCGCTGACACGACCTCGTTCAGGGCCTCGTTCCGGCCGTGGTGGTAGCCGTGCACGGGCGGTGCAGCCGCTACCACGGCGTCGAACCGGTAGGTCCCGTAGGAGAATCCGGCGGCCATCGTGAACGGGCGGGCTCCTGGTCCGCGTCCAAGGCGGCGCTGCCTCGCGAACTCAAGAACAGCCCTGCTCAGACCTTCGTCGTGGATGTCCAGCGAGTTCATTTGGTAGGCCCAGGACCCGTCAGCGTCCATGGCGAGGGAGAACATGAAGCGCGACATGGGTGACCATCGCCAGGCCATGGGCAGGCCAGGCATCTCCTCAGCGCTCCCGATCTTTGCGACGGCCTGTTCGATGTTCATGTCCGTCATCTTCTCTCCCCCGCCAGCTGCATGATCGGGCGGGTGAGTCACGCCGGTTGCCGCCGTTGATCGGCGAGGACTACAGCTATAGCTCAGAAGGATGCGTGTTCTGAGTAGAGCGAATGAGGCTCTGCCGCACATCTGATGCTTGATCGTTTCGATGCTGTTGACGTCGCCTTCGACGCCCGGGTGATCCGGTCGGGAGTCGAAGACCGCGTCATCCGCGAGGACGAAGCCCTCCGCGACCGCGCCCGGGCACTCCTCGCCGCCTGCACGGATCCCGTCCGGACGGTCTTGGAACGCCAGAAGAGCGGCCGCTGAATGAGGTCGAGGTGATCTCAGGCCGTGTGTGATCATCTCGGCATGCGCCTGGTAGCTGACGGAGCCACGCCGACTTCGCGGTTGGTGCTGGTGAAGGACCTCGAGACCGACGACGGGTACGCCTTCGAGTTGGCGAACCCGCTCTTCCTGGCCCCCGGCGATCGAGTCGCTTTCGAAGACGGCGGTTTCGTCGTCGTGCAGGCCAGTGGAGTGCGGCTGTCGCCGATCGGTGACTGGGCCACTCGTTGCGGGCCCGGATCCCCGCGCCGCCGGTAGGTGCTGTTCCGCGAACCGTGCGCGTCGTATTTGCTCACTCGGTTCGGTATCCGCCGTACGTGGAAACGGCCTTCGCCTGAACACGTGCTCCGACTGAGGAACACACGCATTCAGCCGCAGGCCGTGAGGATGTGCCTGCTGCAGCACGATGCCCGCCGCGAGGTGTTGGCCGAGCTGTCACGCGTCCGGGGCGGGCTCTCCTCCTGTCCCCGGCCGTTGGCAGCCGAGCGGCGCCGCCCACGGTCGGGGGGTGCCCCTGTGACTCCGGATCTAGCAGATCGTTCAACCCGAGTGATCTACTCCGGCACGCCGCTCAAGACGCCGCATCTCCCCGCCGAGACCGCTCGGCCACCGGGCGAAGCACTTGTGCGAGCACATCGTTGGCAGGGCACTCCTGCGCATCACGTGCGGTCCGCGCATCCGCCCCTCGATTCCCGCCCGCGCTGCTCATCGGCGGTGCGTTCCAGCGCAAGGAGTCCTGGGGGCGTTGCGAAGAGGTGCTCCTCAGGAGCATGGACGTGTTCACCGTCGACCCCCCGGGTTGGGGGGCAGCCGACATGCTGCCCGAAACCTACGGCGGCGACTTCCTCGCCGACGCGGTCTGCCACATGCTCGACGAGTGGGGCGCCGGTCAGGTCAACGTACTCGCCGGCTCCTACGGAAGCGCCATCGCCTACGAGATCGCCCGGCGCCACCCGGACCGGGTGGGGCGCATGGTCCTGGTCGGCACGATGACCGCCATCCCCGACCATGCACAGGCCGCAATGCGCCGCACTCTGGAACACCTGGCCGCCGGAGACATGGAGACCTACGCGCGTGTGACGGTCGACCTGCTCATGACGCCCGAACGCCTCGCGGACATTCCCAACGGCGCCCGGGTCCGCAGGCTGCTGTTGCGTCGCATCAGCAACCTCTCCGAGGCGGAGGCGCACCAGATGCGGACCAACACCCTGCGCCTGCTCACCCATCAGGCTCTCGACACCAGCCGGCCGCCTCGTCCGCCGGTCCTGACCGTGGCCGGCGAGTACGACTCGTTCACCACGCCGGAGCTGTGCCGCCAGATGGCGGCGGCGTGTGCCGACAGTTGGCATGCGGAGGTCCGCGACGCCGATCACATGGTCATCCTGGAACGGACAGCGGAAGTCGCCGACTTGGCACGTCGCTTCCTGGCCGGGGAGGCGCTGCACGGACTGCCGTACTGCCGCAGTATTGAGCGAGTGTCACCGGGCGGCACGGGATGAGTAGCAGCAACAATGCCCTCCCGGGAAGGCCGCCCCACGCCGCTCGGCGATGCGATCGCCCCCCTACGGGCGGATCGCCGAGGCGCTGCACATCCTGCGCCTGAGCACGGCTACCGGCGCACATCAAGGTGCAGGGCGACCTTCAGGAGGTGAGGAGGCCCGGCACGCGCTTGTGCGGAAGATCTGCCACGGTCGCGCCGGGCAGCTCCACCAGCGTTACCAGGACGGCATGGAGGGCCAGGTCGGCGCGCCCGGCCTGGTGCTGAACGCGCTGGTGCTGCGCAACACCAGGTCCATGGATGCCGCCGTGAATCAGCTGCGCGCGGACGTCCCGCACGTCGCCCCAGGGTGCGCAGAACTCCTCCCCGCAGCCTGCCTCCTCGCCGCAGCCTGCCGTCGGCCCCGCAGCCTGCCGCCGGCCCGGCCCGGTCCGATCCCTCCGCTATTCCGTCTTGCTAAATCCGGTGGAGTTCGCCGACACGTTCGCCCAGAACTACTCCGACGGCGGCTACGTCCCCGCCCGCGCCCGCAAGCAGCTGAACGAGGACATCGACCGCGCCGCCGGCGATGCAACCGGGACGGCCTGAGCCGCCTCAGCACCTCGCCCCACAGAGGCGGACCCCTCCTTCCCACACCTGTGCACCACGCGGCCGGCCGGAGCCCACCCCGGCCGGCCGTCTGCCGCCGCATGCCCGCGGCACCGCCGAGACCGACCACCCGCGTACGAGGAGACCCGTCATGGCACACCGCACCAACGGCCTGTCCGCAGCAGGACTGCGCCGCCTGCGCGAGGTACTGCAGACGCACGTCGAGTCCAAGAAGATCCCCGGCCTCGTCGCCCTCATCGGCCGGGGCGAAGAGACCCACGTCGAGGCCATCGGGACGATGCGCCACGACGGCGGTGCGCCCATGAGCCGCGACACCATCTTCCGGATGGCCTCGACGACCAAACCGGTCGCCGCCGCCGCGACCATGGTCCTGCTCGATGACTGCCGGCTCCGGCTCGACGAACCCATAGACCAGTGGCTGCCCGAACTCGCCGACCGGCAGGTCCTCCGGCGGCCGGACAGCCCTCTGGACGACACCGTGCCGGCAGGCCGCCCGATCACCGTGCGCGACCTGCTCACCTCCACCTGCGGGCTCGGCCTGGACACTACGGCGATGGGCTCACCGATGATGAGCGCCTTCTTCGAGCGGAAGATCTACGGCGAGAACGGATGGATGCTGCCGGCGGTCGAACCGGACGAATGGATGCGCCGCCTCGGCACGCTCCCGCTGATGCACCAGCCCGGAGAACGCTGGCTCTACAACGTCGGCGACGACGTACTCGGCGTCCTCGTGGCCAGGGTCACCGGCCAGACGTTCGAGGCGTTCCTGCGCGAGCGCATCTTCGAACCGCTGGGCATGAAGGACACCGGCTTCCACGTACCCGCCGACAAGCTCCACCGCCTGCCGCCCCTGTACGCCCCCGACCCGCAGACCGGCGAGTTCACCGTGGAGGACCCGGCCGCCGGGGGACACCACAGCACGGCTCCGGCCTTCCAGTCCGGCGGCGGCGGACTCGACTCGACAGCCGACGACTACCACGCCTACTTCCGCATGCTCCTCAACCACGGGATGCACGGCACCGAGCGCATCCTGTCCCGGCCCGCCGTCGAGCTGATGACCACCAACCGCCTCACCCCCGACCAGACGACCGCCCTCCAGGGCTGGGCGCGCAGCGTCGTCCACCTCTCGCACGGCCAGGGGCAGACCGGCGGCTGGGGCTTCGGGATGACGGTGCGCACCTACCGCGGCGACTACGCGCCCATCGGCCAGTTCGGCTGGGACGGCGGAGCCGGCACCACCACCTACGCCGACCCCCACAACCAGCTCGTCGGCATACTCCTCACCCAGACCGGCATGTCCACCCCGGACTCGGCGCACGCCATACAGGACTTCTGGACCACCCTTTACCAGGCCGTCGACGACTGACAGAGCCGCCGTACGGCCCCGCCCGCGTGGGGGCCAGGTGAGGGAGCACTGGCGCGAGGAAGCACCTCGCCGGGTTCAGTGGCGTGCGCGCCATGCGCCGTTAGAGGGCGGCGACGGCGCTGACGACGCCCCCGAATCAGGCGTCGCCGACGGTGACGCAGGTACCGGCGAAGGCCGCCCACAGCGCGACCAGGACCACGGCCGTGCGGCCGGGGATGGGGATGGGGATGCGGCGCGTCTTGCCTACGGAGCCGGTTCGGAGGCCGCGGGAGCGGTCGGGGTCGGGTGTCTGCGGAGGCACGGACACCCGGTACGCGCTGCCCCCGCGCGGGGAGGAGCCGACAGGCGGAGCCCCCTGGTGTCAGCTGTGCAGGCGGCTGTGGGGACCCTCCCCGCCTTGGGCGCTGTCGTTGTCGAACCAGTAGTCCCCGGCCGCCAGGTAGCGCGAGGAGCGGCTGTTTCCGGTGGGCGGCTCGGCGGTGACGGCCCGCTTCCCGCCCTGGGCGGGGGTGTCGGCGGGAAGGACGAGGGCGGCCGCGGTGCGGTCCTTGCGCAGGGTGCGCTCCAGCATGTGAATCCTGCTCCTGACGGTGCGGTGACGGGGGAGTGCGCTCATCCTCGGCACCCCGGCCTCGTGACGCATCCGCACCGGCCACCACTCACCCTTCCGCCACGATACGTAGCCGAAATAATGCGGGATGTGACTCTTGGTGTCAGTGTGGCGGAGGAAGGACCACCCCCACGCAACGCATCGAGGAGTCGCCGTCATGGGCGGTATGCAGGACAAGCGCCAGGAACCGGGTAAGGGCCGCGAGGAACAGCAGCGCCCCCAGCGCCCGCAGCGCCCCGGTCAGGACCCGATCCACCCCGAGCCCGGCACCCGTTCAGGTGGCGGCAAGCGCCCGGAGGAGATGGAGCGGCGCCGCGAAGAGGACCTCCGTCACGACGCGGTCGACGACTTCTGACCCAAGCGCGGTACCCACGCACGCAGAGCCCGGCCAGGCGCCCGTAGTCACCCTGGCCGGGCTCTGTCCATGCGGTGGGCCCGGCCCGCCGCATGGGTCGGGCATGGATCCGCCGTATGGGTCAGGCATGGAGAAGAGTGGTTCCTTCCGCTCATTCTTCCGGAGGCGCAGCGGTAAGAGGTAGGGGAAACGCCCTGACGGGGTCCGCGGTTGCTCCGGTCACGGCTCGGACCGCGGCGACCTCGGCCTGTACAGCCGCGTCGTCCCACTCCGGGGGGATCCGCACCTGGGCGCAACCGGTGGCCCAACCCGGGACGGGAACCGCGCTGGGGTCCCCGTCCCGGGGGTCGGAGCCGGGTGCTGCCCGGGGTGTTGCCGGTCAGGCTTGCCTCGCTCGAGTCGGGGTCGTCACCGGCGCGGGGATCGGGAGTGACCTCCCCGGGGCCGGGATGCCGAGCGCGATCCGTCCACGAGTGCGGTCAGTCCGTCGGCTCCTGAGGCTTGGTGTTGCCCGGGCCGGCCGGAGGCCGTTCGTCGCCGTCTCCGTCCCCGCGTGAGTCCCTCTCGTGGCTACCGTGCCGGGGGCGTCCGGCCGTGGAGCTCGGCAGGTCAGGGGCGGCAGGGCCGAGGGGCGGCAGGTCGGGGGTGAGGGCGTTGCGCTTCTCCGGTACACGATCCGGAAGCTCAGGCTCCGGCGGGCTGCTGTGCATGACAGTCTCCTTGCGTGAGGCGGGCTCGGGACACCTCGGGGCTACGACGAGGATCTGCAAGCTGTACGCACCTTCCGCCTGCCCTGCCATCGGCAGCTCACTCGCCCAAGGGCCCGCCGATGACCCGGCGCCGCCGCCCCGGGCGGCGCACGTGCCCGTGATCGGTCCTCCGCAGAATCCGGAGTGTCGCCGCCACCGACTGCTGGGGCGCCCACAACGGCCGGCTCTCCGGACTTCTCCGAGCACCCGCTCGCGACCCACGTGCCCGCGTACCGGGCGCCACGAGGCACGGAACCTGGCCCCCAGGGCGACAGCTGCGCGGCGGCACCCTGCGTGGACACCAGCGAGTTCGGCCCCGGACGCCCATCCCGGGTTCCGGCGTGTACGTTACGTCCCCTCTCGACGTATTCTGAGGTCGCGCTGCTCGAGCATGCCGCGCCCGCCGCGCGAGAGGACGTCCGTCGTCATGGCACATCAACCGCAGACGGGACCGTCGGGCGGGCAGAGCCTACTGACCACCGAGGTGGACGTCGCCCGCGACTGGTTGAAGGCGGCGTACGGGACGAGCCTGCGCATGAGGACGCCGGCACCCCACAGTGCGTTCCGGTACTCCCGCACCACCGCAGGCTCGCTGTCGCTCAGTACCCTGGCGCTGCCGACGGAATACTCCTACGCCACCGACCCGCTGGGCGCCGTGGCCATCACGCACGTCATGGGCGGCCGCATGACCCGGGAGTGCCAGGACGACGCCACCGAGGCCGTGCCGGGTGACGTTCTGGCGATCTCGCAACCCCACCTCCCCTACGCGGGAAGGGTGTTCTCCGCCGAGCTACGAGCGGTGACGGTGCCGCCCACGCTGGTGCAGGAGGTCGCCGGCCGCCCGGCCGGGCAGAAGACCCGCCCCCTGCGGTTCACCCGCTTCACTCCCGTCTCCCCGGCCATGGCCGACCACTGGAAGAGGACCGTCGACTACGTCGAGCAGAGCGTCCTGGCACTGGCCCCGGGCGGTGCGCCGCTGGTGGTCGACGCCGCCGCGCGGCTGCTGGCCGCGACCATCCTGGCGGCCTTCGACACCGACGCCCGCCCCGAGCCCGTACTCGCGGACACCCGCGACGCGACCTCGGAGACCGCCCGCCGGACCGTCGCGTTCATCGAGTCGCAGCCCCAGGCCGAGATCGGCCTGGCTGACATGGCAGCCGCCGCCGGCGTCACCCCTCGCGCCGTCCAGTACGCGTTCCGACGCCACCTCGGCACGACTCCCATGGCCTACCTGCGCCGCGTACGCCTCGCGCAGGCTCACGAGGACCTGGTTGCCGCGGATCCGGCACGGGACACCGTCACGGCCCTTGCGGCCCGGTGGGGCTTTCACCACCAGGGGCGTTTCGCCGCCGCCTACCGTGAGGTCTACGGAGTGCCACCGCGGCGCACCCTCGCCGCAACCTGAGCGGTCGGGCGAACGTTCGGGTCGTTGCTCCGGTAGCGATGTTCCGGGCTCGGACGACGACGAGGTGTCCGGCGTGAGCTGCGAGGGCACACGGCCGTTGAGCCGGATCCCCTCGCAGGTCTCTTCAGGGCGGAGGCGCCCGTCGACGAGGACAGAGGCCGGCTCCCGGTCCGCACGGAAGGAGCACTCCACCGCTGCCCGGCTCGTGAGGGCGTCTCCCTTGCCCGCCACACCACCGCGGTGCTCCGCCGCCGGCTCGTCTCAGAGCAGGCCGGGGCCATTGTCGATGTCGAGATCGCGCCTGTTGTTGACACGCTGGCTGTTGTCGATGCGCGTACTCGCGTCGATGTCCGAACTCGCCCCGCAGCGGTTCTCGTTGGCCGACTGCGACGCGTCGCCCCCGTCGGCAATGCCGCCCTCTCCCGTGATGACTCCGGAGGCGAGGTTCCCGTCGTTCGTGTCCCCATCTCCCGAAACAACCGAGATCAGCTGCCTGACCAGTGAGTCTCCACCAGAGGCATCAGCAAGAGAAAGACTTGAGGGGTTGTTGCACCGGATGAGCACGGGGCGGTCCTCTCCGGCAGGCGCCGCACTCGCAGTGCCATGACCGAATGCTGCGGCACTGAAAGCGATGACGATGGCCGAGGCGATGCGAACAGCAGAATGCACGAGCTTCCCTTTCCGAAAGGTTCCGCATGAGGCGCCGCCCTTCCCCGCAACAGCGGACAGGAGACACGCCGAGGGTGGTGATCAAGCAGCTGGCGAGCGGGCTTCCAGCCCACTCGCCAGTGCCAGGCGATGGGTTCAGTGGTGAGGCTGCCGGCGGAGTGCCGTCGTTTGCCGGTGCTGCCTGCTCCCGGACCAGTCAGAGCAGGCTCGGGCCGTTGTCGATGTCGAGGTTGCGGCTGTTGTCGATGCGCTGGCTGTTGTCGATGCGGGTGCTCGCGTCGACGTCCGAGCTCAGACCGCAGCGGTTCTTGTTCGCCGACTGGGAGGCGTTGCCGCCGGAGGCCTCACCCCCCGCTCCTGTTTCGACCGCAGAAGCGTTATTGCCCTCGTTGGAACCACCGAGAACATCGATCAACTGACTGACCAGCGAGTCTCCACCCGAAGCATCCAGGAGGGAGACGTTCGTCGGGTTGTTGCACTGAATGATCACCGGGCTGTCTTGCGGGGCGGACGCGGCGACTGCAGCGCCGTGACCGAAGAGCGCGGTACCGACTGCGAACATGATGATCGAAACGGTGCGAACGACAGAGGTCATGAGCATTCCTTTCCGAGGAGGGGCGCCACGCGACGCCGTACATGCTCAACACCCGACGCTGATCCCGGTTCCGGCTTGTGGCCCCGGTTCACCCAAGTGCCTCGACGCTGCTCTCGGCTCTCGGCTCTCGGCTCTCGGCTCTCGGCTTGAACGCCCAGCCCCCAGCGAGCGGCGCGCAGGTGTTCCGCGCGGACGGCAACCCTCTGCTGGGGGTGTTCGCCCAGGCCCTGGGCTCGGGCGGCGGCACCGTCTTCCACCACAACGGCGCCACCATCGGATCGGCGGCGCTGATGGACAGCACGCCCGACGGCCGCACGACCATGACCGCCTGGCTGACCTCTGTGGACGACGCCGACATGTCCGTGGCATCGGCATTCCAGGCCGCCCAACAGCGGCTCGTCAGACTGGTGTTCCGCGGCGGGCAGGACGCTCCGGCGCGTCCGACGGGCTGAATGCCGGGCATGCACGCTCCGATGCGTCAGACAGAATGCGAACCGGGGCCGGGCTGCCGCACGGCCTCGGCGCGGCCCCTTACACCTGCTCGGCAACGCCGTCCGGGCCCTACGACGAGGCAGGCCGAGCGGATGACGAGCGGGGTCACGATCGGACAGGCGGCGGCGTTCGTCGGCGTTACGGTGAAGACGGTGCGGCACTACCACGGGCACGGGCTGGTCCACGAGCCGCAGCGCGCTGGGCGCCTCCGCCGATCTGCCGGCGAAATACTGTGGCCGACCCGTTTGGAATCCTCGATCCGGTGAAGACGAGTGCTAACACCGGCTTTATTCATCGAGGTAGGAGAAGCGCATGGGCATCATTGCCTGGATTCTGATCGGCCTGCTCGCGGGCTTCGTCGCGAAGGCCCTTATGCCGGGCAAGGACCCGGGCGGCGTCGTCATCACCATGCTCATCGGCATCGCGGGCGGCCTGCTCGGCGGCTGGCTCGGCAAGGTCATATTCGGCGTCGACTCCATCGACGGCTTCTTCGACCTCTCCACCTGGATCGCCGCCATCATCGGCTCGGTCATCCTCCTCGCCGTCTACCGCCTCGCCACCGGCAAGCGCCACCACCGCCACGCCTGAACGACCTCGCCTCGAAACGGCTCCCCCTCTCAGGAGGGCGGGGCCGTTTCGCTGATGGCCTCCACTACCGAATCCCGGTTCCCGCACCGTGAATGAACCGGCACCCACGGGGCACGGGCGAAAAAGCCACTGCACGGATTCGAGGGACGGAATTGCGTTGGCGCACCGTGCCCTCTACCTACTTCGAAGGAGTTGTCTCGCATGACCGATAACGTGTGGAGCTACAAGCCGACCGCCGGCCGTCTTCCGGCCACAGACCTGACCGGCTACAAGGTCGAGGCGACGGACGGCGACATCGGCAAGGTCGACAAACACTCCGACGAGGTGGGAGACGCCTACCTGGTCGTCGACACCGGTGTATGGATCTTCGGCAAGGAGGTGCTGCTCCCGGCGAGCACCGTGATCCGGATCGACGAGGCCGAGGAGAAGGTCTACGTCGACCGCACCAAGGACCAGGTCAAGAACGCGCCCGAGTTCCACCGGGACAAGCACCTGGGTGACGCCGGCTACCGCGAGGAGCTGGGCACCTACTACGGCACGGGCGCACCCTTCGGCGGCCGCCCCGCCTGACCCACGGCATGAACCGGCCCCGGCACCCTTTGAGAGGGTGCCGGGGCCGCTGAGCGCAGTGGTGGGGCGGCAACGGCTCTCGGACCCTGCCGTGGTCGGCATGCGCTTCCCGCAGCCGCCGTCGTGTCCCTCCGCCGGAGAGACACACGCATGTTTGATCGCTCGAAGTGGCCGCTGCGTCGGCGAACCTCAGAGGCACCGGTGAGCCGGAGCCGCTACAGGTCGGGGTGAAGCCCGGGGCCGAGGGGTGGCCCGGCCAAAGGAGTGGGGGAGAGGTCGGACGGCTCTTCACCGGCCTCGAGGAGGGTGTCCGCGGCGCCGACGATGAGGGCGTCGGGTCGGCCGACAGCCGTTTCGTCCTTGCGGTCGTAGTCGATGCGCCACAGCAGGCTCCGCATGGCTTCCAGTCGGCCGCGGCGCTTGTCGTTGGTCTTGACCACCGTCCACGGTGCGTGAGCGGTGTCGGTCGCACGGAACATCTCGACCTTCGCCGTGGTGTACTCGTCCCACAGGTCCAGGGAGGCCAGATCGGTGGGCGACAGCTTCCACTGGCGCACCGGATCGACCTGGCGGATCGCGAAGCGGGTGCGCTGTTCGGCGCGGGAAACCGAGAACCAGAACTTCACCAGCAGGATCCCGTCCTCCACCAGCATCGCCTCGAACGCCGGGCACTGCCGCAGGAACTGCCCGCTCTGCTCCGGCGTGCAGAATCCCATGACCTTCTCCACGCCGGCCCGGTTGTACCAGGACCGGTCGAAGAAGACGATCTCCCCGGCCGCGGGCAGGTGGGGTATGTACCGCTGGAAGTACCACTGCCCCTCCTCCCGC